>JBGSWC010000223.1:0-34356 GCA_041752635.1 Pirellulales bacterium | reverse complement strand
GTCATTTCCACAGTGGGGAGTGCAGGATTCGAACCTGCGAAGGCAGAGCCATCAGATTTACAGTCTGACCCGTTTGACCGCTTCGGTAACTCCCCGCATTATCTAAAACATCTCTGCCGACTCAATCCTAACTTCTTTTTCCCTTTTTTCCTCTGGACGCTCCCAATTAGGCTCTTGACCCGGCCGAAGGCACAAAGCTAGCGGAGGGACTTGAACCCACAACCTGCGGTTTACAAAACCGCTGCTCTGCCAATTGAGCTACGCTAGCCTGATTTGGCTCACTGGTGTCGAATCGCACAATATACAACCCTCGCCCTCGTTCGCAACCCACGATTGTCGCCAAATCGTGTGGAAAAGGGTACTGAGACGCTGCGAACGGCACAACAATTACGACATACGAATTAGCTCCATTGGTTCGCGCGTCGAAATTCTCGGAATTCAAAGATCGCAGCAACCCACCTTGTGTGGACTCTACTGCGGTTATGCGAACAATTGCGGTCTGCACTCGAACTCGGCCCGAAGCGATCAAAATGGTCGCCACGGTCCGTGCGGTCGCGTCGAGCGAGCCATTCACGCCGCTGGCCATCAATACCGGACAGCACCGCGAGTTGACCGACCGGGCAGCGCACGAGCGATTGGCGCATGCCGTAGATCCCTACGACGACGGGCAGGCGCCACCGAGCTTCGCTGAAGCCATCGATGCCTGTTTTCGTAGGTTGTGACGACAAGCGGTCCGCCTTCAGCGGTCAGCTATCTCAGCCAGACCCTTTCGCTTCGCGAACCTTCGCGGCAACGAAGTTGCCTGAGTCGAGTCGGCTGTGAAAACCGATAGGAGGCCACAACTTGATGATCCGCACAACGGACCCTTTGTCTGGCTGACGGCTGATAGCTGAAAGCCGACCGCTCGACAGCCACCGTTAGTGTGCCTCCGTTCGCCGGCGCGCCCCTGTCAGACCCTAGATTGTTCGCGACCCTCGTCGCGATTGGCCTCTTTTGCTAGCCTGAACGCTGTTTGCCGTTCTGATTCTAGCCGGACCAACATGCGCAATTGGCTGTCAATAGTCTTGACGTGTATCGGTGTGGTGTTGGTGGGGCTGATTGTTTATTCGTTCTTGCCCAAGCCGATCGGGGTCGATCTCGCGCGCGTCGAGCAAGGTCTGATTCGCGTCACCGTCGACGAAGATGGCAAGACTCGGATTCGCGAAAAGTACATCGTTTCCACACCACTCGCCGGGCGGCTACTACGGATTGATATGGATCCGGGCGATTCAGTAGTGCAGGGCGAGACGGTGCTCGCCATCATTGAACCACGCGATCCCGAACTGCTCGACGCCCGGACCATCGCGCAAAGCGAAGCCAGCGTGCTAGCGGCCCAGGCATTGGTTCGACAGGTGGAGACGGTGCTCGAAGAGGCGCGCATCGAGCAAGAATACGCCGAGCGAGACTTGGCCCGCGTTCGCGAACTGGCCACATCGGGAACCTTCACCCAGGATCAGCTCGAAGACAGCGAGGCTCGCTATCGCCGCGCGAGCGAGCGGATTCGCTCGGCCCGCTATGAGCAAGAAATCGCCCAATTCGAATTGCAGCAAGCTGAAGCAGCGCTCTTGCGATCGAAGCCTCAAGCGGAAAACGTGGTTGGCGAGAACAACGCCAACGGATGGACTTTTGAGATTGCCTCACCGATCGATGGGCGTGTGCTACGTGTCTTTCAAGAAAGCAGCAATGTCGTCACCGCGGGGACCTCGCTATTGGAATTGGGCGATCCCCAAGACTTGGAAGTCGAGATCGACGTGTTGAGCAGCGACGCCGTGAAAATCCGTCCCGGCACTCTAGTGTTACTTGAGCACTGGGGGGGCGCGAAGGCCCTGGAGGGACGCGTACGATTGGTCGAGCCCGCTGGGTTCACAAAAATTTCTACTTTGGGCGTCGAGGAGCAACGGGTCAACGTGATTGTCGATCTCGTCGCAACGGCGAGCGAACGACCGAATCTGGGCGATGGTTTTCGAGTCGAAGCTCGCATCGTTGTTGACGAGAAAGAAGACGCGATTAAGGTGCCCGCGAGTGCGCTATTTCGCACCGTTGACGGCTGGGCACTGTTTGTTGCGAAGGACAACAAAGCGAAGCAAGTGCCCGTCGATGTCGGCCTGCAAAACGGGCTCGAAGCCGAGGTTTTGGCAACTGGCGAATCTGCCGCGATCAAGCCGGGCGACTTGATCATCGTTCACCCTAGCGACCGATTGAGCGACGGCGCAGCGATTCATAGCCGCTGACACGAAACGATAGCCACAGAGGGAATTTAGGCGACATTGCAAAAATGCACGGTACGCTCTGTGGCTCTGTTGTGCTTCTTTCGCTGAGTGTATCGCGGTGCGCTAGGCGCTCTCGCGCCAATTCAGGTTGAACAGCCGCGAATAGACTTCGCAGCGTGTGATGAGCAGCTCGTGCGTTCCCGCGTCGAGAATTTCTCCTTTATCCATCACGACCACCCGATCGGCAAGCGCGATCGTGCTCATGCGGTGGGTGATAAGCAGTGTGGTGCGCTGTTGCGCGAACACTTCGAGCACTTGGTGAATCAGGTGTTCGCTTTCGACATCGACCTGGCTGGTTGCTTCGTCGAGGATCAATATTTCGGGATCAGCGAGAATCGCACGGGCGAGTGCAATGCGTTGCCGTTGACCTCCCGAAAGGCGGTTGCCTCCTGGTCCGACGACGGTGTCGTATCCATTGGCCAGCTTTTCGGTGATGAACCCGTGTGCGTAAGCCGCGCGGGCTGCCGCTTCGATCGCATCGTCGTCCGCATCGGGAACTCCATAGGCGATGTTGGCCGCCACGGTATCGTTCATCATCAACACTTCTTGCGAAACGATACCAATGCGGCTGCGCAGGTCGTGCAGCGCCACATCGCGGATGTCGACCCCATCGACGGTAATTCGTCCGCTCGTGGGGTCATAAAACCGGGGTAATAGCGAGAGCAGTGTCGACTTTCCGCAGCCATTGGGGCCGACGATGGCGATTGTTTCTCCGGCGGCGACATCGAGATCAATGTGACTGAGCACTTCCTTGGTCGCGTCGTACCCGAACGATACGTCTTCGAATCGCAGTGTCTGTGCGAGCCGAGGGAGCAGCTGAGGGTGGGGTGTGTCGACAATGCTGGGTGCGCGATCGAGAATTTGATAGACGCGATCGGCGGCGGCCGACGATTGTTGCAAGAAGCTAAACACATTCGACAGCCTTCGTGCTGGATCGCTCATGCCGACCAACATGCCGAAGAACAGGCTCATGCTGCCGTGGGTTAGGGCGCGATCGCTAATCGGAATTCCGAATAGCGCCGTCTCGCCCGACAAAACTAAAAATCCGCCTGCCATGGCGGCCATGAGCACCATCGCCATGCCGAGATTTTCGGTCAACGGGCTCACCAGCGAGTTATACCAAGCGATGCGCATTTGCCGTCGATAATAGGTCTTCGCGCACTTCTCGAAATGATCGTGCTCGACAGCTTCCATTGTAAACGCCTTGATGAGCTTAATGCTCGCGAGCGTCTCGCTCAGTTTGTCGTAAATAATCGAAAGTTCTTCCATCGCACGGCGGTTAGCACGCTTGAGTGCCTTGGCAAGCCAACGAATGAGCAGGTAAGCCGCTGGTGCGACGATGATCGTAAGCAGCAAGAGTCGCCAACTAACCCACGCGGCTCCGATAAAACAAGCGATCATCTTGAGCGGTTCTCGCACCGCGACGCCAAACACTGTCTGCACACCCACATCGACCGCGTTGATATCGGCCGTGCAGCGATTCATCAGGTCGCCCCGTCCATTGTGATTGAAATCGGCCATGTCGAGCCGCAACATGTGGCGGTAGAACTGGTCGCGCAACTGGAAAGCTACGCGACAACCAAGGCGAGAGACCAGCACCTGATTGATGATGCGAAAAACGTTCTTGATGAGTGTGCTAATTAACACCGCAAAGCAGACGTACACGAGCGTTGCGAACGGCGTCGTTGGCAACCATTTGTCGGCCCAGGGTTTGATCCACTCGAATCGGCTGAGTCGATCGGACTGCACACGATGATCGAACTGGGCTTGTCGGAGGGCCCTGTCGGCATCGAGCGACTCGATTGCTGCGATGCTTAATTCGCCAATCTTTGCGTCGAGACTGGCTAGTTCCTGCTGGGCATCGGCGATTTGCTCGTCGATATACATCGGCAGCGACTTATCTTCCATCACGACGTCGACCACCCAAAACACGGCCGACAAATTGCCCGCCCACAACACGGCGATCACAAGTGAACTGATGATGCAAGCCGCGACGTTCCAGCGCAGGCGAAGCGCCAATTGCATGACTCGCGAAAAGTTGCTCATGGCAAACGCGGTAAGAGTGGACGGCGGGGAGGTCAGTAGCTGAGGAGGAGTGCTTGTAACAAACCGGTCCCACCATGCCAATAGCGCAGGTAGCACGACTGCTAGCGTTCGTAGTGACTCGCTGACCGCTCCGCGATCAGACCTCTGATCGCGGAGCGGTCAGCGACGATACACTTACATCCGCTTGACGACCGAAATGCCGAGCAATTCGAGTCCCTTCGCGATCGTGCGTGCCGTCAGGTCGGCCAGTGCGAGTCGACTCGTGCGGATTTCGTCAGTCGGTGCCTTAAGCACGGGACAGTTCTCAAAGAATTCGCTGTATCGACTCGCTAGCTCGAACAGGTAGCTCGTTAAGTGGTTGGGTCGATAGTCGGTCGCCACACGCTCGAGCGCTTCGTCGAAACGCATGAGGGCCATTCCGAGCGTTCGTTCGGCTGGGGTGTCGAGCGATATTCGCACGTCGGACGAGCGGATCGCAGCCGGGGCGAGTTCGGCGCGAGCAAAAATGCCATTCGCGCGGGCATAGCTGTATTGCATGTACGCGGCCGAATTGCCGGTTGTTGCGAGCATCTTGTCATAGCTAAAGACATAGTCGCTGGTGCGATTGTGACTCAAGTCGGCGTACTTGATCGCCCCGATGCCGATCTTCTCGGCGACTTCAGCCCGTTCGTCGTCGGTGTCGAGTTTGTCGCTGCGGTCGGCAATCGCCCGGGCGCGTACCACCGCCTCGTCGAGCAATCCCATCAAGCCGACCGCATTACCGCTCCGCGTCTTGTAGGGCTTGCCATCTTCGCCCAACACGGTGCCGAAGCTGACGTGCTCAAACTGTATGTCGGCAAAGCCGGTGACCTTGGCGGTGGCGAACAACTGAGCAAAGTGCAAACTTTGTCGATGGTCGACAACGTAGAGCACAATATCGGGCTGCCACATTTCGGAGCGATAGGCGATCGTCGCGAGATCGGTCGTCGAGTAGAGAAATGCGCCATCTTTTTTACGGACGATAAACGGCGTGTCGCTGTCACCGACAAAGACGCAGATTGCGCCGTCGCTCTCGACGGCAAGACCCTTGGCCAGCAGATCGTCGACGACGCCCGGTAGCCGGTCGTGATAGAAACTCTCGCCCAGCGTGTGGTCGAATTCGACCCCTAGCCGCTCGTACACGGCATCGTTTTCGGCAAGACAAGGGGGGAGAATCTGCTCCCACAGGTCGCGATTCGTCTCATCACCGGCGTGCAATTTCGCCGTCTCGGCCAGCACCGATGCCTGGATGTCGGGATGCTTCGCGGCGAGCATCGCCAATTCGACATCGTCGTCGACCTCCGCGATTTTATCGAGTAACTGCGTGCGATCGGCCTGCAATTCGGCGACGGCGCCCTCGGCTTGGCGGAGCTTCTTAGCAACGGCTTTCGCCTCTTTTTTATCACCGGACGGTTCGAGTCGCGACAACTCTTCGACACGCAACTTGGCAGCCGTCAGTTTCTCGTCAAGCGTCGGCAGTCCGTGGCTTTTCGCCTCGTGATACTCGACAAGCTGATTCACCAAGCGATAGCGACGGCTCAGTTCCGCGACGTCGGCGACGACTTCGCCCGCGGCAAAGTGCTTGGTGCCGTAGATGATCATGCCAAACTGTGTGCCCCAGTCGCCGATGTGATTGTCGGTGATGACCGTGTGGCCCAAGAACCGCAATACGCGGGCGAGCGCGTCGCCGATCACTGTTGAGCGAATGTGACCGACATGCATCGGTTTTGCAACATTCGGCGACGAATAGTCGATGACGATCTTTTTGGCGTGTTTGGTTGTTTCGACGCCCAGCCGCTCGACGTCGACGAGCCGCCCGACGAGTTGCTTCGCGAGCCAAGTGTCGTCGATTCGCAAGTTGATAAATCCTGGTCCGGCGATCTCGACCGTTTCGCAAAAATCGTCGACATCCAGAGCAGCGACAATCTCACTCGCCAACTCGCGGGGATTCTTGCCAATCGCTTTGGCGAGGGGCATCGCGAGATTTGCTTGGTAGTCGCCAAACCGCGCGTCTTGACTAGGCTGAACGAGTTCAGCCAGATTCACCAGTTGCACCAACGAATCGCCATCGTGCGAGGGCATCGCTTCGAGCGCGGTGGCAAATCGTATGCGGAGTTGATCGAGAGGCGACATGACATTTAGCAGTGATTCAAGAGTCGCCGGTTGCGTTTTCTGTTTTGTCCCACGGCAAAGGAACCCGCACCGCATCGGTCCATAATTCTTCGAGCGAGTAGTAGTCGCGAGTCTCTTCGTCGAACAGATGAATCACAACGTTGCCGTAGTCGAGCAGAATCCAGCGGCTATCGCTGTAGCCTTCGATACCGATCCGTTTGTCGCCGAGGTCTTTTTCGAGATGGTTGTCGATGTCTTCGCTGATCGCGTGTAGTTGTCGGCGGCTGTTGCCGGTGACGATCAAAAAGTAGTCGAACACCGGCGTTACTTCGCGCAAGTCGATCAACACAATATCTTTGCCGCGATTGTCGTGAGCCGACCGCGCAGCCGCCATCGCGAGTTCAAGACTGCTGAGATTGCCGGTACCGGCGGATGGGGGGGAAGCTGTCAACGGACTTCGAGAGGTTGGGGCAGGTTGCAAAGTGACCCAACAGTGTAGAAGGTAGAAGCGGGGGGCGACAAGCGGGGGAAACCAGCCGCAGCCGACAGCAATCTGCGGTCAGCGGTCAGCAGTCAGCTCATTCTGCGAATACGAAGCATTTTGTCAGTCCCGCGAGCGGGGAATCTAAACTTAAGGCTTTGTTTCTAGATTTCCGCCTTCGCGAGAATGACGGCTTCTGCGGAGCCATAAAGCGGAGCCACGGAGCGGAGCCATGAAAACGATGATCGCTGCCTGCCGAAAGCTGAGAGCGCTTACAAATAATCGAGCAAACTAAGCCGCACGATTTGTGACGCCGTCTTCAGCGAAGCTTCGAGTGCGTATTGCCGGTTCGTGAATTCGGTGATCGCTTCGGTTAGGTCGACGTCGATGTCATTAGAAAGTGACTGCTTCAGATTCACTTGTTCGTCCTCAATGTTGTAGCGGAGGACTTCGAGGCCTTGTAGCCGTGCGCCGATTTCGGCACGCGAAAAGTTGATGCGATCGAGATCGGCGTCGAGGCGACTGATGTCGCGGCCGAGTGCTGGCACGTCGTTGGCCTTGAGCGCCGAACGCAACCGTAGCAGTGTGTTGAAAACTCCGTCGACTTCGATCGTGTGACGGTCGCCACTCGACAGCGAACCGCTCGTCGAGCGAGCCGACGTCGCGCCATCGGCGACAAATCCAAGTAGCAGAGCCGGTTGATTGGGGCCGACCGATTCGACAACCAAGTCGTTGGGCTGGCCGCTGATGTCAGTCAGTCGAATACCGTTGCCGACGTCGGTCAGCGCGGCGGTGACGAGGCTCGTGTTGCCAGGGGCGTTATTGATTCGGTCGATGACATCGGCAACCGTGAAAGCGCCTTCGAGGTCGACGTCAAAACTTGTGCCGTCGGCGTCGACCAACGGATCATCGCCGACGATGATGCGGAGCCCGTCGCCGGCGGCATTGGGAACTCCGACTCCACGGTTGAATCGGTCGAGATGAGTATTGGTCGTATAGCTGCGAATCCCTAACTGGCTGGCGGTAGTACCGCCATTTTCGCCGATCGTGAGGTCGGCTCCACTAAGTCGACTTCGCACATTGATGCCCGTCTTCGACTCGTTAATCTCGACGTGTAGACCGATGTCGGCATGATTGAGGCGATTGAGCAAGTCTTCGACTGTTTCGGTGCCGACGAAGTCGATGACTTCGCTCGTGCCGCCGTTGGTGACGACAATGCCCGCAGTACGATCAAAGTTCGCGCCGGCACCCCCACTGGTGGTGGCGGTTGCCGCAAGGGCGACCAATCCTGTGCCGGCCAAGGCCGCTGCGGTCGAGTCAGCCGGATCGAGCGATGCGGCGAAATAACCGTTGGGTTCGGCGTTGATGGCGGCGATCACTCCGTTCGCTGTCGAGACGCCCGTCTCGATCGCGACTGTCAACGTACTCGTATTCGCGTCGTAAGTCGCGACTTCGGCACCGGCGGTGCCGCCACTGACAAATTGAACGGTGACTCCATTAAGTGGATCGCCGCTCGATTGCGCGTTGATCCCATTGGCAGTCGCAGCGACGATGATGTCGTTGTTGCTGTTCGGCGAAGAGAGGCGCGCCGTCGCCCGCCGACCGAAGAGATCATCGAGTGGAGTCGTGTTCTTGACGAGCGGATTGAGATCGCTTCCCACCAGCGTGCTGCTTGGTGTCGATGTGCGAATGCCGAGTTCCTTTGCCGTATCACCTTCGCTCACTTCGCGGACTAACACTCCGCCGCTGGGGACCGAAAGTTCAAGACCGCCAGCGGTAACACGGGCATCGAGGTCGGAACCAGTGGGCGCATACTGTTCGATATAGCGCGCGACGTCGCCGAGTGTGGCGGCACCGCCGAGGTCGACAATTGTCGACGTGGCATTACCGACCGAATTGACATAGACGACCTCGATGGCCCCACCAGGCGAAATACCGTTGCCACCATTGATGTCGCGGAGCAGAGTGCTGGGAGTGACTTGTGGATTGAAGTCGGTTGTTCCGCGAATGTCGGCCGAAATACCACCAAAGACCGATGTACCGGGCACGCCGGTGTCGAACAGCAGACCAAAGTCGACGTGACTCGTCAGCGACTGTTCGTTACCGGTGTATTCGTAGAAATTGCCGCTCGTGACAAATGGCTGTTCGAGCGACCGCGAACCGCTGAACAGATAGCGGTCGCGAAACTGGGTGTTCGCCGAAGATTGAATCGAAAAGAGCGCTTGATCAATCTCATCGATCACCGCTTGCCGCTCGGTATCGGTCGAAATCGTATCGATGACCCCCAGTACCGAAGAACGGACACTGTTGAGCGAGTTCGAGACAGTTGCGATGGCGCTTTCTGCGGCAGCGAGATACGAAGCGCTTGCGCCGATGTTGGTTTCGAGTTGGGTCTTACGTTCGATGATGCGCTGAAGATTGATCGCTCGCAGTGCCGCCGGTGCATCGTCGCTGGGCGAGAATATTCGTCGTCCAGTGCTGAGTTGTGTCTGCACACGAAACAACGACGCTTGGTCCGACTGCAACTGTCTCACCAACCGCTGGCTGGCCAGTTGATCGGTGACTCGTGTAGTGGGGATGGGTAGGACGGACATTGGAGCGGGTGGAGTGTGGAGTGGTGCGTGTGGAGCGATCAGCAATCAGCATTCAGCCATCAGCCAGAGACGCGTCGCTTCGCGACGTCGTTTTGCCGACCGCGGATAGCTGACCGCTGACCGTTCAATGCTGGCGACTATAGGTTCACGAGCGTATCGAGTAGCTCCGAGATGGTGGATATGAGACGTGCCGAGGCTTGAAACGTGCGTTGAAGTTGGATGATTTTCACGGCTTCTTCGTCGACGCTGACGCCGCTGATGGCGAGGTGTTCGCCTTCGAGTGTCGCGCCAAATTGTCGCAAGCCTTCGGCGACGCTCTTGGAGACCGTGGCACCCTGACTCAAATTACTCACGAGCTGGGTGTAGGAATCGAACAGCGACGCGCCGCCGAGCGATTCGAGCGGGCTGTCGTAGAAATCAGCAAGTTGCGAGGCGATATTGGTGTCTTCGCCGATGCCGCCACTACTGGCGGCGAAGCGGCCCGCGTTTTGGATGCCGGCGAGCCCGCTATTGACGCGCAAGTTGCCAGCCGTTGAACCATCGAAAAAGGTATTGAGCCCCAGAGCGGTGAGTACCCCACTCGAATCCTGTGCAAAGGCAAACTCAGTCGCGGCAGCATCGGCACCGATTTTTAGGCGGCCAGCGGTTGAGACACTCGCCGATAGGCCGGTAATGTTGTTAATCGCCGATGCCAGTCCGGTGACCGACAGGTCGGCATCGAGACCGTTGAGGTCGACAAGAATCGTGTGCGTTTGGGTCACGCCCGTGTTGGTATTGCGAACTAATATATCGAACGAGCCATTGACCGGAGTGAACGGCAATCCCGCTTCGTCGAGCGCAGCGGTCGAACTGACGACCGCGTTGCTGCTCTCGATTTGTGTATATCCATCGATACCCTGGCCTTGGGAGTAGACGCGGTTGAATTCGTAGGCCAGCGTACCAGCAAATTCGTCGAGAGTGTTGAGAAAACCGCCGACGATTTGATCGCGCGCGATGTATATTCCGCCCAATTCACCAGAGGTAGCGTCGAGCTCTGCCTTGTTATCCGAGAACACAATGCGCGACGTATTGTGGTTGCCGATCTGCGCGTTTTCGACCTCAACGGATCGCCTGACATTGCCGTTGACGATATACTCGCCCCCGATCGCCACGACCACCGCCCCGGTTGACTGTTCGTTGGTGGTGATGTCGATGAGCGACGAAAGTTCGGAGAGCGCCACATCGCGAGCCGCTCGCAGCGCACCCGCTTCGCTTTCGATCGCTCCGCCTCCTTCCTTTTCGACGATGCGAAGATTGAGGCTGCGTATCTCTTCGGTCAAGCGGTTTACGTCACCTGCTATTGTATCAACGCGAAAGTCGAACTGGTTGTGAATCTCGACCGCTCTGTCGTTGAGCCGATTCACTCGTTGCGTCAGCGATTGGCCTCGCAACACCACAAGATTCCGCAGCGACAAGTCGCCGGGCGCTTCGAGCACCGCGTCAATGCTATTAAAAAATTCCGATAGCGAGGTGCTAATGTCGGTGTTGCTAAGCTCCCCTAGCAGCGATTCGAGGTCGCCGTAGGCTTTTTCCTGAGCTTCGGCACCGGCGATGTCGCTTTCTGCACCACGAAGTCGGTCCTGCAGAAAGCGGTCGACTTGTTGCACGATCGCTTCGACTTGAACACCGAGCCCGAGAATAAGTCGGCCTTGCCGTTGCACTGGTGCGGGTGCATAGATGACCTCTTCGCGAATGAAGCCGGGTGTATTGGCATTCGCGATGTTGTTCCCCGCCACATGCAAACCCACCTGCATGGCCTGCAATGTGTTGCTAGCAAGTTGGAGTGTACCGAACAGGGACATATTTAAGGGCAGAAGGCAGAATTATGAAGTTCAATAACTTTGAGCCGTGGCCGTTAGGCTCCGGGTCGCTCGCCCGAACAAATCGTCACACCGCTTGGTCGACCAAAGCACCGCTGGAGGCGGGACGCCCCTTCTTCTGATATGTCGGCCTTTGCTGGCCTCCCGACGCAATGACTTCAATCATTTGTGATAAATGCAGCAGAGTTCGCTGGACCGCGACCCAATTAGTGAGGCTCTGGTGCTGCAGCAGTCGCGAACGCTGGCGCGCCCCGTTGATAGCACTGGCTAGGCCGGGGCGGTCACGGGAGGCGACTTCGCTAGCAAGTTGGGCGACATTATCGCTTGGTAGCCCCTCAACGGCCGCGTTGTCGAGCAGCACTTGTCGCTCAGATTGGCACGCTTCGAGCTGGGCGACGAGTAGCATTTCGCGTTCAGCCGATGTGACGAGCCACGACTGGTCGCCAGCCAAAAGTGCCTTGCGTTTGGAATCGAGGTGAGCAAGCAATTCGCTTTGCACATCGCTTAGTCGCGAGAGTAAAGCGCCGATGCGTGATTCCCAGTCGTGTTGGTCGGTCATAGAAGTAGGGGGCCGGGGGTTCGGGGCCGGGGTTTGGGAAGTTAGTTGTGTCCGTCATTCCCGCCTGCGCGGAAATGACGGCTTGTTTTTCGTTGATATGCGTTGTGGCCAAAAGTCTTGGCGGCTTCCGCTACATAGACCGTTAGTAGCGAATCTCGGCGAGCTGCGAGAGTTTTTGCAGCGGAATGCTCATGCCGGCGGCCTTGGCTTGCTTGAGCACCGCAGCCTCTTGAGGAAACTGTTGCTCGAACATTGGCTCGGCAAAGCGGTCGCCGGTGCTTTGAGAAAGCGACTGGGCCAATTGCATATCGAGCTGAGCGCGAAACTTTTCCTCGGCTTGGCCACCATGAAAGTACGCAGGCTTGCCGACCGTCGACCGCATCGACGAAAGCATCTGACTAAAGAAAGTCTCGCCTACGAACGAGCTGTAAGCTTGCTTTACTTCCTGCGCCCGCGCAACTGTCTCGGGGCTAGGGATATGGATCGAACTTAAACTGTTAGTTGCTTGCATGTCACTCACTTTCATGGCCCGTTGTTTGACCTCTGCCTGCTGCCCGCTAGCTACTCAACAATCAACTTTCCATGAAGCTTCCCGTCACGTTCGATGACGCGAATGATGTCCATTACATCTTCCGGCGGCACCTTCAGGTACTTGAGTTGTGTCACGAGGCTATTAAGGCTCGGGCTGATGTTTTGGTCGTCGTAGAGCGCGGTGAACTCGGCCGAAGTGCCGGCTTCGATGACGGTGTTCTTGTGAACGACAACCACGTCGCCGATGCGGACATCGCCGCTAATGACGATGCTGCCGGTACGCGGATTCATCACCACGCGAGCTTCGGGGTCTTCTTCGGTGATGATTGTTTCGAGCACTTGGCCTGCAAAAGCGACCGGATCGTTCTCGTAACTTGTCGGAATGCGAACGCGAATATTTGTGGCATCGTCGGCGATCACTGAAGAGATCGAAGCGTCTTCACTGTGTTGGGTGTTAACCGCACCCGCCGCTTGGTTTCCGTAGTAGCCCCCCCAGTCATCGCGTACTTTTCGAGCAACTTCAGCCGCTGTGTGAAAGCCAGCGTGGTTCTTGTCGAGCACTAGCGTAATGAAACCATCTTTGTGGAACGGTGTGTAGACGTCCTGCTCCATTTGGCAGCCATCGTGGACCCGACCCGCGGTAGGAACGGCCGCGTCGTCGATTTGCACTGGCCCGCTGCACACCGCGAAGACGCGACGGTCTTGCAAGTTCGGACCCAGTAAGGTCGCAAACGCTAGCTGGCCGCCGACGAGACTCTTGCCGTTGATGGCCGAGACCGAGCAGTTGAGTTTCTCGCCGCGGCGAGCTCCAGTGGCGGGCACCTGAGCCTGTACGATCACGAGCGAAGCGTTTTTCATGCCCTTCAGTTCGGCGAGCGAAGCGGCGTCGAGTCGGCCGGTGGTGCTGAGCGGGCTGCCGAGCAGTTCCATCGCGCGGGCCATCGCACGCATGGTCGGTCCGTCATTTGCCGCGCCAGTGCCGTTCAGGCCGACGACGAGACCATAGCCTTGCAGGATGTTTTCTTCTTGGCCCTTCACGCGACAGATGTTTCGCAGCCGCGTTTCGGCCGACGCATATTGCGCAGTGAGGATGACCAGGGTAAGAAATGGAATTATGTTTTTCATGTTGTCTATTTCTGTAGCCACGTTGTTGATACTGCCGCCAAGACGGTGGATGAGTGAATGATCGAATGACGAAGCTCGAATGACAAAATTGCAATTGATGACTCTCAACTGTTCGTCATTCGTCATTTTGGTTTCGTCATTCCAGTCTTAAAACGGTTTGAACTTTCCATAGAGCTTGTTGAGCCAGCCGACGGAGTAACCATTCCGGACGGTACCAATTTCTTCTTTCTTGATATCGAGGTCGGCAATGGCGTCGCTGCGGACGACTCGATCGGGTCCAATCGACTGACGCCGCACAACGCCGGTGAGCGAAGCAAGCCACTCTTCATCGTTATTCTGAATCTTGCGATGAGCTTCGATCACGAGGTTGCCGTTGGGGCGAATGTCGACGATTTTGGCGGCAATGCGAAACGTCAGTGAGTCGTTGGTCTCGATATCCGACTGGGCCCGAAATTGACTGTTGAGACGACCACCGATGGTGGGATCGCCACGCCTTTGCGGAGCGGCATAGATGTCGCCGCCGCTGGCCGCCAGCCAGTCGGTGAGGGCCGCGTTGAAGTTCGCTTGCTTTCGGCTTTGCGCGTCCCCTTCGCTGAGCATCGTTGCCCGATAATCAACAAGCACAGTAATGATGTCTTCCTTCCGCAACTCGCGCGTCTCAGCCTCGGGAGGCAACGGTTGATAGAGGAACGAGGCGTTTTCGAGCGTCAATGGCAATGGTGCAACGGCGTTGCCGTCGGGACCGACTTGAAAATTAGGAGCCAGCAAGCTGCCTTCTTGCGCCGATGCATTGGTGACAATCAGCAGCAGCGCGATGGCGATCGGGAATTGACGTTGCATGAGAATCCTTTCGGGCTGTCGCCTTTCGCTCCGCGAAAGGTTTTCTGTTCGCGGAGTGATAAGCGACTATGTGTGACTCAGCTAGCGAACGGCGGGCAAAGGTTCGTTGACGGTACGCTCGAAAGTGCGGGGCGGATCGGGCGGCGCGACCGCGGTGACTATGGCCAGCTTGCCCGAGCCAACCACGCGGGCGAACAGTCGATCTTGGTTGTCGGTCGTTTCGACTTCGATCACCTCGCCCTGGCGACCATCAGCGCGAGCGATGGCTTGCCGCGTGATACGAATGCCACCACCGGCTGCGGTGACGCTCACCAGTTGGCCACGCTCGACCATTGTCGGCGCGAGGCACAGGTCAGTCGTCAGAACCTGTCCCGGCCGCAAATTGCGAGCCGCCTCGTGCGCGACGACTTGATTGATATCGCTGATCGGTACCGAATTCAGAGGCAAGCGAGCATTCTCGGGAGCCGGTTCGAAAGTGATGTGCGAAGCGGTCAGCAGTTCGCCGCGGGCAACCGGCCGAGTGAGCACCGCCACGGGTGTCATGTCGCGGACGCTGACTCGCAACGCGAGCTTGATGTCACCCGTCTTGGTATCGCTCTCGACGTATATTGTTTGGTTGCCAGTCCAAGGAGCCCGGCCGCCGCTGATAGTCAACTCGCCAGTCGAGTCGATCAGCCGCTCGGCATCGCGGCTGGCGAGATCGAGCGAGACTTCGAGCAAACCCGGCTTGCCCGCTTGATCTTCGACATGCTGCGTGATGACTTCGCGAAGGTGGTCGGCAATGGCTTCGATCTGTACTGCGGTTAAGAACACGACTTCGCGTCGGGTGGCGATCGTCGTGGGTGTATTGCGAAAGCCACTGCGCGGAGCTTGGACGACCGTGTTCGATTCGTGTGTTTCGGAAGGCTGAGCAACTTTGTCCCAAGCCACGGCAACACGATCGGCACCGCCGACCGAAGCACCGCTCAGGTCGACACCACTGCGAAACAACAATCCGCGTACTTCGGCAATGGTTAGGAAACGAGTCACATCGACCGGCGGAGCCGGCACTAGTTCAACTAGTTTAAGCGACCAAGTGCGACCGTTGTCGAAGCCCTCGACATCAGCTACATCGCCCAAACGCACGATGCTGCCAACGGGTGTGGCCGACTCGCGGAGCACGATTTCGCCTGCGTGAGCATAAGCGCAGCATGTGAAAGCGAGCGTCAGGGCAATGATCAGGTGTGGTTTCATTTTTTTGCGAAGTAGAAAGTCATTCCCGCGAAGGCGGGAATCTAGAGTATCAGCGTTATTGACTGGATTCCCGCCTGCGCGGGAATGACGGGCCCTGTGGCTCCTTAACTACGGCGGAGGTTGGCGACGACTTGCATGATTTGATCGCCCGCTTGAACGACTTGGCTGTTGAGTTCAAACGCGCGTTGCGTTTGGATCAGGTCGATTAGCTCAGTAACCGGCTCGACGTTCGAGGCTTCGAGAAAATTCTGCCGCAGCACGCCGATGCCGTTTTGGCCGGCTTGGCCCTGGTTGGCCGGTCCCGATGCGGCCGTTTCAGCAAACAGGTTGTCCCCTAGCTTGAGCAGTCCGTCGGGGTTGATGAAGGTCGTGAGCTGAATCTGCCCGGCCTGCTGCAACTCGGTCTGCCCCGAAACGCTGTATTCGACAGTGCCATCGGCGGTGACAACCACATCGACCGCTTCTTGCGGAATGTTAATGCCGTCGACGAGTTGGTAGCCGGTATTGGCCGAGCCGAGGACGAGTTGGTTGTTCGCATTGACGTTGAAGTTGCCAGCCCGTGTGTAAAGTATTTCGCCATTGAGTCCCTGTACAGAAAAGAACCCATCGCCTTCGATGGCGAGGTCGAGTTGGTTGCCTGTGTTTTGGAACGCCCCTTGGTCGTGATCGCTCTGTGTGCTGGAAACACGCACACCGAGGCCGACTTCGACGCCAGTCGGCGTGATGTTCCCGTCGGAGTCGGTTGAACCTGGCAGTCGAATCTGGCGATAGAACAAGTCTTCGAAGTTGGCCCGATCTTTCTTAAAGGCGGTGGTATTGATGTTCGCCATATTGTTGGCGATGACATCGAGCTTGGTTTCAAGCGCCTGCATACCGGTGGCGGCTGTATAAAGAGTTTGCACACTCATGTTTTTTCCTTCGGAAAAAAAGCGGTCAGCTTTCAGCTCTTGAAAAGTGGAGTGCCTGGCACTCGTTTATTGTTTTGCAGCTTGTCGTGCTGCCCACTGCCAGCTGCCCTCAGTCGTCTAACTCTGTAAGATCCGTCCGATCAAACCGCTCGACATGCTGTCGTGGTTTTCGACCATGCGGATGTTGGCCTCAAAGGCGCGTTGGGTTTCGATCATTTGCATCATCTGTCGCGTGGGGTTGCTTCCCGAAAGCTCGAGGAACTCAGCACGCACCTCGCGGAGCGGCTCGTCGACAGGAGTGACATTCGCGAGCGGACGAAACAAGTTGTTACCGACCTTAATGAGATCGCCGAGCGACTCGGTGGTGACGAGCGCCAGCGGGATGCGCGAGTCCCCCTGCACGATCGCGCCATCCGAAGAAACCTCGAACGGCACGCCCTGTTGCAAGGTGATGGGGCTGCCACCGGCGTCGAGCACCGGCAGGCCTGATTGATTGACGAGTTGATTGCGAGAGTCGAGCGAAAAGTTGCCAGCCCGGGTGAGTAAGGCTTCGCCTTCGGCTTCGACTTGAAAGAACCCATCGCCGATGATCGCCAGATCGAGGGCGTTGCCCGTTTCTTGTAGCCTTCCGGCCGAGAAATCGGTGACAGTGTCGATTACTTTCACGCCGCCGCCGACATCGTCGCGGCGACCGCTGCGCGGCAATACCTGGCCTTGCTGAATCGCTTCGGCAAAGCGTGATTGAAAGCTGGTGACTTCGGGCTTGAAGCCCACGGTGTTAACGTTCGCCAAGTTGTTGGCGATCACTTCGAGGCGAGTCGATTGTGCCTGAGCACCCTCGGCCGCCATGTACATTCCTAGTGGCATGGCTGCGATTACATTTGCTAGCAGACAGGCCCCCCTGTTACAGAATTTCTTATTGGCAACTCGCGTGCCAAACTCGCAGAGTGAGAAATTGGCTGTGTTTGGCAATTGGCGAGCAGACATTTCTTGCCGATCGGCAGCATTCGCCGATCGCTAGCGGCAGTTTTTGCAGCTAGCGGTGATATTTCCACCGCATCGACGTCCGCTGGTAGTCGTAGTGCCACTGAGGACGCGAGTCGAAACGCTCGGCACCAAACCAGCCCCAACGAAAAGGCGGCGGTGTGTACGCAGGGGGCGTCGCCACTGGCGGCGAATCCGGCGCTAGCAGTGGGCCCCTCGGAAGCGGTTCGCCGATCGTCTGCGCGCCGACCTGATACGCAGCGAGTGTAAGCAGCGCCGCTGCTAGAAGTAACGCCCGTGGCATGATGAGAGCCTCCTGCTCGAGTCGATCGGCGACGAAACGTCACGGACCCAACTGGTTGAATTGGTTACCGAATTGATTTTGGAATTGGTTACCGAACGGAGTGCCGAACTGGTTGTTGAACTGATTTCCAAAAAATGGATTCGGCGCGACGAACGATGGAGCAACGATAATGTTCGCCGGGCCATGCAGGTTGCCAAAATATGGTTCGTAGCTGCCGCCCCAGCGCATGCGGTAGTAATCGAGGTGAAAAGGATAAGGCCGCACGAAGTGTCCCGATTCAATGCTTGGCGCTTGCACGACGGGTCTTGTCGGGCGGTGGTGATCTGGCTTGTGCTGAGGGGGATGGTGATTGCCCCAAGATTGATTGCGGTTGCCGCTGCGCGAACGCTGATAAGCATGCTCGCTTTCGCCACCATGAATTTCGTCACCCAGTGTCAAGTTGGGGGGCAGCGAAAAAATAGGCAAAACAAGCAATGCAATGAACAGGAGACGAGTCGATGCAAACATCTCGCACCACATAGTTAAGTCGACGGAATAGAACCAGCTACTTTCATCGTAATTAGCCGAAATCGGATTGCGAGCCGGAATTCAGGGTGTGAAGGGAGGCACCAGGCGATTTTTTTTGAAATTTACCCCGAACCTGTGTAACATTCGGACCATCCTGCCGTTTATGCCAGCAGGCGAAAGTCACCGCCGGCCAGTCGGTGAGCACCAGGGGCCGCTCTGCCACGCGCGACAAAAGAGGACGAAAATGTGTAATTCCATCTGCCCACCCGCTTTGCCGTCAGAAAACACTAGTGTCTTCGCCGAGCGAATGGTCGGGATGCTTAACGACGCGGCACTCGCGATGATGATCTCAATCGGCCATCGTACCCGGTTGTTCGACACGATGAGTGAGTTGCCGCCAGCGACGTCGGCCGAGGTCGCCAAGTCGGCCGGGCTCGACGAACGCTATGTCCGCGAGTGGCTCGGCGCGATGGTCACCGGCCAGATTGTTCGCTTCGAGCCGGCGACCAAAACTTTCACATTGCCAGAAGACCATGCCGCCATGCTGACCCGTGACGCTGGCAGCGATAATCTGGCTGTGGTCACACAGTTCATCGCCGAACTGGGGAGCGTTGAATCGAAGATTGTCGACTGTTTCGAAAATGGTGGTGGAGTTCCCTACTCCGAGTACCATCGCTTTCACGAAGTGATGGCCGAAGAAAGCGGCCTGTCGGTACTCTCGTCGCTGGAGTCACACGTGTTGCCGCTCGTTCCGGAACTGGTGGCGAAGCTCGAACGGGGAGCAGCGATGCTCGACGTCGGTTGTGGCCGGGGGCTCATCATCATGCGACTTGCCGAGTTGTATCCTCAGAGCCATTTCACCGGCATTGATTTGTGTCACGAGACGATTAGTTTTGCCAAAGGCGAAGTGGCGCGTCGGCGGCTTACGAACGTGACGCTTGAAGTGCACGACGCCAGTGACTTTGACGAATCGGCCCGCCCCGAAGCTTTCGACATTGTCGCTACCTTCGATGCGATCCACGATCAAGCCAAGCCATTGAGTGTGCTCAAGGGAATCCATCGCACACTCAAACCCGACGGAATTTACCTGATGCAAGACATCAACGGCACCAGCGATCTCGACAAAGACCGCGAGCATCCGTTGGGATCGTTGCTCTACACGATTTCGTGCATGCACTGCATGACGGTGTCGCTCGCTCAAGGGGGCGAAGGACTCGGGGCAATGTGGGGCGAGGGCGTGACTCGTGACTATCTTAACCGTGCCGGTTTCACGAATGTTGAGACCCACAAGCTCGATCACGACATCCAAAATAACTGGTACGTGATCGCGAAATAGACCGAGGGTGACTTCTGCCCTCGGTTGCGTTTCGCGACGAAATCGGTTGGCTAGTCCCTAACCAGCATCCGCACAGGCTTGCTTCGCACGCACTTGAGCGAAGCAAGCCCGTCACACGCCTTCGCGGCGGCTCCCTCTGTCGTTTCGTGTGTCATGATGATCAGTCCCACCGACGTGTCGTGCTCGTCGGGCTCTTGTTGCAGCACCGAAGCGATGGAAATTTCGTGCTCACCGAGCCGTTTGCAAATCTGTGCCAGTACCCCTGGATGGTCGTCGACAGTCACGCGCAAATAGAACCGGCCCCGTGCCAACGCCGCATCGGCACTCGAAACTCGGGCCGCCCGGTCAGACCAAAGTTCGAGTGTACGAAAGGTGATGGCTGTGCGGCCGACGGCCGTGTCGATCATGTCGGCCACGACCGCGCTGGCCGTCGGCATTTGTCCGGCGCCGGGACCGTAGAAGAGCAAGTTGCCGACGGCGTCGGCCGTCACGCGGACGGCGTTGTAGGCTCCGCCCACCTCGGCCAATGGTCGACCTTTGCGCACCAGCATCGGCCCAACTCGCAGGTCGAGCCCATGCTCAGTCAACTCGGCAATGGCAAGCAACTTGATGACGTAGCCCAGCTTTTGTGCATAGCGAACGTCGGCAAGTTCGAGTGTGTCGATCCCTTGGCGAGGGATATCGCGCCAGTGAACCCGGGCACCGAAAGCGAGGTGCGCGAGTATCGCCAGTTTCTGGGCGGCGTCGGTGCCGTCGACATCCATCGACGGGTCGGCCTCGGCATAGCCAAGCCGTTGGGCTTCGGCCACGACCGTTTCGTAGGCTGCCCCGTTTTCGTGCATTTTGCTGAGGATGAAATTGCTGGTACCGTTGAGGATGCCGGCGAGGGTTTCGATTTGGTTGGCCGAGAGACACTGCGATAGGTTGGCGATGATGGGAATGCCCCCAGCAACCGCCGCCTCGAACGCCACGCTGCGGCCCAATTCGCGGGCCGCATCGAAGATTTCTGGTCCATGCTCGGCCAGCAGCGCCTTGTTGGCTGTCACGACATCTTTGCCAGCAGCGAGCAGCTTGAGCATGATCGTGCGAGCCGGTTCGATGCCCCCGATGAGCTGGGCCACGACTTTGATTTCGGGGTCACTGATGACCTGCTGGACATCGTCAGTCAAGCAGCCTTTTGGCAACTCGCATTCGCGGGCCTTGGACAGATCGCGAACGACTGCCTTTTCGAGCCACAGCACCCGCCCGGCATGCCGCGCAGTACGGTCACCATGATCGAGCAGCAGTCGGGCGACGCCACTGCCGACTGTGCCTACGCCGATGATAGCGACTTTGGTTTTGTCCATGCAGCGATTATCGTTTCGCACCTACAAGAGCGTCAACGGGCGAGCCATCGGCGTCGGCCCAACACAAATGCTCCCGCTGGAAGTGCAATCAGGAGTAAGCTGATTGTGTTGGGTTCGGGGATTGGTATGTAGACGCCCCAGGGGTCGATCTGTAGCCCCCAATTTTCGTCTCTACCAAATTCGGAGCTTCGAAAGTCAGGCACGACGCTTCCCAGGTAATCACCGGTTAAAGCGTCAAAGCGACTAAGATAGCCTTCCGGATAGGAAACCTGCTGCAGAATCAGGCTATTTTCAGGGCCGAAGTAAATATCACCATGACTCATAATTCCCGTCACTGCGAAGTAATCGTCTATAAACGTATCAACGATCGATCGGGCGTCTACATCGTATCGAACAATGGATTGGTTTGCACGGTCCATGATATAAAGCAATCCATCCGGGCCAAACTCAATTGCCCCAATTCTTTCGATACCGGTGTCGATTGTCTCGAAATTATCTGGTGTCGGTGGAGGCGGAGGGGGTGGAGGAGAAGGTGGGCACGGAAACCAGTCGGGCCACCAATCAGGGCAGGGAGGGGGTGGTGGAGGCGGTGGAGTAACGATTGGAGTCGCGAGAATCTGATAATGACGTTGCAGAATTCCATTGTTAGTTGCAACAAATAATTCGCCACCGTACGGAGAATTGTTGCCGGTGCGCGAAGCAAGATCGACAATCGACGTCGCACCAGTGTATGGCGGCTGAGCAACTACAGCGCCCTGCAGAATCTCCAACGTTGCTCCAGATTGAGAATCAACGCGAAAGACACGATACTGCCACGCACCGAGAGTGGGCACAATCGACTCGATTTCCCGGATGCTAACTCCATATATGTCGCCGTGCGGACCAAAGTGCAGTCGGGTGGGAGCCGAGTAAAAGTTAAGATCACCATAACTAACCTCGGAGAACGGGTCCGGCTGGACGATCGTCTCACCAAGTCCATTACGCGGATCAAATCGCTGAACGTATGCTGCACCGAGATTATTAATGGTCGCGTAAACAAAGCCGTCGGGGCCGACTGTAATGCCCTCGACCGATTCTCCGAGCCAAGTGCTGTAGCCTCCCCAATCCTCGTCGTATACCTGAAAATCGAGGACGTGTTCGCCGGTATTGGAATAGCGTGAGATCGACCCTGGGAATTGCACCAGCGCGTAGTCGGCAAAAACCGATTGCGAGTCGTATGCGAACAACGCGGCCGCTATTAGAACCGGAGTAAGAGCGTGGCGCTTCATAGTCAGCAGTTCCGTGATTGGCCTGAGTGGGCTGGGGGTATTGGTCGTCGTTTCGCGACTGCTATGCAATCTAAGCTGGATTCGGGTTCAGAGCAATCAACTCGGGCGTCGCCCGGTCGTTTTATGGTGGTGAACCGGCTTGTTGGTAGCGTGTCGTAACAAGCACCAAGCGAGTCGGTGACTAACGTCATCGGCTCGCCTTTTGTAGACTCTGTTAACCGGCCCTGTCCCCCGACCCCTGTCCCCAACCCCCTACAAATGCCCCGTTACAACCCTGCTGTCATCGAGCCCAAGTGGCAAGCCTATTGGGACGAGCACAAGACGTTTGAGTCGCCCCGGTTGCCGAGTGACGTTGGCGAAAAGCTCTACGCCCTCGATATGTTCCCTTATCCGAGCGGCAATGGCCTGCACGTCGGGCATCCCGAGGGGTACACGGCGACCGACATTGTCTGCCGGGCTGCGCGGATGCAGGGCAAGAGCGTTGTCCATCCGATGGGGTTCGATAGCTTCGGGCTGCCTGCCGAGGAACACGCAATCAAAACGGGCGAGCACCCCCGGGTGCAGACCCAACAGAATATCGACACCTTCCGCCGTCAGCTTAAGATGTTGGGGTTTGGTTATGACTGGTCCCGCGAAATCGCGACCACTGATAGCGACTATGTGAAGTGGACTCAGTGGATCTTCCTGCAACTCTTCGACACCTGGTTCGACCACGAGCAACAACGGGGACGCCCGATTGCCGAGCTGGTAATACCAGAAGACGTCGTAGCACTGGGCGAAGACTTCGCCCGTGGTTGGGTCGACGACCGCCGACTCGCCTATCAAAACAACGCTCCGGTCAATTGGTGCCCCGCGCTGGGGACCGTGCTGGCCAACGAAGAAGTCATCGACGGCAAAAGCGAACGAGGCCAGCACCCCGTCGAACGCCTGCCGCTACGGCAATGGATGCTCCGCATCACCGCTTACGCCGAGCGGCTCGAGAAGGATCTGGAAACACTCGACTGGCCCAGTGGAGTGAAGGCACTGCAGCGTAACTGGATTGGCAAGAGCACCGGTGCCGAAGTTGATTTCTTCATCGGTAAAGGAAATGCCAGTTTGGATGATCTTGGGGATCTCATTGCGCATAGAAACCAATCCACCGAAATTGGCTTTCCCGCAAAACCGACCGACGAAGTGCTTCGCGTGTACACCACACGTCCCGATACACTGTACGGCGCGACCTATATGGTGATCGCCCCCGAGCATCCACTGGTCGACAAGCTCACCACCGAAGAGCAGCATCACGAAGTGGTAAAGTACGTGCGTCATGCATCGTTCAAAAGCGAACTCGACCGCACCGAATTAAACAAAGACAAGACGGGTGTCTTCACCGGCAGCTACGCCATCAACCCCGTCAATGGCGAGCCGGTGCCGATTTGGATTGCCGACTATGTGCTCATCAGCTACGGCACCGGGGCCATCATGGCGGTGCCGGCGCACGACGAGCGCGACTTTGAATTTGCGCAGAAGTTTGATATTCCCATCAAGTGCGTGATTCAGCCCGAGGGAATTTCGGCCGACGATGAAGCGAAAATCCTCGCGGGTGAAATGGTCTACACCGAGCCCGGCACGGCGATCAATAGCGGTGAGTTCGATGGACTCACGACCGACGAATTCAAGCAACGAATTACCAAACAACTTGCCGAGCAGGGGCTGGGCCGCGAAGCGGTCAACTACAAGCTGCGCGATTGGCTCTTCAGCCGCCAGCGATTTTGGGGCGAACCGTTTCCGATTCTGCACGAGCTCGACGACAAAGGGGAACCAACCGGCCATGTGATGGCCGTGCCGGAAGATCAACTTCCTGTCGAGCTACCGCACCTCGAAGATTTCAAGCCACATGGTCGCCCCGAGCCGATGCTCGACAAGGCCAGCGAAGAATGGCTCTATCCCGAGATCGATGGTGTCCGCTACAAACGCGAAACCAACACCATGCCCCAATGGGCCGGAAGCTGCTGGTACTACCTGCGGTTCCTCGACCCCTGGAACGTGCACGCGCCGATTGATCCTGAGATCGAAAAAGCGTGGATGCCCGTCGACCTTTACATTGGTGGTGCCGAGCATGCCGTTTTGCACCTGCTGTACGCGCGATTTTGGCACAAGGTGCTGTACGACCGGGGTGTTGTGTCGACGATCGAACCGTTTCAAAAACTCGTCAACCAGGGCATGATTCTCGGCGAGAACAACGAGAAAATGAGCAAGAGTCGTGGCAACGTCGTGAATCCCGATGACGTCGTTCGTGACTATGGTGCCGATGCGCTGCGGCTGTACGAGATGTTTATGGGACCGCTCGAAGCGACCAAGCCTTGGCAAACCAAAGGAGTGAGCGGCGTCGCTAACTTCTTGGGGCGGGTGTGGAGGCTGGTGATTGACGATCGTGCCGACGAGATGAAATTATCGGCGACCGTAACCGACGACGAACCGACCGAGGCGCAGCTTCATATGCTGCACAAGACGATCGATGCCGTGACGCGCGATATCGACAGCCTGAGCTTCAACACGGCGATAGCGCGGATGATGGAGTTTGTGAACTTCTTCACCAAGGAAACCAGTGTTCCTCGTGGCGTTATCGAGCCGTTTGTGTTGATTCTCAGCCCTTATGCCCCGCATCTTTGCGAAGAATTGTGGCAGACGCTGGGCCATGCCGACACGCTGGCCTACGAACTTTGGCCCAAGTGCGACGCCAAGTACCTGGTCGAAGACAACGTCGAAATCCCTGTGCAAGTGAACGGCAAGCTCCGCAGCAAAATCACCGTCCCCACCGGCACCGACAAAGCAGCCCTCGAACAATTCGCTCTGGCCGACAAAAAGACGGCCGATCAACTGCAGGGCAAGACCATTGTGAAGACGATTGTCGTGCCCGGCAAGCTGGTGAACTTTGTGGTGAAGTAGGTTCTATTATCTACTCAGTTTCAAACGCCAGTGCGCGTTCGATTGCGCGCCAGTGGTCGGTGATTGGTTGTTTGTTGCTGTATTCAAATCGTTTGACGTTGGAGTCTTCGCGTTTGTAGTGAACGCTCGTGACATCGATGCCGCGTCGGTCGAGGGCGTCGTAGACTCGGCTGACGTGACGTCCATGGTCGTCGACGAAGACGACCGCCTGGTAGTCGCGTCCAGTAAGTTTCATCGCCATCAGCAGCATCGCCCCCTTATGTTGACCAGCAACCATCATGATTCCGTCGCCGTAACTAACATCGCGTGCGTCGGCCGGCAAATTGAATAACTTGGCTTCGGTTGTCGTAAGTCCGTAGGCCGCCAGATCATCGAGGCGATAGGGCACAAATCGGCTACACTTTTCGTCAATGCTAATGCCTTGTCCCGCGAATAGGTTGATCGACGGGGCGGTCGTGGCAAAGTCGTATCCGTTTCGCCTCAGTTCGCGAATCGTAGACGGGCGAAACTCGTCGCCTCGCGAAGTCAGCACGAGCGTGTTCACGCCCAGCCCCTGAATTTGCGCAACAAGTTCAGGCTGATTTGGTTGGGGTGGATGCATCTTGCCAGTGGCAAACAATAGACCTTGTGCCGCCAGCAATCCACCAAAATCCTTCGCCACCAAATGGGGCGAATCAGGCTCGTACTCCAGTAAGTACTCTTGCCATTCAAACCATTGATCGCTGCCGAGTGGTTTTTTCATCGCCAGCAGCGTGTTGTCGATATCGACGACAAACAGCACCTTCTCGGCACCAAATTGTTCGACATATCGCTGCGTGTAAGCGACAGTATCCGCAAAGTCATCGGTTTCGCGGAACGACGATGCCGTGCTGAGGTTTGACGTGATCGCAAGAACAAAAGCAACAGCAAGCAAACGGTATCGGAGCATGATGTGTGTAGCAAGTTCGATGGTGTGTTCGGAGCGGGGCGATTCCGGCTAGAATGCCTCAGCATAGTTGCCCGAACCCACCCGTTCCACGCTCTGAGAATGATTATGGATCCGTTTTTGCAGATGGCGATCGACGAAGCCCGACAAGGCCGTGCGGAGGGAGGCATCCCGATTGGGTCGGTCTTGGTTGTGAGAGGCGAGGTGGCAGGGCGTGGCCACAATCGCAGAGTACAAAACGGCAGCGCTATCCTGCATGCCGAGATGGACGCGATCGAACGGGCAGGCCGACTTTCGGCCGCCGATTATCGCGAAAGCATACTCTATTCGACGTTATCGCCCTGCGACATGTGTAGCGGCACAGCACTGCTCTACAAGATTCCCAGAATTGTGATCGGCGAAAACGAAACGTTTTGCGGACCCGAAGACTACACAGCCAAGCGAGGCATCGCGATCGAAATTGTGCAGGACGCGACATGCATCGCGATGATGCGCGAGTTCATCGCCGAGTGTCCGGAATTGTGGAATGAGGACATTGGCGAGTGAGCCTTTGCACTACGATATCCGGCAGTCACTGGCGGTGCAGAATCGCCGGTAGCGCGTGATGCCACTGCCGCGGCTGACGCGAAGCTCGACCAACCCGCCACACTTCGGACAGAACTCAGGCTCCCCTTCGTCGAGAGTCCCCGCTTCGGCTTTTCCTTGGCAGTCGGCACATCGTTTGGTCGCAGGCAAAAACTCCAGGCGCTCGGGGTCGATCGCCTGGCGACAAAATTCGCACAGGACCGCTGCTTGCCAGTCGTCGGCTTCCCAATCGTCTTCGCTCGCCTCTCGGCAGGCGAGTCCTCGCCGTTTACACGTGGGGCAAGTCATCAACCGTGAGTCCGCTTCGAGTAGCGCCGCAACGGTCGCCTCGTCAGGCTCCTTGTCGCGACGCAGCCTGCCAATCAGTCTCAGCTTTGCCACTGCTTCGGCAAGACCGAGCACTGTTCGATAGCCACATTCGGAGCAATGAAGTTCGCGCTTAAACACTCGTCCCTTTGTCCTCTCCCCACTTCCTTACGGATTCGGCGTTGGGATCGGTCCCGGATCGTCGCTGAAGTTGAACTCGTTGCTGCTTGTTACGTTACCCTGGTTGTTGAGGTCGCCGAAGGTGTCGATGAGGTCAAACACGCGGAAGTCGCCGGCGTTCTCTTCAAGCGTGTAAGTGCCCGTCGCACCGTTGGCCGTGTTCTGTAGCAGCGACAACCGAATCGTCGTGTTCGCCCCATTGCTGTCCATCGTAAACTGTGGACCGCCACCGTTATTGTTAAATGCGTTGCTATCAATAGTGCTGTTGAGCGTAGTTCCGCCTCCTGCATCAATGCCGGCGGTGGGACTCGCAGCACTCGTGTTGGTGAATACGTTGTCAGCAAGCTGGAAGTTGACCGTGTTGATCGCTGCGTTCGTGGCGTTGAAACGGAACGCATTGTTGTCGAGCGTCGTCACGTTGTTACGTTGAACTAAGATTTCACCCGATGAATAGCTGGCCATTTGAATATCGAAGCCAATTTCGTTGTTGCCCGTCGTGAATGTCGAATCCTCGACCAGCAAGGCGACAACACCTGTGCCGCCTGCATCGAGCACGAAGTTCTGGTTGATCGTGCTGTTGTCGACTTCGAGATCAAATCGCCCCGAGCCGTTGGCGTTTGCCTCAATACCGTCGGCCGTGGCGGCGGTGATGACGAGTCCGTTAAGCCGCAGGTTGTAAGCGTCGGTGTCAGAATGCGTTGCCGTTACGGCATTGCCACCTGAGTTGGTGACGGTGACCCGGTTGATCTGGACGTTGGTGGCGTTGGTGACCACAATCGCGTCGCCCGTGGTGGTCATTGTTCCCCCGCTGGCAGCCGCACCTGAGGCTGTGCCGACGCGAAGCTGTCCGCCCGTCGTGTTGTTGACGACGATACCATTGGCAGCACCATTCACTGTGACACTGTCGAACGCAGCACCGCTGGTGGCGATCGTCACGTTTTGGATGTCGAGACCAGTACCTGTTGTTGTCGTCACTGTCGAGCCCGCAGTGACACCGATGGTGCCGCCACCAAGTGCCTGGAACCCGGAGCCGCTGGTGGTGTCAATATCGAGCCCATTAAAGATGACCGTTGAACCTGTGTTGTTGGTCGCGGTGACGGCCGTGTTGGCGCCGGTGTCGAGATCGTACGTTCCAAGGAAGTTGGCCGTGCCTCCAGTGTTTTGGTTGACGAGAATACCTTGAGCCGTGTCGGTGACATCGCCAACCAGGTTCACGGTACCGCCCGTATTGTTTTGGACGACGATCGATCGACCACCGGTATTGGTGATGTTGCCGTTTGCCGTGATGGTGCCGCCGGCAACGCCATCGATGTTCACCGCGTTGCCCGCCGCATTTGTGATGGCCGAATTGACTGTCATGTTCGGCGTGCCACCGACAACATCAACCGCGTTGCCGGTGACGGCAGAGAAAGTCGTCGTAGCGGCGACGGTGGTAGTGCCGTCGCTGTTATTGTTCTGCAGACCAAAGCCTCCAGCGGCACCACCGGTGAAGCTGCTATTGGCGATGTTGGCCTGACCCGATCCGTCTTGCAACAACAGACCGCCGGTGCCAGAGGCGGCTCCGTTGTAGGCGTAGTTGTTGATGGCGAGCGTACCGCCGACGTTGGTGCCGGTGACACTCATGCCGTTACCGGCACCGCCAGTGACGGTGACGTTACTAATGTTGATCGCCTCGTTAAGATCGACGAGCGGACTCGTCAGGTCAGCCGCGGTCACGGCATTTAACGAGATACCGGTTCCGCCGATATTGTTCAGGTTGACATTGTTGACAGTCGCGTTGAAGGCTACTTCGGTAGTGGCTCCATCGTTGTCGGTATCGGTCGGGTCGGGTCGATCAAAGCTCGCCAGCGTGATTCCATCACCCGTCGTATTGCTGATATCGAGGTTTAACACAGTTGGGTTGCCAGCGGCAGTGGTTCCGTCGACGCCGATGGTTCCGCCAGTGATCGTGAAGTTGTTCACCTGGTTGGCGTCGGCAAGCGTGATCGACGTGCCCGCGCCAGTTTGCGAGATCGTTGGCACCGCACCACTGCCTGCACCGGCGGCCGTCTCAGGTAGTGCCAGCAAACCGAACTCGCTAGTTGCGACCTGATGGACAATGTTGTTGCCTTCGCCCAGCAGTCGCTGGTTGTCTTGAAGTAATGCCGAATCGTCGGTGTATGTGCTGCCGCCATGAACAAGAATAACATCGCCCACTTGCGAACGACCGGCATCGTCGAGGATGTCGAGCGTCGTGTAAGGATTTTCGAAGGTGCCCGCATTGCTGCTGCCAGTGGCGTTGCTATCGACGTGAACGATCCGCAAATCGTCGCCGGTGGCATTGGTCAATGAGGTGCCCCCTACTTCCATCGATCGGTAAATGGCGACGTAATCGTTCCGAAGCACCGGCTCACGCAGTCGGTCGGCGAGGGTGCCGGTCGAGTAGTGGTTGGTGCGAGTGCGACCAATGAACCAACCCACACTGAATACCGCGTTGGTGTCGAACAGATCGTCGTTGGTGAGTGCAAACTGCACAAACAGGTCAGGCAGGGCATAGCCGCGCACACCGGCCTTAACACCGCCGGTGTCAAATTCATCGCCCGACAATTGGTATCCGCCCAAGAAAGCCCACGCCTCGCGGTTGCCCAAGCGACGCGCGACTTCGATTTCAGCAACGGTCAACGCGTTGTCGACTTCGGTCAGACTCAACTGCGACAGAGAGTTACCAACGAAACCCAGCGTTCCCGTATTCGTGATGTCTCCCTCTTGTCGGCGATCGCCCAGCGGTACGTAGAGGTTCGCACGAAGATCGGTCGTATCGCCAAGTGCTTCGAAGGCAAAACCAATTTGTGGGAAAAAGTTGTGGTCAGTTGTGCTGGTTCCGTCGGCCCACATGCTCAGGCCCATGATGCGGGCAGGTTCTCTGTCGATCGCAGGAAACATCGGCGCAGCGAGCCAACGATAACCACCACCCACGTTGTAGCCGACACCGTCGACATCGTTCATCGTCACCTGACCATCGATGAATGCCGACGCGTCTCCCAAATCGAACAGCTTCATCGATCCGATGTTGAGATTGCCCTCGTTTTGGCCATAGCTTTCGGTGTTATAGCGAACCCGCAGGTGAGCCCCCAATTGCTGAGAATAGAATCCGCCACCGCCGCTATAGCTGGTCGCGGGGGCACTCGCGCCACCATATTCGCTGGCGATGGGGGGGGCGATTTCTTGGGCCGCTGCGATACTTAGCAGGCTGAAAGCCAAGGCAATCGCTAGCAGTCCCCAGGCCATTGTGCGAGCTGGCGGATCGATAAACAAACGGCCAGTTGAGGGCGTATTCATCCCGGGGCCACTCCGTTTCATGGCAAAACTAGCGCATCGACGCTCGCCGTCGTGCGCGACCTCACTGGGTCCCGCTCCCCGACGAAAGCGATGCTTTGGAAAAGTCGTATTGGAATAGTCGGCGAGCGACGGGGGCCGCGGGCACGTACCCACCTCCCGGCGCGTCTCCACCAACAGTTTCGACCCGATCCGTTGTCAAACTACAACAGTTTTGCCAGTTATGTCGGTCGTAGCGAAAAAACGGATACTGTTTCCCCCTCCCCGTGAGGGGGAGGGCTGTGGTGGGGGGTGCTGGCAGACCACCGAGACGCACGCTATCCGATTGCCACTCGTTACAGATAAGGCGTTGCAATTGCCAACGCGACAAAAAGCACAGCCACGGCCACTTCGACAAGGGGATACTTCACCGAGATCGGCTGCTTGCAGTCATAGCAACGTCCGCGCAAGAGCAACCAACCAATGATTGGAAGATTGTGCCACTCGCGGATTGGGTGCTTGCAGTGAGGGCAATGCGAACCGGGCCATACGATGCTCTCTCGTCGGGGGAGTCGGTAGAACACGACGTTCAGAAAACTCCCGACACATGCCCCCAGGCAGCCAATAAACCCCACCACCACCCACCAAGCGGTTGGCGTCAACTGGGCAATCAACGATAGCGGGGCCGCTTGCGACATACGCACGAGTTTAACGCCATCTAGATAAGGCACCCAGATGGCACCGCCGCGGGGCACGAGGCGACTTTGCAGGGGGCAAAGTCTGGCGTATTATGGAGAGACTTGGGGCGGTAGCTCAGTTGGGAGAGCGCTGCGTTCGCAATGCAGAGGTCGAGGGTTCGACTCCCTTTCGCTCCACTTGGTTTTGGCGGTTTCGGGGTTTCGGCCGCCTTGACTGGATGTCGTTCCAAGTATTCTTGCGTGCCGCGCGCGAGACTCTCCACGAAATGGAAATTATTACGTGGCCAGTGGGGCGTGTTGGAAATCAACTACTCGCTCTTAAACAACTCCACCATCGCCTGCCCCATCGCTTCGCCGACGTTCATATAGGTCTCGGCGTTGCCGCCGTAGTGACTGTTTGAGGCACCGCCCTGGCTGAGCGGGTGGCTGTAGACGGTAGCCACGTTGCCTTTAAATTCGGGATGCTTGCCGGAGGTTCCATCGACGGCCATTTGCGCTTCGAGAATCAAGCCATCGTTCCCTTCGGCACCTTTCTCGGTTTGGCCCAGCGTGGCACAGACGAACTTCGCATTCGGGGCGTCGAACTCTTCCCGCAGCGCCTTGATGAGTTGCACGAGGTTTTTTTCGTAGTGCTCGGCCCACACATCGCGGTAGCGGTCCTTGTCTCCCTGCCACCAGAAGAAACCCGCCACTTCGTAACCATTTGCATCGGGGTAGTATTTATCGAGCTGGTTGAGCACCCGCTTTGCGGCGGCGATGTCGGCGTCGTACTGGGTGCCGGCGTACCAGCCGCTGGTGGGAGGTTCTTCGCCTTTCTCGACAATGCCAAAACCCTTGTAGCCGGCATGCAGCATGGTTTTGCCATTCTCCTCGTACTCGAATGGTTCGCTGCCGGGCGGTAGCAAGTCCCAGCCGAGGCAACGATTGCCGATGCAGCTCTTGAGAATCATCACCGGTGCATCGACCGCGTTCCCCACCACATGGCCAATGCCGAGTTCGGGGCCGATGGTTTTGCCGGTAACGGTCATCCACTCATTGCCCAACTGCTTGTTGTTCATGACCCGCACGTTCCGCACATCCTGGCGGACGGTCCAGTTACCGTCGGCATCAACCAAGTAGGGATACTTGCCATCGCTCTTCACCGCATGCTCGAGTGTGCCGTCGCTGTCGCCGGAAATCTTGCCCGCACCCACCATGTTCGATTGCCCCATGAGGATGTAGACCTGCACGGGCTTGGTCATATCGGCCGGCTTGCCATCCGGGACGGGAATTTCATCGGCTGTGACGGGCGTGGCAACGATGGCGAGAACGATGACAGCGAGCCAATGACGCAGGGGACGAAAAGTCATGGTATAAATCCTTGGGATCGAAATGAGAGATTATTTGGAGACGCCCTCGCTGACGCTTTGGGTTGGTGTGCGATGCATCACTCGTTTTTCATCAATTCCACCATCGCTTGGCCCATGGCGGTGCCGACATCCATGTAGGTTTGGGCATTGCCATTATAGTGGCTGTTCGAAGCGCCCCCCTGACTTAAAGGATGGGTATAAACCGTGCTGACGTTCCCGACAAACTCGGGATACTTATCGGCGTCGCCGTCCACCGCCAGTTGGCCTTCGATGATGTCCTTTTCGGTTCCCTCGGCGTTGTCTTTGTCGGTTTGGCCGAGAGTGGCCAACACGAACTTTGCCTCAGGAGCCTTGAATTCGGCGCGCAGCGTCTTGATCAAGTGCACTAGGTTTTGCTCGTAGTGTTTGGCGTGGGCTTCGGTGTAGCGGTCCTTGTCGCCTTGCCACCACGCAAAGCCAACGATTTCGTAGCCACGTCCCTTCCATTGGGGAAACTGCTGGTCAAAGTTATCGAGCACTTCGTGCGCGGCAGTAAAACAGTCGTCGTACTGCTTGCCCGCGTACCAGTTGATCGGCTCGGGCTTGGTGCCTTTGTCCCACGACAGCGGCGACTCTTTGTAGCCGGCGTAGATCTTGCCGTCGTATTCGTACTGCTTGCTGCCGGGCGGCAAGAAATCCCAGCCGAGCGAACGGTTGCCCTGCGAAGTCTTGAGCACCAGCACCGGCTCGTCATGGTAGTTGCCCACCACATGACCGAAGCCAATCTCTGGACCGATGCTGCCCCCCTTCACTCCGAGCCAATGGCTACCGGTGGCGGTCACGACACCCTTGTAGTACACATCGTCGCGCTCGGTCCACTGGCCTTTGTCGTTCATCAGATAGGGATACATCCCTTGATGTTTGACGAGCGTCGCCAGTGTGCCGGGGACATCGAGTCGGTCAATCCAACCGAGGCCATTGGCATCGCCAGTGAGGTAGGTGATTTTGAACGGCACCTTCTCGCCGGCCGTGAGTTTGATCTCCGACCGCACGGCTTCTTCGCCCGGTTGTTTACTGTGCACGACTTTGCCGTCGACCTGCATGATGTTGTTTTCCGACCCGCCATAGCCGGGGCGGAATTCGTAAATGCCGGTCTCTTTGACCTGAACGAACCCACGTGTCACTTGTGTGCCGCCACCGGGATAGGGCGCGGGTTCGACGCCGCCGAACTTATCGAGCTTCAGCGTCTTGATTGGCGTCAGCGCATCATAGTTGGCATTCGCGTCGTAGGCTCCTTCGTACACCGACACGGTCGGCTCCAGCATCTCTTCTCCCCAGCGGCTCCCCCCGCCGGTCACCTTGCCCGCCCCCACCATGTTCGACTGGCCCGAGAGGATGTAGACCTTGATCGGCCCCGCAGCGGGCTCGGTGGCTTGGGACGGCAGAGCGACCAGAGCGAGGGCGATGATGGTGATTACAAAGAGCGATCGAGCCGGAGAACAAGTAAGCATGGTGCGGCGCCTGAGAGGGGGAAGGAAGTGACTGCGCACGGTCGGTCGCAGCACTCGCGATTCTAGCACGTCACGGTGGGTCAAGCCAATCAAACGGCCCGTCAGGCGTGCAGTCAAACGACGAATAGGTTAAGAGTGGATGCTGTGGGGCGATTTTGCTTTGAAACGCTGGAAGCTCGCCGCGCTTTGGCGTTCATTGACATTCGAGCCCTTGAGCGGACCTTGGAAAACTTCTGGCAAT
>JBGSWC010000222.1:0-3556 GCA_041752635.1 Pirellulales bacterium | reverse complement strand
ACCGTCTCATTTGTAGAGAAATCAACCTGTGGAATGGCCTCAAGATGCAAACTGACAGCCTTGCCATTAGGTACCCAGTTAGGTGCTTTGTAGTCGAAAAAACTTTCGGACTCAGTATGAACTGACAAGCGTGGGGAGCTGTTATCGGTGTAAACGAAGTAGGAAAGTATTACGTCTGCCCCATCACGCCAGCCATTCAACGAAATCGTTTTCGTAGGAATCGGATTTTCAGGAAAGTCTTTGCCTGCATAAGTCATATCGGACAGGTGCAAAAGGTATCTGCTTCCGGCCGGTACTCGAATGCGGTAGGCAGTGCGAGATTCTTCGTTCGGTTGGGCAATTCGTGCAAAGTACGTCAAGGAATCATCTTCGACTTTGATATGACCGAATCTCTGTCGATTCAATTCCAATTCGACTGTCGCATCTGATAACCTTCGCCACATTAGGATGTGCGACATTATCAAAGCAAGAATAGCAGTTAGGAGCAACAGGTTAGATATTGAAAGCGACTTTTTCATTCTTGACCAAAGAACAGGGCGATTGCTGTGGTTGATTTTGGATTCGGTCAGCCTAATTGTAGCAAATCATCCGAGTGCATTAACCTGCACAGGTTTCATCGTCCGACGCAGTTTCGACTCACAGCTAGCTGTCAGCCGGGAACAGCTTCGCCAACTCTTCGTTTAAGTCGCACCACAATTGCTCGCAGGTCGTCGCGGTCAACACTATGTCGAGTGTCGGCAAAGTTGCCCGCCAGCCCCCGTCGGCAAGTTCTGCCATGGTTGCCGGTATCGGCTTGGAGAAACATAGGTGAACGCCACGCCAATCAAGCGAAGTGATGCTGATGGTCTGAGTCAGATCGAGCTTGGTCGACATCGGGCTTGGTTCTCGCGAGGTGAGCCGGGGCAACCTCGATGCTACTGAGAATTGCGCAAGGAACTTTGCGACCAGCTTCAACAAGAGTTCAACCAACTCCTACGCGACGGGCGCTGCAGTCTGGCCGCCGTGAAATTGTATTTGAATTTCGATGTCGTGGCCCTGCCAAGTCGAGAACCAGACGAACTGGATTTGCCAGGGGCGATCGCCGAGTGCGAGCGCGCAGTTGGCTATCACCAACAAATCAGCAGGGCACTGCAGTCGTTTCATGAACAAGTACTTCAGCAGCTTTCGCGGCCCGATGCAGCAACCAAGGTGCCATCGCCTCCGCCGGCGACCAAGGACTATTTGACGCCACCCGAGTTGGCCAAACGGTGGGGCCGCAAGCCCGATACTGTCCGAACCCTGATTCGTAGCGGCCAGCTTCGGGCGATCAATACGGCCAAGGATCGGTGTGTTCGTCCAAGGTTCCTCATTCCAATTGCTGCGATCACGCAATACGAGCAAGACCACGCTGTCAGGCCGCTGGTAAAGACCACCCGCTCGAAGCCGACATGCAAAGTCGACTTCTTTGCCGATCTTTGATGATCATGTTTTGGTCGCAGGTGGTGCTAGCGTGTTGGTCGCCAAGAATCGCCACATCTCATCGCTACGACGCCGGAACAGCCAGCGACGCACCACGTTGACGCAATCGACGAGACGGTCGTCCTCGAACCCTTCCCGATATTCCGCCGCCATGCTTTCGTCGATATGCCCCATGAGGAAGTCGACAGCTACTTGGTCCCTTCCGTTCCCTGCCACGGTCTCGAACGTGTGACGGAGCGAATAGAAGCCGACTCCCTTGCGACGCAAGCCGAGCTTGTCGAGTAACTTTCGCATCTCATAGCTAACCGGATTCGCAACGCCGCTTTTGTGCCACGGCAAGCCATACTTGGTAATAAATACCAGTGGTTCGCATTCCGGCGATTTCGGTTTCGGTCGACGTTCAATAGCTTGCCGAATCGCCACGATGGTTTCGCTCCACAGCGGACAACGCCGTTCCTTCGCCGTCTTATGCCGAGCGAAGTCGACCCACCCGTTTTTTAAGTCCACAGCGGACAACGGGAGCCGTCCACAGTCATCATTGCCGAACCCGCAGTTGATGCCCATCAAAATCATCGCCCGCAGTTGCGGCGAAGCCGACTTGAGCAACCGCCGAATATGCCGAGCCTCGAAGAATTTCTTCTCTTGAGCCTGCTTGTGTTGCCGCTTTACCTTCTTCGATGGTGCCTTAAACTCGTCGCCAAACTTAACCGGTTTGTCGAGTAGGTCGGACGTATAGCCGAACTTGAACAATGAACGTGTTCGGGTGATATGATTAGCGAGTCGGTGCGGTCCGTATTGCTTCGCCAGCGTTGCCCGGAGCAGTCCAAAGTCAATCGGCTTCAGGTCGACTACCCGTCGACTCTTACCGAACGCCTTGAGCACCTTCTTGCAGGTGTCGACGTAATCGGCAACCAGTCGCGGCGAACGCTCGCCAGCGTCGACCAGCCGTTGCTTCGATTCGCAAAATGCGTTGCACAATTCGTGCAACGTTAAACCATCAGACTTGGTAGGCGGAGTCAATCCGGCAAGCAGGTAGTCTTTCTCTGCAAGCCACTTCTTTAACGCCGCGTCGGGGTCATCCCACGAACCGAAGTAGATTAGCTTACCTCTTACTTTTTTTGCCCATCTTTTTGTTTGGTGTGCGAAGAGGGGAAAGTCCGGCGATGGCTTCGGTGGCTTCCCGTTCGCTGGCGGTGCTTTTGATAACTCCAAATGGTCTGGGTTGCAGCACGCCGGGTTGCCGCAAGTCCGACTCACTTCGGTGTCACCTATGACACCCCAGCGAATCATTGCTGACACCCGGTGAGCGTACTGGGTGCGACCGCCCTGCTTGAACCGCCCAAACCCGCTGGCGGTCATGCTGCCAGTCCACAACCAGCAACCATTGGGATCGCTGCGGTCGACTTTCGCCCAGAATCGAGCTAAGTCTGTTTCGCTTAGAATCTGTACGCTAGAATTTCGTTTACCCATGCGTCCGTATTCTTACTACGGGTCGGGATGCCTCATCGGGGTAGCAACCACCGCTACAGTTTCTTAGTATCTGGGGTGTCACAAAGAGTGTCAAGTAGTCATAACGGGAGTCACCGACATGACACCAACAGTAAGAAAACTCGCAAATTGACTATAAAACAAGCGTTTGCCCTCGTAGCTCAGGGGATAGAGCATCGGTTTCCTAAACCGTGTGTCGCAGGTTCGAATCCTGCCGGGGGCGGTTCGTTCGGTCGTTTTTCTAGATTTGATTCGAGAGTCCGATGATTCCCAAAACAACGAGTGACACTTCGTCGTCGCATCGACTCTCGGTTAACCCTTGATTTTTTGACCCGCGATTTTTGCAGTCCCTGCCACAACTCGATCGAACGTGCAAAATTCGCCGACTTTTGCACCTCTCGAATCTCGCAACTCCTTGCCGCCACAGTGGTTACGAAATCGACCCGGTGCAAAATGGCGAGAATTTAGGTCAATTACCGTCACTTGTTGAGCTGCAAAATTCAAAGCTCCGTAAGAAAACATCGAGAAACAGCGAACAAACGTGCTCATTTTTGCACCGTCCGCGCGTCGCAAAAGAGCATAATTCATTGTTCAGTGAGCAGGTCAATTG
>JBGSWC010000221.1:0-3099 GCA_041752635.1 Pirellulales bacterium | reverse complement strand
GCGACCACTTCGCCCCAACCGCGTCGAGCCCCGCGTCCGCAAACGACGCCCCAAGAGCCACCCGCTGATGACCAAGCCACGCGCCGTGCTGAAGAAAGACCTGATGGAGTAAGGAGTTAGGGAAATGTTAATGCCATTCGTACCAGGAATACAAGCACAACGCGCAAGCGAGCGAGTGAGTGAGTTCCGAACCCACTTGCTGGCGCTGAGTGCTGGTTTATTCTATTTGGCCGATTGACTTAGGAAGATTGTATGGCCTACACAAGCGCTGCGGCTCGCAACACAATTGCCGTCTAAACCGGGGACTGATGGGCGATAGTCAGAGTGTGTACACGCGGTTCGAAGGGATTTCCGAACCGACTCGCTTCGACTCGACTGCTAGCAATCTATGCCAGGGAAGGCCCATCGCGACTCGCGAACCCGCCGCACGACGCTTGTTTGCGTTGTGGTGTGTCTCGGTGCGCTAGCGCTCGTGAGCTTCGCATTTCCGCCCGCGGGCCACGAATCCGCCGACAGTCTTGGCGGCTTTCGCGACACAGCAGCGACTCCCATCGCTGTAAAATCGCCGGCAGCTTGGTCTGAATCGGCCGAATCCAAACAGCTTGAGTTGCAGCTCGAGGCGATTTGCCCACAGGCGGTTCACGCTTGGCGGCAAGAAATCGACGCCAGTCACACCGCGGCGAACCCGGAAGCAGGACCGCATCGGCCGACCGAGACGCCCGTGTTTGAGCAGCTAGCGGCCCGCGAGCCTCGGCGGCAGTTAATGGCGACCAAGGCCGTTGGGGGCGTTCGAGTCGCGACCCGCCCCGACCGGCGTTCGACGCAAGCCAGCAGCGACTGGCTTGTTTCGCCCGAGAACTGGTTCGTGCCCGAAGACGAGCAGCCCGGTGAATCTACCACCGGGGCTGCCCCTGACAACTCGCATGCCCCCGCTACGGTCGAGGAACCGCCGCAAGCGACCGGCGAGGTTGCCCCCACAATTGAGCGAGTTCCGCCCGATGCTGCCAGACCGGCTCCCGTGCCAACCTTGACTGGGGCTAACGATCGTGACAAACGAGCCAGCGAACCGTTGTTTGCTCCGCCGGTCGGCACGACGTCGGCCGAACCGGTCTACACTGAACCGATCGATAATGGGCCACAAAATGTTGTTGGGTCGCCCTTCGCCCACCCTCCTATTGGTGCTGCGCCGAATGGTGCGGTTCAAGCTGACTTGGGCTTCGACCCGGTCGGAGATCGGCTCCCCTCTCCACATGGGGCTAGTCCCACCACGAGCGACGCCGCCAAACGGGCGGGCGAAGAGGCCCACCGCGAGTTGTTGGCGAAAAACTGCTATCCCTCGGCGCAAGAGTGCGCCACGTGCCATCAAAAAATCTACGACGAGTGGGCCGTTTCGAGCCACGCCTACGCGTTCGTTTCGCCCATGTTCCAGAAGTTCGAGCAAAAGATTCGCGAAGTCAGCCAGGGAACCGTCGGACACTTTTGCTACCGGTGCCACGCTCCGGTGTCGACGGCGATGGGCGTGGGCCAGGACGAACCGCTCTGGAATCTCTCGCAAGTCGAACGCGAAGGAGTGACTTGCATCGCCTGCCACCGGGTTAAGTACCGCTATACGAAGAGCAACGGCGATCGCCGCATTGAACCGGGCGATATCTACGACCCCGTCTATGGAGGCATCGGCGGCGACGGCGTGGCAAAGGCCATCGCCGACGCGTCGACCTACAAAATCAAGACATCGCCCGATGAAAAAGGCCCCGGCCAGGCGATTCACCGCGAGGGGCGCTACTTCGACCAACTCGGCAAGAGCGAGTTTTGTACTTCGTGCCACCAGGTGGCGGTCCACCCCGGCATCAAGCTCGAAGTCGTGTGGGAGCAACACCGCCAGTCGCCCGCTCGTAAAAAAGGCATCAGTTGCCAAGATTGCCACATGGGCAAAGTCCCTGGCATCGCCAGTGGCTACGAAGTCGGTGCGATCGCCGAGGTCAACGAAAAAACCGTTTGCGACACCCGCAAACATGGCAACCACACCTTCTATGGCCCGGGCTACTCGATTGCTCATCCGGGGATCTTTCCCTTCCATAAAGACGCCAGTCGCTGGACGATGGACGAGTGGCTGCTGTTCGATTGGCGGGCCGGTTGGGGGACCGATGACTTTGAAGATGCCGACGACGATGGCAAGATCGTCGTCCAGTTCCCCAAGGTCTGGGCCGAAGCCGACGACCGCTACGACGCCCGCGAGATTGTCGCCGACAACCAGAAGCGACTCGCCCGCAAGACCGAGCTGCGACGCCAGGTCATGGAGAATGGCTCGCATGTCGACGGACCGTTCTTCAAGTCGCCGCCACAGCGGGGCCGCGACCTGGTGCTCCATTACAACGTGTCGAACACCAACGAAGGCCACAACCTGCCGACCGCTTCGCTGGGGGCTCAGCCACAGCTTTGGGCCAACGTGGTGTTGATCGACCCCGATGGCCAGCGGGTCTGGGAGACGGGCTACACCGATCATTGGGGCGACCTGTGCGACATTCATAGCCAGGATGTAAGGCGGGGCATTGCGCCGTTCGATTCCCAGCTTTTCAATCTGCAAACCATGTTCTTGATCACCGGGGCGACTGGCACCGACCGCGAATTCTATCTGCCAGTGAACGTCGACTTCGATCAATTGCCGTTTCTGCGGCCGGGAGCGATCCCGACGTCGGTCACCAACCACCCCCCGTTCATTCGCATGGAAAGCCGCTCGATCGCGCCGCTGGGTGTCAAACGTGTGAAATACAAGATTCCGGCCGAGGCGATTTGCAAGCCGGGCACCTATCGACTGAGCTTCCGGATGCGGAGCCGCACCGAACCGATTTATTTCATGCGATTCTGTGAATCCACAATCGAAATGCAACGATCGATGAACGAGGGCATTCTCGACATTCACCCCTATAGCGTGGAGTTTGTCGTCGAGTGATTGCTCTTTGTTCGACAACACGAACGCTGCTGCTAACCATCGCAATCTTGCCATGCTGCGCCCCCCCCGGCGCCGCGCAGCAAGCCCTCTTCTCCCCTCCCTTGAAGGGAGGGGTTGGGGTGGGGATTTGATGGGGTGTCCAACTCGAA
>JBGSWC010000220.1:0-3824 GCA_041752635.1 Pirellulales bacterium | reverse complement strand
GGGATGCGGAGCCGGCGGAGCCCATGCCCGTCGACCCCGCTTATAGCCCGCCGGCCGCGCTCGCACCGATCGAAGCCGATCCACTCCCGCAGGTGAAGCTCGACGAAGACGAGCTTATCGAGATTCCCACCGGCGAGGTGCCTCAGTTCGACACGACTCCAACTCGCGAGCCAACGAATGCCCGATCGAGCTTCGGAACGTCGAACACTGACACGTCGAACGCTGGGCCGACCCGAGTCGCCAGCCGCGATCCCGCTCCTTCGCTGACCACATTAAGCGGGACCAACGAATTCGGTTCGACGAACTCGCTTCGCGAGCCGTCGTCGGATGCGTTCGAGTCGACCCCCACAACCACCGCCACCGCGAGTGGACGTCCTGGCGAGCGGGCGCTCGAAGGCCCCCAGCGTCCGGCGATTATGTTGCAAAAGTTTGCGCCCGACGAAATTCAGGTGGGCAAAGAATGTAAGTTCTTCATCAAGATTCGCAACATGGGTCAACGTCCCGCCGACAACGTGGTGGTGAATGACCAAGTCCCACAAGGAACCAAACTCGTCGCCACCGCGCCGCAAGCCGACAGCTCGGCTGGTCAACTTTCGTGGAACCTTGGCACACTGTCGCCTGGCGAAGAACGTGAAATGGAAATCACGCTACTCCCCACCGAAGAAGGCGAGATTGGCAGCGTCGCCACCGTCACGTTTGCCGCCCAGGCGTCGGTGAAAACCAATTGCACACGCCCGGCGCTCGCGCTGCGAATGACCTCGCCTAATCAGGTGATGATCGGTCGCCAACAACGGGTGACGATCGAGCTTCACAACCCCGGCACCGGCGACGCCACCGGGCTGATGTTGCTCGCGAATGTTCCCGAAAACGTTAGCCACGAAGCAGGGCCAGCCCTTGAATTCGAGGTGGGAACCCTACACGCCGGCGAGACGCGCCGACTCGAGCTGGTCCTTACTGCCGAGAAAGCCGGGATGGTTCACAATGTCATGACAGCTCGCGCCGATGGCAACTTGCAAGTTCAACAACATGTCGATTTCGAAGTGATTGCTCCCGCGCTGGCGATCGATGTCGAAGGCCCCGCCCGTCGCTATCTCGAGCGCCCGGCGACTTACACTGTGAAGGTCGACAACCCGGGAACCGCTCCCGCCAAAGACGTTCAACTTGTTACACAACTCCCTCGTGGAATGAAGTTCGTCAAAGCCAACAACCTGGGCGAGTATGACCCCGCCACTCACAGCATCTATTGGAGCCTCGCCGAGCTTCCCGCCGGACAGTCGGGTACCGTCGAGTTGACAGCGATGCCGACTGAACCGGGCGAGCACACCATCGAAGTTCGCTCGCGTGCTCGCGAAGGACTCGAAGACCAAACCGCTCGACAGGTGAGCGTCGAAGGCTTGCCCGCGATCATGTTCGAGGTCGCCGACCTGCAAGACCCCATCGAAGTCGGTGGCAACACCGCTTATGAAGTTCGTGTTGTGAACCAAGGCACCAAAGCGGCCACCAACGTCGCCGTGCGCGTCGTCACTCCTCCGGGCATGAAGGTCGTCTCGGCAACCGGCGAAACGCGCCACCGCATCGATGCTCAAGGAGTCGTTTTCGAGCCCCTCGGTCGACTCGCTCCCAAAGCCGACACCCTGTTCCGCATTCAGTTGACGGGCGTTCAACCCGGCGACCAACGGGTGCTAGTCGAAGTCGACACCGACGACCTCACGCAACCTGTGCGGAAGGAAGAGAGTACACGTGTGTTTGGTGATGAGTAGGGCTCGCTATCGACGACGCACTTAGGAATGGGCCAAGAGTACCATGCCCATTCCCTCGATGACCGGCATCAAGAATTAACCGCAGAGAGCACCGAGAACGCGGTGAAGGCAACATGAGTCATTGCTGATCCGCAGCAATCACAAGCGTTAGCTGAACAGCGCCGAGTCGTTGATCGAGGGAACGCGGATGATCGCAGATAGTCATCCTTCGTCGCACGTTGAAAGCTAGTTCGCTAAAGGGCTTAATCCCAAAGAGGTGCCACTGCCGCCATTCATCGCATTTTTCATCAAAATCCATCCGCGACTGTCTACGTCTCCCCGCGACTGACCGCGACGGTCCGCGTCCATCGGCCCGCGTCCATTGGCGTTCCCTGGAATCGGTTGCATCGCAAACTGGCGATGTTCCAACCCAACGACGACTCTGACATGCCTCTACGCAGTGGTGACAATCGATGTCGATCAGTGCTCCTACAAACTTCTCCGAGTTCTCTGCGGCCTCTGCGGTTAATCAAATCCCGAAGTTATTTTTGAGTCATTGCTTAGCATCTAGTGATCACGCACGACAGTGCGATGACAAACAGACTTCCTGCGGCCAAACGCGCCACGCCGGCAATCACGCGAGAAGGTCGTGAAAATGCTCGCTGGCAACGATTTTTTCGTAATTCTTGAATCGTCCGCCGGTGACACAACGAAACTCGCACAACGGAAACCGCGAAGGCGAATCAAAAATCAGCATCCAAGACGACTCGATATCGCGCCTTGCCGGCAGCCACATGCGCGAAAGCCTCGTTGATCTGGCTCATTGGAAAATGTTCGGTCTGGGGCGCGATGTCGTGTCGCGCCGCAAAGGCGAGCATGTCAGCCATATCGACCGGCGATCCGGTCGGCGAAGCGCCAATGCTGGCTTGCCGCATGATTAATGGAAAGATGCTTACGGGAATCGGTTCGAGGACGGCTCCTACGACGTGCATCCGTCCGTTGGGGGCCAGCGATGCAATCAATGAATCCCAGTCTAACGACACGTTGACGGTGATGATCAACAAGTCGAATGTTTTGGCAAGCTGTTGGATCGCCTGGCTATCTCGCGTCGCAACCACATGCTGAGCACCGAAGCCGCGTGCCTCATCAAACTTGCTTTCGCTCGATGTGAATGCCGTGACTTCGCATCCATAGGCCTTGGCAAATTTCAAAGCCAAATGCCCCAGGCCACCGATACCAACGACACCCACACGACTCTTCGGCGTAGCGAACATTGCAATCGGATTGAAAACAGTGATACCGCCGCAGAGCAGCGGCCCCGCATCAGCCATGTTCAAGCTTTCGGGCAGGGGGATCGTCCACGCCCAGTGGGCACGCAGCGAATTCGCGAAGCCACCAAAATGTCCGGCGATGGTGGGTTGTACTTCGTCGCAAAGATGCTGCTCGCCCGACATGCACGGGCGACAGTGCAGGCAGCTTCCGCTGTTCCAGCCGACGCCAACACGTTGACCGACCGAAAGCCCTTTGGCTTGCGATCCCATCGCGGTGATTCGCCCGACCGCTTCGTGTCCCAGCACGGCGGGATAGACGGCGATGCCCCATTCGTTTTGCCACATCGAAAGGTCGGAGTGACAAACGCCACAATGTTCGACGGCGACCTCGACTTCTTCGGCTCCCAAAGGTGGCCGATCGAGCGACTGCTTCTGAAAAGGTGCCCCGGCTGCTGCCGTCGCCCATGCTTGGTAGTTCATGACTTGCTCTCACACAAAATACTTAGAACGGATCGGGACACTTCCATTTGGCGATCGGGGCGACAGCCAACGTGCCCAAATTTTCTTCCGCCATCACCGTTGACGCGATACTGAACGCGCGTTTACTCACGGCGGTTGGCTCGCAAAACCCCTTCGAACCCCGCCATGGCTCGCCCGGTCGGCGATAACCCGCTTCACCGCAACAAGTTGAGTTTGATGTAGGATATCCCTCAGGAGCGTCCTGTTAAGCCTCAAATTGATTTGGCCTCAGGTCCATGAACGAAAGTGTCGCCGGCAGCCACTTTTGAATCTAGTCAATCTCGGATCGAGGCAT
>JBGSWC010000219.1:0-9758 GCA_041752635.1 Pirellulales bacterium | reverse complement strand
TTGCTACTAAAAGAGTTAGCGAACAAATCGCATTTTGAGACAGCCCACGCCAATCCGATCGTCAAACAGCCATTTGTCTCACGCCAACGGGCATTCCGCGACACATTGAACAATTCTGCAACGAATCTACGTCGATTGGCGTCGCAGACTTCAACGCCGGCTCAAAATGAGACGGCATGCCGGTTCGGGTAGTTCTAAACTTCTATCACGCATATAGTTACGACGTTTGCCGACTCTCGATACCGACGCATTTCGACACATAAGCATGATACCTGAGCGAGAAACTGAAACTTTCGGTGTGGAAACACCCCTCGCAAGTCAGCGCTCGGCCGAGCCGCTCGCCGGCGGCGCTCGCGACGTGTTTTTCGTCGCGAATCCAACGGCGGGAGCGGGGCGTCGCAAGCAACTCGTTGCGGAGTGTGTGAAGCTCATCGAAGGGGCCGGTTTTCGAGGCACCGTCGTTGACTCGCCCCAGGAGCTAACTGAATTGGCGAGCGACTCGCTTGATTCAGGGCGATTGCGAATGGTGTTCGCTTGCGGGGGCGACGGAACCTTTTCGGCCGCGCTGAATAGGCTGCCTGCTGGCGTACCGCTGGCGTTGCTGCCGATGGGCACCGAGAATCTGCTCGCTCGTTACACGCAGCATTCGGCGTCGCCGCGACGAGTGCTGGAATTGGTCGAGCAGGGAGTCGTCGCAACGCTCGACGCCGGCCGAGCCGCCAACCAGTTGTTCTCGCTCGTTTTGAGTGTTGGCTTCGACGCCCAAGTTATCCATCGAGTCCACGCCAATCGTCGTGGGCACATTACTCACTTAGCCTATGCGCGCCCCATTGCGATGGCGATGGCCAGGTATCACTGGCCCCAGATTAAAGCGACAGCAACTCGCGCCGATGGCACCGTGACCACAGTGACCGGCAGTTGGGCCTTTGCGGCGAACCTGCCTAGCTATGCCCAGCAGTTGCCAATTGTCCATCAGGCGCGGGGCACCGACGGGTTGCTCGACCTTTGTGTCTTTCGGAAAGGCTCGATTGTCTCAGGTTTTTGGTACTTTTGGCATGTGTTACGAAAGCGACACCATCACTTGCCGAGCGTCACCACAACTCGCTTCACGCATTTGCGACTCGAAGCTGTCGATGGCAGCTCGATTCCCTACCAGGTCGACGGCGATCCCGGGGGTGTGCTGCCGGTCGAGGTCGAAGTCGTTCCCGAGCGTTTGAAGGTCGTCGTGACTCGCCAGGTAGCCGCGAAACTTGGCTTTAAGTTGTCGAATCGAGTTGCGATTGGCTAGAGCCGTGGGATTGATGCGACCTTTGAGTAAGGTCATGCTGGAGTAAATTCTCGCGCACTTTTGCTGACGACCAACAATGTATCCCGCACGCATCGCCAACTACACCGTTTCGCGGAACGATCCGCTGCTGTTGATCGCGGGGCCTTGTGTGTTGGAGTCGCCCGAACTGACGAATGAGATCGCAGCAGCGTTGGTTGAGATGGCATCGACTCGCGAGCTTCAACTCGTCTTCAAAGCGTCGTTCGACAAAGCGAACCGCACCAGCCTCGATTCGTTTCGGGGCGTGGGCATCGACGCGGGGCTCGAAATGCTCGCCACGGTTCGCGAGCGATTTGGCGTTCCCGTGACGACCGACATTCACGAACCATCGCAAGCGGCTCGCGTCGCCGAGGTCTGTCAATTGCTACAAATTCCGGCGTTTCTCGCCCGCCAGACCGACCTGCTGGTCGCGGCGGCCGAGACCGGTGCGGCCGTGAACGTGAAGAAGGGCCAGTTCATGGCTCCCGGCGACATGGCCCACGTCGTGAACAAGCTTCGCGGTGCCGGATGCAATAACATCTTGCTCTGTGAACGAGGCACGTTTTTTGGATACGGTCGGCTCGTGAACGACATGCGGGCGATTCCCGTAATGCAAGAGTTGGGAGTGCCGGTCGTGTTCGATGCCACGCACAGTGTCCAGCAGCCGAGCGCCGCCGACGGAAAAACCGGCGGCGAACGCCGAATGGTCGAACCGCTGGCGCGTTGTGCGATGGCTCTCGGTTGCGAGGCGCTGTTTCTCGAGACTCACCCCCACCCCGATAAGTCGCCGAGCGACGGGCCGAACATGGTGCCTTTAGCCGAACTGGCGGCTCTCATCGACCGACTGCTACTCATCCGCCAAACTGTGAGCCAACTGTAAGCTTCGCATGATCTCCATTCTTCAACAGTCAACTGTCGGCCATATGCTGCGATGGTGCGGCCCATTGTTGGTCGCATTCGTCGCAACGATTGGTTGCGAAGGCAACCAGCCACGGCAGGCAAACATCAACAAGCTGAGAGGGCAGGGGGGGAGCTCGGGACGAGCCAGTTCGCTGCTCGATTCAGTAACGGCCACGCTTTCGCAGCTTCCCGAACGATGTGTCGTCGAGCTGAGCCAGGCCCAAGTCATCGTCGACGCGCGCAAGAGCTCGGATGGCGAGCGTGTGCGGGCAAGTCTTGGAAGGCGACGCGGCCGAGCCGATGGCCCCATCGATACACTCGTCGCACCCAACGCACGGTTTCGTAGTTCGGGAGTGCGGCCCGGCGATCAAGCGAAATACTTCATTATTCCATCAAACGAGTACCTTAACGAGTTCCGTCGCGGCATGAGCAAGTTCGCCGACGTGTCGCCCGAAATGCAACAAGAGCTCGACATGGGCATCGAAATGGGCGAGTCGGGCTTCCGGCCGGTTGTGTTGCCGGTGCTCGAAGTCGCCAGCGAAACCGAGTTGGTTGTCGTGCCAACGCAGCTTGCCCAGCCAATCGAAGATCGCTTTGAACTGCAAGTCTGGCGAACCAGCGACGAGCGATTCGTGCAAATTCAGAAAGACCTCGGGCTTTATGCAAATCGCGGACTACCGCGTTTGGGATGGGAGCCGAGCCCCAACCGCCCGGCTCTTGTACAGTTGGTCGAACGACTCAACCAGTGGCTCCGGCAAGGCGAACCCCAAGTCGATTGGCAGGTGAGCCCGCTGCTCGCTAAGCTGCCCGCGAAGTTTAACGATGACCCGAAGTTGAGCCAACTCCTTAGCGACGCGGCTCTGAGCCGCGCCGCCTTTTCGCTGCCCAGCAGCGAATTGAAACTAATTCAGGCCGTGGCTTACGAGGGCCAATTGCTCGAAGAGACGGTCTGGCTCCGCGACATCGGTCGTTGGGCCGGTCGCGGCGCGACGTCGGCGCCCAATCGCGCCGAGCGATTATTCTCGTGGTCGATCGACAACATCCAGCTCGAACCGGCCGACGAGTTTACCTTGCCTCGGCGGCCATGGCAGACGCTGCTGTTTGGACGTGGCACCGCTGAAAACCGCGCTTGGGTCTTCGCGGGGCTCTGCCGACAGCGAGGTTGGACCCCGCTGATTTTGACACTGCCCGAAACGGACGCAGAGGGTACCAAGGTCACCGGCCAACGGGTTTGGTGCGGCGTCGAAATCGCGGGACAACTTTTGCTGTTCGATCCGCAGCTCGGTCTGCCAATCCGCACTCCCGACGGTTCCATCGCCAGCTTGGCCGACGTCCGCCAAGCCCCCGAACTACTGCGGCAATTCGATCTGCCCGGCGCTCCCTATCCGGTAACCGCCGATTCGCTGGCGGCACTCGAGGCGGGCGTCGTTGCCGACTCGTTCGCCCTGTCGAAACGTGCTCGACTGCTCGAATTGCAATTGGCCGGCGAGAGTGCGTTGCGACTCGTGGTCGACGCCGATGCATTGGCAGATCGCCTCGCAAAAAATCACGAGCTGCCATCGGTGATGCTGTGGGAATTTCCCTTTCAGACCCTGCTCGATCAATTGAACCTGAAATCGTCGGACCGCACGCGGGCGGCCATCGAATTTTCGGCGTTTGCGATTCGGCCTAAGCTGTTCAAGGCGCGCACGCTCCATTTTCGCGGCCGCGAGGAACTCGTCGCCGACGCGGATCGGGGTAATATCGAAGACGAATTCAACGATCACAACGAGGCGATGTCGTTGTATCTCGACGCCGAAGTGCGGCCCAGCGACGAAATGATCCGCCGAATTCCCATCCGTGAGTTGGCCGATCCGGCGACGCTCGCCAAGATCAACGCCACCTATTGGGCCGGGTTGTTGAGCAACGATCGTGGTTTGCACAGGTCGGCCATCGATTGGTTCGATTCGGTACTCGACTCCGACTTGGGCCGCGAACTCTGGTCGGCCGGCGCCAGACGAAACTCGGCCCTCGCCTTGGCGGCCGAAGGAAACCCCGCCAAGGGGGCCGAGCTACTTCGCAAGATTGACGACGGTCCCGCGGCAGCGGGCAACAAGTTGCTCGCAGAACGGCTCGCTCCATCAGGACCCAACGGTGACGAGGGGGACGCCGAAAAAGAAGTTGACGATGCCGATGTTGACGATGCCGAAACCAGCGACGAAATCAAAGGAACGGGTCAAGAATAACGTGGCCATTCCCTCGATGAACGACATCAAGAATTAACCGCAGAGAGCACCGAGAACGCGGTGAAGGCAACATGAGTCATCGCTGATCCGCAGCAAACACAAGCGTTAGCTGGACATCGTGAAGTCGTTCATCGAGGGAACGCGGATAAACGCTGATGCACGCGGATGATCGCAGATAGTCATCCTTCGTCGCACGTTGAAGGCTAGTTCGCTAAAGGGCTTAATCCCAAAGAGGTGCCACTGCCGCCATTCATCGCATTTTTCATCAGAATCCATCAGCGATGATCCGCGATGATCCGCGTCCATCGGCCCGCGTCCATTGACGTTGGCTGGAATCGGTTGCATCGCGAACTGGCGCTGTTCTAACCCAACGACAACTCTGGCATGCCTCTACGCAGTGGTGATAATCAACGTCGCTCAGTGTTCCTACAACCTTCTCCGAGTTCTCTGCGGCCTCTGCGGTTAATCAAATCCCGAAGTTCTTTTTGAGTCATTCCTAAGCGTGCCATGCTGTTCGTTCGTCGCCACTGGTTCTTGCTAGCACTCTCGGCTGTGCTGCTGGTTGGCATGATCTGGAATGCGCGGTTGAGCGTTCCGCTCTCACAAGTGCCGCGCGGCTGGCTGGTTGCGGGGGTCATGTTCATGACGGCGCTGCCGTTGCCGTTCACGGCGTTCACTTCGGTGGTGCGCCGCTGGCGAGGACTTGCAATCGCGCTGGTAATCAACATGGCCATGGCACCCGTGCTGGCGCAACTGCTGCGTGGTTTGTTGCCGGAGCAGTTGTCGGTAGGGTTACTAATAGCCGCCAGCGTCCCATGCACTTTAGCCAGCGCTGCCGTCTGGACCCGCCGCGGGGGTGGCAACGACGCGCTTGCGCTGGCCGTGACCATCATCACGAATCTCAGTTGCTTCGCGGTGATGCCGGCGACGCTGTTCTTGTTTCTGTCGGCCCACGTTGTGTTACCTAAAACGGCGGCGGAATTATCGCTACAACTCGTCCAGCGGGTGTTGCTGCCAATCGCGGCGGCGCAACTGCTGAGGGTACTTGGCCCCGTGGCCACCTGGGCCACGGCCACCAAGCCGGTGTTGTCGACCATCTGCCAATGCGGCATTCTGACGATGGTGCTGCTGGGTGCGGTGGGAGCTGGCGAAACGCTCGCGAAAATTGGCTCGCTGGCGTTGCCGTGGTGCTGTTGGCCGCTGCTGATTGCGATTGTTGCGGTTCTCCACCTCGGACTCTTCGCGGCCGGTTGGTGGTTCTCGCAGAGTATCGGCCTAGCGCGGCCTGACGGGGTCGCAGTGGCTGTTGCCGGCAGCCAAAAGACACTGATGATCGGGCTCGATGTGGCGCTTTCGTTTGGCGGATTGGCTGTGCTCCCGATGGTCGCTTACCACGTCTGTCAGCTTTTATTGGACACGATTTTGGTCGATTGGCTGCGAAAAAAAACGTGACCTTTGCGGTCGATGCAACGGGTGGTTACACTAGCACTTTCGCCGTTCTGGTGGGCGGATGCAATCGGAACAATGCCGCCGGGCGAAGCAACAGGTAGCGAACCGAGTGTGTCGCTCCCCTGGACACCATTTATCGATGGCTAAACGAGAGGTGAAAGCTATGCAAGGCGCTTTAGTGGCCGTGGGCCGCTGGGTTGGTGGGCTCATCGCGATTGCGACGGTTGCTTTGGTGTTGACTGTCGACGTGGCTCAGGCTCAAGAGGGCGACGCAGGGGGCGACGCTCCCGTCGCGGCTGACAATGGGGGGGGTGGCAATGCCCCCACCAGCGAGGCCCCACCCAAGAAAAAGAACTACCTGAGCTGGGCGTACGAATCGCTGGGCCTCGGTTACAGTTTGGTTTTTCTGGCGCTGTCGTTCACGCTGGTGGCGCTGTTTGTGATGAACTTACTGCAGGCTCGCCGCGAGAATGTGATCCCCACCGAGTTGATCGAAGGCTTCGAAGCGCACCTCAACGCCAAACAGTTTCAAGAAGCCTATGACCTCGCTAGCAGCGACGAATCGTTTCTCGGCAAAGTGCTGTCGGCCGGCATCAGCAAGGTCTCGCGAGGCTACGAACCGGCTATTGAAGCGATGCAGGAAGTGGGCGAAGACGAGAGCATGAAACTCGAACACCGGCTGAGCTACATGGCGCTCATCGGCACAATTAGCCCGATGATCGGGCTGCTCGGGACGGTGCAAGGGATGATCTCGTCGTTCGAGGTGATCGCGACCGCGACCGCCGCTCCGAAGCCATCGGAACTCGCCGCCGGTATTTCGACGGCCTTGTTCACCACGCTGGTTGGATTGGGCATCGCGATTCCGGCCATCGCCGCCTATGGAATTCTGCGTAACCGCATCGACCGCCTCGTATTGGAAGTGGGCATCATCAGCGAAGGACTGATGAGCCGGTTCCAGAAAAAGAGTTAACGCGACGCGGCGACGAGTCGTAGCTCGTCGGCTATTTTTTGCTGCCCTCTGCCCACTACCACCCCATGAAAATCAAGAAGAAACGCGCAGCAGATCAGGCCGAGGGAGACATGACGCCGATGATCGACATGACTTTTCAGTTGATCGCGTTCTTCATGGTGCTCATCAATTTTTCGGAAGTAGAACAAGACCAACGGATCAACCTGCCGCTCAGCGAGCTCGCGAAGCCGCCGGAAACGAGCTACGAAAAGCCAATCACTCTGCAAATGACGAAAGATGAAACGGTGATCTTCGGTGGCGAAGAAATCACCATCGAGCAAACGGCCACCGCGCTGTTGCGTGAAGCACAGATCATTCAAGCCGATGGCAAAACAAAGCTCAACGATGTCACGGTCGTCATTCGCGCCGACAAAGACGCTCGCACAGGCAAAGTGCAAGAACTGATCGAAGTCGCTCAAGACGCCAGGTTTGAAACCTTTGCGCTACGCGGGCAACAGACCGACGAATCAACGCTCGGCGGCAACTAGGGTGAGGTGGAACCGCAGAGAGCGCAGAGAAAAAGCGATTTGTACAAAGAAACGATAAACAACTGAGTTTATTCATTGACAACGAAAGTAGCCCATTGCGTTACTCGCTCATCTTCCCTTCGCGCTCTTGGTGTCCTCTGCGGTTAACTTTTTTTCGTATTTTTAGCAAGCGACATCGGCATGAAAATTCGCAAAACCGGACGTGACGAGAAGATCGAATTGAACATGACGTCGATGATCGACATCGTATTTCAATTGCTGATCTTCTTTATCATGACGTTCAAAATTGTGTTGCCCGAAGGGGATTTCAACATTCGGATGCCATCACCCGCGTCGCAAACGAATCCGACGCCGACCGACGTGCCGCCGCTTCAGGTGATTATGAAGGCCGATGCCGATGGTAACCTGACTTCGCTGCGAGTGAACGACAGCTTAATGGAAAACTTCGCGTCGCTCCACGCCCACATCCGCGGCATGATCGACGACGCCGGTGGGCCGGGCACGGCACCAGAATACGAAGCCGAACTGGTGCCCGACTTTAATCTTCGCTACGAAAACATGATCAACGCCATCACAGCGGTGAGCGGTTATTTTGAAGCGGGCCAGCGCCACACGCTGATCGAAAAGATTCGCTTCGCACCGCCGACGGAAGAGCCTTGAGCGCCCCGGTCATTCCGGCCTTCGCGGCAATGACGAAGCACGTCGTGTTGACGCAATTGACGTCGTGGTGACGCAATTAACGCTGTGCCATAGGCTGCTGTTCGCCCTCAGGCTCAGTCGAGCCATTTGTCATCGCCATTACGTAATCGACGAGCTGCCAAATCTCGGCATCGGTGAGCGTACCCGTCGCGCCGGGGCGGGGCGAACCGTGGGCCGGCATCGGTGAACCGGCAATACCCTGGTGGAGCCGCCAATAAATGTCGATCGGCCGCCGACCGCCGTGCAACACCTCGCGTAGATTCCGGGGGCTGGCATTGCGCGGCTTGAGCCGAGCGCGGGCGGCGGATTGACGCTCCGCAAGTATCCGCACTTCCCTTTCACTCGGTGGCTCTTTGCTTTCGGCCAGTTTCTCGGCCATGACGTCAGTCTTTTCGCGAAACTCCACGACCACTTTATTCCAGTCGTCGTAGTCGGTTTGCTGACCGTCGCCGTAGCCCGTGTTGCCGTGGCATTTCACACAATTAGCTTTGTTGCCATAAAACAACTCGCGACCGGCGTCGATCGAGGCGGCAATCTGCTCGGCTGTACGGTCTTGTGGTGGCAGTTGCGCTGCGTCGGGTTCGACAACATTGTCGGCTGCGTCGTACCAATCTTCCTCAACGATTTCGACGACTTCGGCGAGCAAGTCGGCATCGTCGTCGTCGGTCGCGGGCTCGAACGGATCGTCGGTCGTCGCCTTGTCTGGGTCGTAGTCGAGTTCGTCAGCAATAATGTAAACGAGCTCGCTCTCGACCTGGCCGCGCTGCGCGAGGTATTTCACGTACTCGACAAGTGCGTCGATCTGCTCGTCGCCAAGCAGCTTGAACGAAGGCATCGCCGTACCGGGGATGCCGTTTTCGAGCACACGGCGCAAATCGTTGTCGGTTGGCGGATATTTTAGATAGGTACTCTTGAACTTGAACTTCCCCTCGCGAAAGTCACGAGGATAGGGATTGAGCAGTGCGGCGGTGGGGCCAAGCCCGTCGCCCGTGATGCCGTGGCAGTGGGCGCAATGTTGGCGATAAAGCCCCAGCGTCTCGCCCGGCGTGGTGCTACGGACCGGTCCGGCGGCGGTCTTGATGAGCTCGAGATCGAGCTCGCTTGTGTCGCTGACCTTCGGCTGGTCGGGTGTGCCGAATAAACTTTCGAGGGCGTCGGCTATCTGCTGCTCGTGGTCAGGCACAATCTCGGCATCGAGCAGCGCCATGCGATTGGCTTGAAAGCGCGGCGGATCGCTTTTGGTGCAGCCAGCTACGACGAGAAACAGCGCGAACAAAGAAAGCGTGCAGTAACAGCGAGTCATTTTATTTAGCCCCCGGTCAATGACCGGGGGCGCTTGCGGTACAAGGCTACTTGAGGAAGACGGAATGCAAGGTGCGTTGGACACAAATCCCCCGGGTCATTGACCCGGGGCTAAATAGTTTGATCTCGACTTGTGCGTTGGAATTCATATTTTGCGACGTTATTCGCCGGCCCCTCTGACCTCATTCGAAAATATCAGCGGGGACTTCAATTTTGCCCAAGTCGACAGTGCCGTTGGCGGGGATTTCGAATTCGAGCCGTCCGGTACGATCGAGTTCGCCGCTAGCTGTTTTGCAATCTTTCAGATAACCGGCTTGCTCGTGCCAGAATTGGAACTCGTGTTCTCCGGCCGGGATGTTCTTGATCTCGAACGTGCCATC
>JBGSWC010000218.1:0-6360 GCA_041752635.1 Pirellulales bacterium | reverse complement strand
GAAACGCCTCGCATGACCGGGGCCGTGTCGAGCAGCCCAGTGGCGAGCGCAAAGCTGCCCGCCACGGCTGCGAGCGCTAACAGTGTGAGCAATCCTAAAAACCGATCGGCCAGCACCGTCGCCACGGCCGCACTGCGGCGTCCCGAATGGTTGCGGGCGAACAGCACCGCTTTTAGAAGGTCGCCGCCAACGCTGCCCGGCGCGACGAAGTTGGCCGCGTGCCCCAATGCGCCCAGCCTCATCGCCTCGGCGAGTGACATCGGGAGTCCCGCTGCGCGTACCAGCAGCCACCAGCGAAAAAAGTTGATCACGACCGCCGACGCGATAAAACCGGCTGCCGTCCCGAATAACCACCAGTTTTTCTTGCCATCGAGCAGCTCGCGAACTTGATCGCCCTGGGCGGCCTGCCACAGCAAGAAAGCGATCAGCCCCGAACCGACAAGCAGCTTGAGGAGTCCTATCAGTCGCTGGCGGGTCGTTTTCGTCACAGAACCTCGATCGAAATCAATTGAGCCGTAGCCGTCAGGCCCCGGGTCGGTTGACACTCACCGACACATTGTTAATCTTAAATTTCCAGAAGGCGATTGGTTCCGACCGACACATATAGTCGGCAGAGTCAGTCGCCCCACCGACGTTGTTAATTGTTCGGGGGATTAGCTCAGCTGGGAGAGCGTTTGGCTGGCAGCCAAAAGGTCAGCGGTTCGAGCCCGCTATCCTCCACTCACTTGCTCAGCCGTCACTCGCGTGACGGCTGACTTTCTTTGGTAAGTTGCGTTGCCAAACGAAATCTTAAAATCCCGCCACCAAGTCTAGCCTGCCACGGTGCGGGGTTGCCGTGACCAATTCGGGCCAATTTTCGGCGAGCGAGATTCCTGCCGTCGGTGCCGACGATCCTGCGGCTTATAGCGATCCGGCCGTTCGGCACGGCGATTTGCCGCCAGCGGGCCACTACTCGCTTCCATTGCGGTTGGTCGTGCGGCTTTCGGCGATGATGTTCGGCCAGTATTTCGCGATGGGCCTCTGGTCGGTCACTGTCGGCGCCTATATTGCCGCGAATACGACGCCCAGCGGCATGGCGATGTTTGGCAGTACTTTTCTGGGGATCGCGACGATGAGCGGGGCGATCGGAGCCCTCGTTTCGCCGCTCGTGTTTGGTTCGCTCGCCGACGGACTGTTTTCGACCGAGCGGCTGCTCTCGGTGCTCAACTTTGGCTGTGCGGCCTCGCTGGCACTGATTGCGCTCGCCACTTCGCAAACTTGGTTTTTCGTGGGCCTATTGTTGTATTATCAATGTGCGGTGCCGACGGTGACATTGACCAACAGCCTATCGCTACGCCACACGAAGACCGATGCGGCTGCGTTTCCGATCGTGCGATCGATCGGCACCATCGGCTGGATCATCGCGATGCTGCTCGTCGGCTCGGTCATTCCGTTGCTGCTCGGGCGAGAGTCGATCGAAGCCACAGCGATTCCGATGTGGCTGGCCCTCGTCAGCCACCTCGCGATGGCCCTCTACAGTTTGACACTGCCCCATACACCGCCGCTCACCGCCATGGTGCATTGGAGTCGCATCGCCAGCGGCTGGAGCGATTTATTGAGGAGTGACCCGCGATTGGGGCGATTTATGTTGGTCGCCCTGCTCGCAGCGATTGGTCCCCAGTTTTACAACGCTTTTCTCAACGCCTATCTCAACCAAAGTGGTGTCACGAACGCAGCCAGTTGGATGTCGATCGGTCAGGGAACCGAGGTATTGGTCATCTTACTTTTGCCCGGCTTGATTGCCCGCTTTGGTCCGAAGCGGATCATCTTCATTGGACTCCTCGGTTGGGTCGTTCGGTTTGCCCTGTTCAGTGTTGGCGGAGCGACTGGAATTCCCTTCTTGCTCACGTTGCTCGCGATTTCACTCCACGGGCTTTGCTATGCCTTTGTCTATCTGACGGGCTACATGTATGTCGACAAAATCGCCCCCCGCAAATCGGCTGCGGTTGCGCAAGGCATGTTCGCGATGGCGACTTCTGGAGTCGGTCACTTGGCCGGTGCGTTGTTGGGCGGGTGGTGCCAAAGTCGTTTTCTGACGCCCGCGGGTGTTGAACCGGCCCCCTTCGACTGGTCAACGCTGTGGCTGGTGCCGATGGCACTCGGCGTGATCGCGACGGTCGTTTTCTGGGCAACGATGGGGCTCAAACGCGAGGTTTATTGAGCACCCAAGGAAGGGTCCGGCCACGGGTTCTGGCGAAATAGCACCGACTCCTCGCGTGCTGTATGCTTAAAATTGTACGCTCAACGACAACGCCTGATTTTTCAACTCAATGGAGACAATAACCCGTGCAACGCTATTTTGTACTCATGTTTGCCGGACTGATGCTTCCATCCGCAGGTTTGACTTCGTCGGCCGAGCCAGCGCGGCCCAACATCATTGTGATTCTCGCCGATGACCTCGGACTCTGTGACATGGCCATCTACGATGGCTGGATCGACACACCTCGCATCGCGCAGATGGCAGCGCAGGGTATGACTTTTACTGACTTCCACACCAACTCGTCGGTCTGTAGCCCGACCCGCGCTGCGTTTCTCACAGGGCGGTATCAACAGCGAGTGGGAATCGTCGATGTGATCGTCGGTAGCCAAGAGCCAGAACAAGGCATTCCCAACTCGGTGCCCACTCTACCACGTGTATTCAAAGACAACGGATACACGACCGCGCTGTTCGGTAAGTGGCACTGTGGCTTCCATGACCAGTACAACCCAATCCACCACGGCTTCGATGAATACGTCGGATTTCTTAACGGCGGTAGCGACTACCACAACCACAACAGTTGGCGCGTTGGCATCGAGCGACAGAATGTGCCGGGCTACACGACCCACGTCATTAACGAAAAAAGTGTCGACTTTATCAAACGCAACAGAGACACACCCTTCTTTCTGTATGTCGCCCATGCCGCAGTTCACAACCCTTACCAAACTCCAGCAGACACCATCGACTCGCGGGACAAGCAAATCAATCAAAACGCGACAAGTGATACCAACCGCGAAAAGTACAAGGTCATGCTCGAAGAGCTGGATGACGGTGTCGGTCAAATTCTCGACACGCTGAAGGAGCTAGAGCTAGAAGACGACACGCTTGTGTTCTTTTTTTCCGACAATGGGGCCGTGCCGATGAGCCCCCGCGAATTCCGTCACTACCGCGGTGGCAAATTTAGCCAGTATGAGGGAGGACACCGCGTGCCGGCGGTTGCGTGGTGGCCGGGCAAGATCACGCCCGGCTCAACTTCCGACGCCTTTGTGGTGGGCTTCGACCTGTTTCCCACCTTCACCGACATTGCCGGAATCGCCGACGACAATCCCAATAATCTCGATGGTACGAGTGCCAAGGCCCACCTGCTCTAACAGGCGGAGTTTCCCGACCGCGAGATCTTTTTCGGCTATGAACCAAAACTTGGCACGGCCCTGCGTCGCGGCGACTGGAAGCTCATCGTGAAAGCCGACGACGTCCAGCTCTACAACCTGAAAGACGACCCGCAAGAAACCACCAACGTCGCCGGCGAGTACCCTGAAGTCGCCCAATCGATGCGCGAGGCAATCGAGCATTTTAAGCAAACAGTGACGCAGGGGTCGTAATGACGCGGATGCTCACTCGTATTTCTTGTTGATCAACAAGATCGCTTTGTCGGCGAAGCGTTTGCCTAGTTCTTGGTAGCCTTCGACCGAGTAGTGAAGGTCGTTTTTGATTTCCTTGCCCTGTCGGTTCTTGCCGTCGTTCAGGTCGTCGGTATCGACCCACTCGTAGCGAGGATGGGCCTCGGCGACTGCGACTTGTATTTCGCGAACCTTGGTCCAATCGCGATACCGCTTGTTCTCCATATCGCAATCACTAAGGCGACCAATGACAAAGTTGATATCGTCGCGGCCCAGGTCCTTGGCGATTTGTGCCACGAGTCCCTTCAAACTCTCGGCATAAACGTTGGCCTGCCGGTCGTTGGCATCGCGTTCGCCCTGCATCCAGACCAGCGTCACCGATGCGAGCTGCTGGCCTGCAATCGCCTCATTTACCTTCTTCATCAGCACTTCGTATAAGTCGCCATTGTTATCTGGTTGAACGCCACCCGCGGGTTTCCAATCCTTGTACCAACGCCGGATTGGCTGTCCTCCCTGGGCGCTTTTGACGACGATGACGTTTTCTTTGCCGAAGGCCGCCTCGACCGTCGGCGTGAACGAAATGCCAGGATCGAGTCCGGCCATGTTCGACTGGCCCGAAAGAATGAACAGATGTTTGGCGGGCTTCGTCTCGTCGGCCGCACATTTGTTACATACCAAAGGAGCCAGCGCGACGAGCAGTAGCAGATAGAGAGTCTTCATGGGAGTTTGCCTTGCATGGGGTGTGGTGTTGTCGGCTGATTGCATGAGGGTGAGACGACGAAAGCCAGTGGAATTGACGGTCGAGATCGGCCGCTAGCGACGCCTCGAACAGTACCACGGTTGCCCTCACCGCTCAGCCAATCAGTCGCTTCACGCTGGCGATTAATCGATCCATCGGAAACGGTTTACGGATGTAGTCGTCGACTCCCAACATCTCGGCGTACGCCTTGTGGCGGTTGCCTTCGTTGGCGGTGATCATAATAATCCGCGGCGGCTTTTCGCGGGTGCGATGCAGCTTCTCGAGTACGAGAAAGCCGCTTCGCTTCGGCATCATCATGTCAAGAATCACCAGATCGGGGTCTTCTCGCTCGGTGATCGCGAGCCCCTGATTTCCATCGCGAGCGACCAGAACCGTGAATCCGTTCGATTCGAGCGCCAGCCTGAGCGACTCGATTATCTCGGCGTCGTCGTCGACTAACAGAATTCGTTTTGGGGTATCGGCGGCTGCTGAGTCGCTTTTGGCCATCGTAGTCGTGCCCGGTTACTTCGTGTGGTGGGGGATTCGTGCGCCCGTGAGCGACCCTGGTGTTGTATACGCCCGAGGGGTCTAATTTCAACCGGTCGACCGACTTTCATCATTCTACTTGATCACTTATTCGCCCCCATTCGCCGATGCTTGGCCAACCATTTTCGCACAGCGATTTCGCTCGTCTCGATCTCCCCTATCGCCCACAAGACCCTCAGTCGAAACACGTCGGAATTGGATTAATCGGCTGTGGCGGTATCTCGCGGCACCATTTGCAGGCCTATGCGAAAGCGGGTTACTCGGTTGTTGCACTCTGCGACATCGACCGCGATAAGGCGGTCCGGCAGCGCGATTTGTTCTATCCCGAGGCGTTTGTGACCGACGACCCCGACGAGCTGCTGGCGCTCGATGGAGTCGCCATTGCCGACATTACGACCCACCCGCCGGTTCGTCCGCCGCTCATCGAAGCGGCAATCAGGGCCGGAAAGCATGTATTGAGTCAAAAGCCATTTGTGCTCGATTTGGCAGTGGGTGAGCGACTGGCGAACCTGGCCGACGAGTGTGGTGTGCTGTTGGCCGTGAATCAAAACGGTCGCTGGGCCCCTCACTTTAGTTACATGCGACAGGCGGCCGGTGCGGGCTGGCTTGGCAAGCTAGCAGGGCTCCATTTCCGGGCGCACTGGGACCATAGCTGGGTGAAGGGCTTGCCATTCGAGAAAATCCGCCACCTGATTCTCTATGATTACGCGATTCACTGGTTCGACATGTTAGCGACGCTCATGCACCCGCGAACTGCGAACCGTGTTTACGCCTCGTTTACGCCGGGGCCCACTCCGCCGGTCGAGGCCAACTTGTTCGCACAAGTTGTCGTCGAATATGACGACGCCCAGGCATCGCTCGTTTTCGATGGCCACACCCAACGTGCCGAGCAACATAGCACCACACTGGTTGGTACACGTGGAACGCTGCATAGCAGCGGTCCCGACGAAAACACCCAGCACATCGAAGTCGCCGTCGACGGGGGTTCCTGGCATCCGACGCTAATGGGACGCTGGTTCGACGATGGTTTCCACGGTGCGATGGGCGAACTGTTGCGGGCGATCGAAGACGGCCGCGCTCCGGTCCATAATGCCCGCGACAATCTCGCTAGCCTTGCGATCTGTTTCGCAGCAGTCGCGAGCGCCGAGGCTCACGAGCCGGTGGTGCCTGGTAGTGTCACCAAATTGCACGACTGAGCCACTACTCTCCGGAATCTGATTCTTTGTGGATGCTGAACTTGTAAACGCAGGTATGCGAGTACTTCTCACCCGGCTTGAGAATTACCGACGGGAAATTCTCCTGATTCGGTGAGTCAGGAAAATGCTGAGTCTCGAGACAGAGCCCGCTGCGGTGGGCGTACGTCTGGCCCTGCTTGCCTGCTTGACCGAACAAGAAGTTGCCGCCATAGAATTGCAGTCCTGGCTCCGTGGTTTGCACGG
>JBGSWC010000217.1:0-37489 GCA_041752635.1 Pirellulales bacterium | reverse complement strand
CACATCGGCCAAAGCAGCCGCGGCGTGGGTGTCGGCGTCAGGGCTGGTATGGGCGTCGCGAGCGATCCTTCGGCGAGCGGATTGGTTGTCGCGAGCCGATTGCAACCGGCGCAGCGACTTGCCCAACTGTTTTGGCAATTCGGCACATAAAGCAATCGCTCCATCGGACTCGCGAAGTTCGTCGGCCAAGGTAAGCATGCGAGCAAATTGCTGCCACGATGTGGGCGTGTGTCCGGTCGCACCGGCAACGACAAGTCGCGCGGTCCGTGGGTACTGCCGATGCCAAATCGACTCGGCCACCGCTTGCGATTCGGCGCGGCACCGGTCGGGTGTGCCGAGCAAGACAGCCGCGACTCCACCGCCTCGGTTTGGCACTACTTGCATGACGAGCGCTGTGCCCAGCAGCCAGCCCGCTTCGTTGCGACGCTGCTTTAACTCGTTTGCCGCTTCACCCGTTGCTGCATACCGCTGCTGTGATTCACTGTCACTGAACAGCGGAAACAAACAATCGAACACACTCGAGTCGGCATCGCGGGTTGAACCAACCGGCAGCACGAGTTCAGCTTCGGCCAGAGCGCGATTGAGCCTAAGCGTCACATCGCCACGCATCTCGCCGATATAAACGAGCTGTGCTTCATCGCTCGGATCATGAACAACGACTTGTGGTCCAGAATCACCGATTGCCTGACCGACCACCTTTGCCTCGCGGTCGGTAGCCACCACAAAACTGATGTCGGCAGGTTGCACGCCGGCGTGACTCAACCCACGCATTAAGCCATCGACAATAACCGGCAACTCGGGCAGCGATGGTCCAAGTGCAACCGCAATGTGGTCTCCTTCGACAATCGCGTCGGCCAGTGGCGGAAAGTCAAGCGGTTCGGCAAGCGCAGTCAAAACCGCCGTCGCCACATCGTCAATAACGGTCGTTTGTTGGCGCTCGCCCAGCGCCGCAACAACCTGCTCGTCACCCAAGGCAAGATCGATCAGGGCGTGTTGACCCCAGCGAATGGTGGTGGATGACTGTATGTTCATGGTTTTGTGCGAGCTTTCAACCTCGATCGTATGTCGGTGCCGTCGCCATGGTCAAGCGTCGTGATAATGGCCTCAGACCGACACGCGACCATCGACCGTTGCCATGCTAGACTAAAGGGGTTCTTGCGCCTTGCCACTCACCGATTATTCGATGACAAAGACATACGTTTCCGCGATCAGGCTCGTGTCGGTAGTGTCGTTGCTACTTGCTTGTGGTTGCAGTTCGTCCCCCTCGCCCGATGCGACTTCGACTAGCGACGAAGCGGCACGCGCGCTGATCGAAGAACTCCGCACGAAGTATCGTGAAGCGGGTTTCTATATCGACAACGCCGAATACCGCGAGCGGTTCGCCGTCAAGGGAAACTCAGAGTTCTTTAGTTCGCCGCCCCACGTTGTTTCGGTGCTCTTTGAGCGACCAAATAAATTTCGCATCACGAGGCAAGTTCCCCAAACCGATGGGCCGGGGCTCTCGGTTGTTACCGCCAGCGACGGCACAACACAGCGGGCGTTTGTAAGCGATCTACCGACGCAGTTTCTCGAATACCCCGTGGCCGACGAGTTGAACGACGAGACGATTGTTACGGACCCAGTGCTACGCGACGAGTTGCTGCCAGTGCCGATGGCGAATTTGTTTCCTCAGCTCGATTTGTTGCTGAGTGACGAACAGCGTGACGACGCGCTCACCGGAACGAGCTACGAATTGTTGGACGAATTGCCGCTCGACAGTGGTCCATGCCAACGAGTGAAGATCGCGACCGACACTGGCGATCGGGTCGCGTGGATCGACAAGCAGTCGCGACTCTTGCGAAGGCTCGAATTCCCCAGCGGAGAAGCTCGCAAACTTGTCGATCCCGATGAGAATTTCAGCCGCTACGAATTGTGGATCGACTTTGTCGACGCCAGCACCGACGCGATGGCGGCCGACAGCGCGTTTGAGCTGAAGGTTCCCGAAGGAGCCAATACGGTCGACAAATTAACGCGATAGTTTTCGCCACCGGTGGCCGCCGCTCGGGACTTCGATTTCTGTTTTGCCTTTCTCCGCGCTTCTTTGCGTCTTCGCGTCTCTGCGTCAAAAAAACCACTACCTTCGCCGAGCGACGAGATTCGTCTAAAATATTGCCTCCGCCAAAAACCACGTCGCAAGGATCGATACAATGCCCCTCACTGAAGTTCAGATGCAAGCCTGGTGCGAAAAGTTGCTCGCCGGTCGTGAAGCGGCCCCCGACCTCACGCTCAACGACTATTTAGCGGCGATCCCGCGACTCGATACGCTCAGCGACGTTCCGAGTGGTACTCCGGTGCTTGTGCGTGGCGACGTCGACGCCAAGCCGGGCGACAAGATCGGCGAAGGCGACATCCGCCTGCAATCGATGGTCGACACGCTCAAGTTCGGCCAAGCCCAAGGTTGGAAGCAGATCATCTTTGGCCACATCGGCCGCGAGCCCGAAAAGAGTTTGAATAAAGTCGCCAAGCGGATTGGCGAACTGCTCGAAATCGACGTGCCGCTTATCGGCGACTGGCTCGATGAGTCGACGATGACGATCAAACCCGAGGTGAAGGAGACGATCGACCAGGCGCAACCCGGCGCGATTATCGTGCTCGAAAACACACGCAAGTACGACATCGAGCGAGTGCTTTGGAAAGCGAAGCCCGCCGATCTGCCCAAGCTGGTGCCGAACCTCACGAAGTTCGCCAACGAGCTGGCCGACAAAGTGGCAAAAGTTTACGTCAACGAAGCCCTCTCGGCCGGTAGCCTCGATGCATCGAGCACTGTGATTCCGGCAGCCATGGACCGCGTCGCGCTGGGCAAGTACGTCGCCAGCGAATTCGACGGCCCGATGCAGCAGTGCCTCAAGACTCAACTCGTCGTTTTCAGTGGACTCAAGATCGACAAGCTCGACGACCTCGAAGCGATGATCGGGCGTGGCACAATCAACCAGGTCTTCGCGGCCGGGTCGCTGGCCATGGCGCTTCGCAAGGCGATTGGCCAGCTCGATGGCAATCCGGTTTGCATCGGTGCCGCCGAAGACCCGGCGCACAGCGACAAGCCTTACTTCATTCCCGACAAGCGGGTCGAACAAGCAAAGCAAATGGTGACCGAAGGCCGCGCGAAGGACATCGAGTTCGTTGTGCCGGTTGACTCGGTCATCGAAGATGGCTCGGTCAAAGACACACTCGAACCGACCGACCAGCAGTTCGACATCGGCCCGAAGAGTTGCGAGCTGTTTTCGCAGAAGGTGGGCGAGTTTCTCAAGAAGAACCCCAGTGGCGCGGTCGCCTTCCACAACGGCGTGTTCGGCATGTTCGAAGACCCTCGCTTCGAGGGGGGCACCAAGGCTTGGATTCCCGAACTCAAGCGAATGAAAGACGCCGGCGTCGAGGTCTATGTCGGTGGTGGCGAAGGGGGCAAGGCCCTCGAAAAGTACGGCGACGAGTCATACGCGACCCACGTCTTTACCGCCGGCGGTACCGTGCTCAACGCGCTGGGAAGCGAACCGGTGCCCTATTTGGTGGCGCTGCGCATGGCGACTGAAAAGTAAAGCAGGTGGCTTTGTACCAGTGTCGTCGCGACTGCAATTTCGTGCTGGACGAGCGACAAGGTATAATTGGGGCAAGGGCCATGCTTTGCGTCGACCGAATCGAACTATCTATTGGGCCATAGGAACCTGCTATGAGTGCTGCCAATCCCACAGCGACAACCAACCTGGTCGACGAAATCGTCCGCCGCTACGACAGCCAGCGGCCGGGCGAGAGTGAAGTGGTGCGAGGAGTCTCTTGGGACCAATACTGGAACCTGCTCGACGCGACTGGCGAGCGTCGCTTCCGACACACCTACGACGAGGGGGTTCTGGAGTTCATGACCAAAGGGTACGACCACGAATCGGAAGCAGAATTTTTGGGGCTGCTGGTTGCACAGTTGTGTATCACTTTGGGGTGGCCCTTCAAACTTGTTGGCTCGACGACGCAATGGCCGCTCGCTCAGAAAAAGGGAGTCGAGCCAGACAAATGCTTCTATGTCACGAATGCTCCGAAGATGAAGAATCGAGGCGGTCCGGGAGACAAGCTCGACTTCGAGCAAGATCCACCGCCCGACCTCTTCATCGAAGTCGACATCACCAGCAGCAGCCTGCCTCGACTGCCAATCTTTGCCGCCATTGGCATTCCCGAAGTGTGGCGCATCAAGGGGACTCGCATTGTCATCAAGCAACTTGCCGACGGGGCTTATCGCGATAGCGAGCAGAGTCTGGCGTTTCCGTTTCTCTCATCAGAAAAATTGAACGAGTGGTTCAGCGCGCGAGGGCGGCTCGATGAATATGAGATCATCGCCGAGGTGGTCGCTTGGGTTCGTGAAAACCAAAGCGCGTGATCGCGAACAAGTAGATTCTGTATCTGTTGTGCGAAGGTAAATTGCATGAGTACCGCCACGCCCATTCCAACGCGTGAAGATTCGAGCGTCGTGTTGTACGACGTTTCGTGGGAGGAGTATTGCAACATCCTTGCAGGTCGAGGGGATCATCGATTCTACCATACCTACGACAATCGGGTACTTGAAATTATGACAGTGTCGCGGACGCACGAGTGGGAGAAGAAACTCCTTGGAATGCTCGTCGAAGGCATTGCATTAGCCACTGAGGTCGACATCTGCTGCCTCGGTAGTTCCACTCATCAACGCGAAGATTTGCTTAAGGGTTTAGAACCAGATGAGTGCTACTACATTGCGAACGAGCCCGTTATTCGAAGCAAAGTTGAAAACATCGATTTGCAAATCGACCCACCACCCGATCTCGTAATCGAAATCGATGTGTCGAACAGCTCGATCCCGCGACTACCGATCTACGCAGCGCTAGGCGTTCCCGAGTTGTGGCGATACGCCAAACGACAGGTTTCGATTTTTTCTTTAGATAGCGATTGCAAATACCAAACGGTCTCAAATAGTACCGCTTTTCCGTTTATTACTGCCGACAAATTGTCGGAGTTCATGCAGGAATCAACGAGCGAAGCTGATTCGAGGCGAGTGCGACGATTTGTGGCTTGGGCGGTTGAGCAGAGCGAGAAAGGGTAGTGCGAATTACCTTCGCATAAAAACGGCCAGTTCGCCAATTTCGCAGCTCTTGAGTTAGAATTCAGTTCGTCAACATCCCTCACCGCCAGGCTCTCCATGAGTACCGCCACCCCCATTTCAACTCGCGAAGATTCGAGCGTCGTGTTGTACGACGTTTCGTGGGAGCAGTATGAGGCTATCCTCGACGCATTTCGCGACCGGCATTTACGTCATACATACGACAATGAGGTTCTCGAAATCATGTCGCCTTCGCAGAAGCACGAGGGTCGAAAAAAGTTTCTTGGACGCATCGTCGAACGACTCGCCGATTCGCTTGAGATGGACTTTCTCTGCCTTGGCAGTTCAACGCACCGACGAAAAGACTTGCTCAAGGGACTCGAACCAGACGAGTGCTATTATTTTGCGAACGAGCCGGCGGTTCGCGACCACGTCGACGAAATCGATCTCGAAAATGACCCGCCGCCCGATTTGGCGATCGAGGTCGATGTCACGAGCAGTTCGCTCAAGCGACTGCCGATCTTTGCAGCGCTGGGGGTCTCAGAAGTCTGGCGATTTGACGGCAAGAAAATGCACTTTTTGCAACTCGCCGAAAACGGGCAATACAATCCGGTGAGTGCGAGCATCGTATTCCCCAGGTTGCAGCCAGAGCATTTGACCACTTTGCTGACGGAAGTATCGTCGCGTTCACAGTCGCGACGCGTTCGCGAGTTTGTTGACTGGTTGATCGATAAGAATGACTAGCACGATCACTATTCTCTTGCTGTGTCAGTGGCATGTCAAATCGCATATTTCAAGTGCAAATTCAGCCTGACTTGTCCAAGGATTTGGATTTGGATTTCGCGTGTGCCACGTTGCGCGAGTGGTTCCCGCAGGGCGAGTTTGAGCATGGCAACGATAATGGACCCTACTGCAATGTTCGCGTTAAAGCTGTGTCAATCGGAGAAACTTGGAATCAAATCAACGACGCAATTAACCTCGTACCGGGACTACGCGATGCAGCAATCGCCGTTTGCCAAGGCAAACATGGTTGGGATGACTATCTGCTGCTACACCACTACGACCGCAGCGAGAAAACTGAATCGATCGAATGACATATTGACGACTGGTTCTTATTTGTTTTATTGACCCAACTGCTGGCCGTGCGTTCACGCCAACGATTTCGCAATCGCTAATGCCGAACTTTTTCGAGGACTTGCTCGGCGCCGGTTCCGTCTCCTTGAGCCGTTGGCAAGTCGCGAAAGTCGCCCCGTAGTACCTTGAGGGCATAGCGTTCGTAGTCGATCTCCGATTGTGTGCGGAACCCGAGTCGGCGAAGTACGGGCATCGGCGGGCACCAACCCTGCACTGCATGCTGAAGCAGAAAACCGCCGACAATCAGCGGGAGTATGGCGAAACGCCGATCGGAAATCAGCGCGAGGGCCGACCCGGTGGCGGTGAGTGCTGCGGCATTCGCTTCCAGCATTCGTTCGATGTCCCATTCATAATCGAGATCGACAAGTCGACGTTCAATTAAATCGGGCCCCGCTGCCGCGATCCGCGCGACGCGATCCTCGGTTTCCTGCTGAATCTGTTCGTTGATGTAATCAGCCGTGTGCTGAGGCACACGGGCCACGGTAGAAGGGAACATGTTTCATCTCCAAACGGATTTCCGAGATGGGCCAAATCGCCACACCAAAGCTGTCGAAGCAATTCTCATGCCGACCTAATTCGAACGAGCGGTATTCAAGTTGTACAGCGTGCTACTGCGTGCCCGGTGCCAAAGAATGCAACGAATCGGCATGGTGATACGCCAGATTGGTTGCGTGGCGTTCAATGTTAGATGCATTGAAAATAGCAGCTTATGGCTTTGGGCGACGAAGAAGTAACACGAGGACGGGGCCCGGGGGACAGTCAACTCCAGATGGGGGTGCAATTGCAGCGAGCCGGGGCGTCGAGTCGTTGCGGAGGTCGTTTCAAAATAGTCACGACCATTTGTTGGTCAACAGCTTTGGGAGAACGACCGGCGGATTGCAGCGGTGGGTGTGCCCGGATTGCGGCGCACAAAAGCTAGCGGAACAGCACCAAGTCGTTAATCCAGGGAACGCGGATAAACGCTGATGCACGCGGATGATTGCGGATAGTCATCGTTCGTGTATCTTGCGTTAAGGGTTAGTTCGCGAAGGGCTCAAGCGCAAGGTAGTGCCACTATCGCCAATCAACGCATTTTTCATCAAAATCCATTAAAATCCATCCGCGACGATCCGCGACGATCCGCGACCATCGGCGTTCCCGGGAATCGCCCGCATCGTGAACTGGTGCTGTCTGGTTAATCCTTGATGCTGTTTGTCGAGGTGAAGCTTTCGACCGACTCGTGGCGATCTTTGCGCCGTGGCGGTTCTATCAACTGCCAGCCAAACTTGTCAGGCACTGGCCAAAAATTGTTGTCGAAATTGGCCGCGCGGTGTGATAGAACGTCTATACACGAAAGAGCACGGGGTTCGCACAACTAGGCAAACAAGAACGAGAGCAAGTCATTCCCGCGAAGGCGGGAATCTAGATCAGACGGAATCGATCCATTGAATGAACGAAGTACAACCGGGTCCGACAAATGGAGTGCTGAGTTGGCAGTACTGCAAGCTTTGCGCGGGTGGTTAGCGAACGCTCTAGATTCCCGCCTGCGCGGGAATGACGGTTGGGGCGTGCTTCGCGGGGGAGCTTGTCGTATCGCCGACCCCCATTCCGCATTCCGAAATCCGCATTCCGAAATCCCCTCAAAAGGGTTTTGTCCAAAACGTCGCCAACTGGTCAGTCAAAACCCAGGTATGAAATTCGCCCACGATGTGCGAAATCGACTGGAAAACAAGTGGTTTTTGCAAGTGGGACGCGAGACAAAATTCGGGGTTTTGTCCCCTCCAATCGTGTTTGCCATTTCGTGGTCAAAACGGCCGAAACCGACAAATAGCAAGCGACCAATTTTGAGTGACAGTCGACCGCATTCCATGTGAAGATTCGCTTATCTAAACCGTAGTCGTCAACACCCGCTCAACGACTTTGCACAACTCCTCAGCCTCGCGCGGTTCGCTCGCCTCGGCAAAGATCCGCACAATCGGCTCGGTGTTGCTCGCTCGGATGAGCAGCCATTTTTTTTCAGCAGGCCAATCGAGCCGCAGGCCATCGAGGCGACTTGGTTTGGCTTCGCTGAAGTGTGACTGGAGTGTATCGAGCGCTAATGCGACTTTGTCGCTTGCGAGCGTGACCTTGGCCTTGTAAATCGCGTAGGCAGGGAGTTCGTCGGCGAGTTGGCTAAGCCCGAGGCCACGCGAGGTCATCGCGTCGAGGACGAGGGCCATGCCGACGAAGCTGTCGCGGACCCAGCCGACCTTGGGATGGATGATACCACCATTGCCTTCGCCACCGATGACCGCGCCGGTGGCGATCATCGCATCGACAACGTTGGCTTCGCCGACCGCTGAATGTTGAAATTCACAATTGTATTTCTCCGCCAAGTCTTGAGTCATGCGACTCGTTGAACAATTGGTGACGACCGGGCCGGGAGTTTTTCGCAGTATATGATCAACACATATCGCCAGCGTTTTTTCTTCGCCGATATAACGACCGTGCTCGTCGATGAGCGCGAGCCGATCGGCGTCGGGGTCTTGGCAAAAGCCAACCACCGACTTGGTGGCGGTCACTTGTTCGCAAACGCCGACAAGGTTCTCGGCGGTTGGTTCGGGAAGATGAGCGAACTGGCCATTGGGCTCGGCTCCGAGAATCGTCGACTTGCAACCAAGGGCGTCGAGCAATTCCTTGCCCAAAAAGCTCCCCGATCCGTGATTGGCATCGAGCAGGACGCGGAAGCTTTTTTGCCTGATCGCTTCGGTGTCGACCGTCGCGAGAATCAGCTTGAGGTGGTTGCTGGTCGTGTCGTTGAGATCGCGAAGCTGGCCTACCAACGAGTGATCGGCCCAAGCATACTCGCCATCAAGATAACGCTGTTTCACTCGCTCGCCCGCTTCGGCAGGGAGCACGCGGCCATCGCCGCCGAAGAGTTTAAGCCCGTTATACTCGGCCGGATTGTGACTGGCCGACACCTGCACGGCCCCGGCGAAGCCGCCCGCTTTGGTCAACACTCCAACGGTCGGTGTCGCCGCCACTGCAGCCGAGCACACATTGCGCCCCGCCGCCGCGAGGGCCGACGCGACAATCGACAGAAAAACCGGTCCCGTAGCGCGGCCATCATAAGCCACCAGCAGATCGCCGGGCGGCAACTCTGCTGCGAAAGCGGCCACGTAGCGAGCGACGAGTTCGGGTGTGAGCGACTTGCCGACGATGCCCCGTAGTCCCGAGACGCTGATGATGGGTTGTTCGTTCATGAAAGACCAAGTTTCGCTCAATCGACCTCACGATCCTACACTTTTTACCCGAAAAATTCGCACCCCCCAGACGCTCGTTTCGAGGGAAGGGGGGCGAGTCGCTTCGCTACAGCGTACAATCAAGCAAATGACCAATCACCCTTCATCCCGACGTCAGTTTCTTACCAGCTTGCGCTGTACACCAGCGGCGGTGACTCCAAAGCCCGACGAATCGGGATACTACGTCGTCTATTCCCATCGCGCGATGGCTTGTGAGTTTGAGTTCCGCACCCCGGCGGTACGTGGCAACTCACTCGGCTCGGCAGCCATGGCTGCGTTTGCGGTGATCGACGCCGTCGAGCGACAACTCACCGTCTATAACGATGCCAGCGAAGTCAGTCAGCTTAACCGCACGGCGGCTCACCGGCCGGTGCGAGTCGACCCCGAGCTGTTTTCGCTGTTTGAGCTAGCGGGCGAGTTGTTCCGCGATTCGGCCGGTGCCTACGACATTACCAGTGGCCCGCTGTCGGCCACGTGGGGGTTCAGTAAACGAGCGGGGCGACTGCCGACCGACGACGAAATTGCCGCTGCTCGCGAAATGGTCGGCTGGTCGCATGTTATGCTCGATGCCGCGCGGGCGACGGTTGTTTTCGATCAGCCCGGCATCGAAGTCAATTTCAACAGCATGGGCAAAGGGCATGCGCTCGATCGCGCGGTCGCGACCGTGCGTGATCAGTCGGCTGTCGACGATGACCTACCCAGCTATCTGTTGCACGGTGGCCGCAGCACGCTCATAGCGCGTGGCAGCGCTAGCCCAAACGATGAGTCCAGCAGCGCCGGATGGCAAGTGGGAGTGAGGCATCCGCTCCGTCCCGCCGAGCGGATGGTCGAATTCACTCTGCGTGATGAGGCACTGTCAACATCGGGTTCGGGCACCCAGTTTTTCCGTCATCGTGGCAAGCGATATGGCCACCTCATCGACCCCAGCACTGGTTGGCCCGCCGAGGGCATGTACTCGGCGACGGTCGTCGCCCCAACGGCCAGCCTGGCCGACGCGCTCTCGACGGCGTTCTACGTGATGGGCCGCGAGGCGGTACTTGATTACTGCGATGCTCACCCTGATATCAAAGCACTGCTCGTGGTACCGACAGACAAGGCCGGAGAGGTCGAGTTGTTGATGGCGAATTTGGCAGAGGGGGATTTGCGTGTAATGGTGTAAGTTGCGAATTCAACTTGCTGGCTCGATACTCAAATCGCGACTGCCATAATTGATTGCTAGCTGCGTGCCCAAGAGCAGTCCAACTCCGAGCAGCGGAAATTCGCCATCATTAGAAACGACTTCCAACTCGCGGCGGACGCCGAACCAATCGACGCTACAAGCGAATGTCGGCAACTCAACCTGAGAGCCGTCGGCGAGAATGGCGTCGACGCTGCCGCATGGTTCGATACCGACTGCGTCCAGCATGGCTCGCGGCACAACCAAATCGCCGGTAAACCCGGTGTCGATCCAGGCGTCAATTTCCTGCAATGATTGGGCTTTGTCGCTATGAAGAACGATAGTGATGAGCGCCCGCCCGCTGAGGTCAACGTGTCCGGTCATCGCGTTTGCAATCCAAAGTGGACAGCCGCCTTGTGGCCGACACGCAGCGTATGCACCTTTCGATTGGGATAAGTCTGTCGAGCACAAACAGCGGCTTCGCTCAATGTTTTTCCGAGAAAGTAGTCGCCCGAGACAGGTTCGATCGTGACAAAGTCGTTCAAGTTCGTGACTTCAAGATTTTGCTGTAGCTCGTCGCGGTAAATTCGACGAGCCGCGTCAGCGACCGATTCATTGGCGTTAATTGGCATTGAGTTGTCCTTTACATTCTAAATTTAGCATCTCCTTAACTATATTGCCTTACTCCTCCGCGTCCCACCACCAAACACCGGCCTCCAGTTCCGATGGCACTTCGCGGCGGGTGTAGTCGAGGTCGACTGAGGGTGCAACTTGCTCGCTTTTCTGCAATACACCCTCGGTGTCGATCCACACCCCACCACTCACCACGGCGGTAAAGCGATTCCGGCCCGTGCTGGCGTGGTTGGCTATCGTGTCGACTTCGCGCGGGGCGCGGTATTGGGGCAAACCAAGTACAGCCGGGTTGGCAAACAGCGTCGGCTGCCAACCAACCGTCGCTGGCAGTTCGTAAGCCCGCATCATCGCCGCGACGATGCCCAGATCGAACAGATTTTGCAGTTCACCATAAACGGGATACCGCGCCGCGAGCGCATCGTAGTGCTGGGTAAATTGGTGGGCGAATTGCTGTGTCGGTTCGTCGGCCACCCCGGTGTGAACGCGCTCGCCTTGGGCGGTGAGCATTTCATTTTCGCTGAGCACGCGAACGCCCGGGCCACGCAGCTCGAACGCCGTGTGAGTCTCGTTCTTCGCGACGCCCTCGTAGTTGGTTGCAAACCACCATCGCAGCACACTCGAAGCTGGGGTGGCCTCACCAACGATTGCTTTCAGATAACTATCGACTCCGGCGACGCCTGGTTCGAGACCGATGCCGATTCGCTTCATGTGATAGTCGGCCTCGACCAGCACATGGGCGGCGTGGGTGCCGCCGCCCAGGTTAAATAGCTCGATGTCTTGTCGGCCGAGCGACTTGCGGAGGTCTTCGACCCACTCGTCACGCTGGCCGGGTTGAATTGGTTTTCCCTGTTCGCGCGTCAGGAATGCCTGGGTGGCGGCGAGTGATTCTTGTCGCGGGGTGATCGAACAGCCGAAAGCCGAGCCGGGCCGGGCCATCTCGCGCTGCCAAAGCTCGAGCAAGTCGTCGAGTCGCACTACAGCGTGCCCGGTATCGGCGGCCACGATGCGACCGTCCGCAACCCGCCAATCGCCGGCGGGGCCAGCCAGCGCGATTTCACCGGCGTGGTGTTGGTCGGTGGCCGGATAAACGAACACAAACTGCACACGCTGTAAACCAGCCAACGTCAGCATCGACTCATCGAGTGGTTCCCCCGCACGGCAACGACGGGCGATCTCGCGTTCGAGCCGTGTCAGCGAAACGACACGTAACTGAGCCGCGCGGCGGGGATCGCCAACCGCTCGCTCACCGGTCGGGGGAAGAGTCGGCACAACGTCGAGCGTCGAGCGTGGGATTTCGCCCGATTGGTTGAGGACGCCCCGGGCATCGACCCACACACCATTGGGAAACGGGCGAATGTCGCCGAGCCCGCCACCATTCTCGGCCCACGAATCGGGATCGACGGTCGAGATCACCAAGTCGATCAACGAATCGAAGTCGGCGGCCGCGGCGCCACCGAGCCCAATGTTGCCGCCGACCTGACCGACGCCAACGCCGTTGCCATTGAGACCATTGGCATTAAGCCCGTTGCCGTTGAAAGCCTGGTTTTGACCTTGAGCCCCAATTCCGAACGGGTTTTGAGCGAGCGTCGGGTTTGCCAACAACAGGCACGCCGCCATAAAGCAGACAGGAAAGTGAAAACGGGGCATGGGGTAGTCCTCCCTGGACGGACGTCATGGAACGACGATTTCTTTAGCGTAGAGGATTTCGGTGGTGGAACGCAAATTTATTGCGACTCCGCGCCTTTGCGTCTAAAAACTGAGGGCGAACTCGCTGCAAAACGCCGCAACTTATTGACCCCGCCCCGCCCGCTGCCTATGCTAGCGAATCTACCCAGGTTGCTGCCGCAAGTGCTGTGGCTATCACAATTTGCGGCACGCGCGGCCAGGGTGCTGCTCACCTTTCCCACTCGCTAGCGAATCGCACTCGATGTTGGCTCACCGCGTTATTCCGTGTCTCGATGTCGATCGCGGTCGCGTGGTGAAAGGGACTAACTTTGTTCAACTCCGCGATGCGGGCGACCCTGTGGAGGTGGCCGCCCGATACGAAGCCGAGGGGGCCGACGAGCTGGTGTTTCTCGATATTTGTGCGAGCCACGAAGGCCGCGACATTATGCTCGACATGGTTCGCCGGACAGCCGACCGCGTATTCATGCCGTTCACTGTTGGTGGGGGAATTCGCACGCTGGCAGATGCCAAGGCGCTTATCAAGGCAGGTGCCGAGAAGGTAAGCATCAACTCGGCTGCCGTGCGCACGCCCGAGCTGATTACCGAAGTCAGCCGGTGGTTCGGTCGCTGTGCGACCGTCGTGAACATTGACCCCAAGCGAGTGAATCGTGAGGGACAAGTCGTCGCCGAGGTCCACATTAACGGCGGTCGCGTCGCCACTGGGCTCGAAGCGGTCGCCTGGGCCCAACGCGTCGAAGAACTGGGCGCCGGCGAAATTGTGTTAACGAGCATGGATGCCGACGGCACCAAGAATGGGTACGATTTAGAATTGACGCGAGCGGTCAGCGAAGCGGTCGGCATTCCGGTTGTGGCGAGTGGCGGTGCCGGGAGACCCGAACATTTGGCCGACGCCATTCTGATCGGAAAAGCTGACGCAGCGTTGGCAGCCAGCATCTTTCATTTTGGCGAGTACACAATTGAGCGAACGAAACAAATCATGCGCGAGCGCGGCGTCAACGTCCGCCTGCCGCTCGCGGCTTAACCCGTAGCGGCACCGATAAGAGAGTCAATTCGAGAAACGAGTTCATCATGGCCGAACACGACGACGTCCGCAGCAGTTTACTGCACAAGCGACCCGACCTCGAGGTCGACAAGCTCTTTAAGGCTTGCGTCAAACTCGAAGCGAGCGACTTGCACCTCAAGGTCGGCAAGCCGCCAATGGTCCGCGTCGACGGAACGCTGCGTCCTATGAATCGTGGCCCCATCGACGACGAAGAGATGGTGCGGATGTGTTATCCGCTGATGAACGAGCGGAACCGAAAAATTTTCGAACGCGACGGCGGGGCCGACTTTGCCCACACGCTCGATGTCGACGGCACCATCTGGCGGTTCCGCGTGAACCTGCTCCAGCAGCTTGGCCATATGGGGATGGTAGCCCGCCGCGTCAATAATAAAATTTTCGATTTCGAGGGACTCTATCTCCCGGCGTCGATGCAGAATCTATGTACCTTCGACCAGGGGATGGTGCTCTTGGCCGGGGTAACCGGTTCGGGCAAAAGCACGACCATTGCGTCGATGCTCGACTGGATCAATCGCAACTATCGCAAACACATTCTCACGCTCGAAGATCCGATCGAGTTCGTCTTTACCGAAGATAAGTGCCTGATCAATCAACGCGAAATCGGCCTCGACGTGATTGACTTTGAGATCGGTATGAATCACGCTGTTCGCGAAGACCCCGACGTGATGCTCGTGGGCGAAATGCGCGACAAAGAGACATTTATGACCGCCAATCACGCTGCCGAGACGGGGCACTTGGTGTTCGGAACGGTTCACGCATCGAGCGCGTCGACCACCATTGGCCGTATTCTCGACCTGTTTCCGCAAGAAATGCACAGCGCACTGCGCAGCGCGATTGCGTTTAACATGAGAGGCATCGTCGCCCAAAAGCTGCTCAAGAGCATCAAGCCGGGCGTCGGCCGGGTGCCAACCGTCGAGATCATGAACTTTACGCCGACGATCAAGAAACTGGTGCTCGAAGGGCAAGACGAAAAACTCGGCGATGCCATTCGCATTGGTAGAGAAGACGGCATGCAAGATTTTACTCAGAGCCTGAAAGGCTTGGTCGACGACAACCTGATCGACCGGACCGTGGCAATGGAAGTTGCCCCCAATCGCGAAGCACTCAAGATGGCACTCAAAGGTATCGAAGTCTCACAAGGTGGTATTCTGTGACGCAGCGAGATTGGTCGTGGTCCGTGCGGGGATGTTGGATCGCCTGCGTCTTGTTGGCGCTGGCCGCAGCGCCGGCATGGGCGCAAGAAGGCGATGACCCGGGAGGCGGCGACATCGCAGCCGAAACCGACGAATTCGCGGCCGACGCTGGAGCCGGGGATGCTGCAACTAGCGCCCCTACCAGAATGAATAGCGGCGGCAGCAGCATGTTCCTCAGCCCGCTTAAGTTCGTCGCATTCTTGCTCGTCTATTTGCCGTGGGTGGTAACCTGCGACTGGATTAATCGCAGTTCCCAAGAACATGAATTGGGCTATCGCAAGTGGAACCCGATTGCCGTGTTCCCCTTTGTGTTGGTCGCGGCGCTCTCGCTGTTCGTTCCCTTCGTGGTGGGCTATCCACTGATGTGGGTCACGTTTCTAGGCGTCTTCATTACCTATTCAGTGATTTACAACAAGTCGGTCGAGCAACACCAAAAGGTATTCACCGGCGAGTGGTTCCGCTACACGATGGCCGATGCACTCGGCAAAATTGGCATCAAGATGCAAGCCGAGCGGAAGGCCGACTATGAGAAAGGCCCCCCCGTCGACATTTTAGCGCTGGGCGGCAACGACAGCACCAACCAAGCCAACCTGGTGCTCGCCCGCCAGTCGCCCGGCTACATCATGATCAAAGAACTCGTCGCTGACATGGTGCTCCGCCGCAGCGAACGAGTGATGTTCGACTTCACCCAAAGTGGTGTCACGGTGCGGCACCTGATTGATGGCGTCTGGCACGCAGGCGAAGCGCGTGAGCGTGAGCCGAGCGACGTCATGCTGGCTGTGATGAAACAGTTGGCCAACCTCAATCCCAGCGAACGCCGGGCGAAACAACAAGGTGTGTTCGGAGCCAACTACCAGGGGACAAAATACAAAATTCCGGTGGTGAGTCAGGGCGTTCAATCAGGCGAACGGGTGCTGGTCAACATCACCGGTGGCAAGCAAGAAGTGCTTAAAACGTACGACGACCTCGGTATGCGCGACAAGATTCGCGACCAATGGAGCGAGTTAATGGCCGCCGATGCCGGGCTGCTTGTTTTCGCCGCGATGCCCGAGGGAGGTCTCACGACATTGTTCGATGTTTCGCTCCGCGAAACCGACCGCTTGATGCGAGACTTTTGGTCGATTGAAGACGAAAAGTCGCAGGAAGCCGAGATCGAAAACATTTCGACTACCCGCTTTAACGGAGCAGCCGGCGAATCGCCAGCGACGCTCCTGCCTCAACTGCTCAGGTCATATCCCAACGTGCTGGTCGTTCGCGATTTTGTCGATGAGAAAAGTGCCAAAATACTGATCGAACAAGTCGAGGAAGATCGCCTGATCATCACCCAGACCCACGCCCGCAGCGCGGCTGAAGCCTTGTTGCGAATGCTACAGAAAAAAGTGCCCCACAAACAGTTTGCCGAAGCGGTGACCGGAGTGATCTGCACGCGGCTCATCCGCAAGCTGTGCGAAAGCTGTAAGGTGGCTTACGAACCGGCCCCCGAGCTGCTCAAGAAACTCGGCATCCCCGCGGGCAAGGTCCAGGCGCTCTACCGAGTGCCTAAGGAAGAAGAGATCGAAAAGCCTTGCGAGAAATGCTCGGGGGTTGGCTATTTGGGTCGCACCGGACTGTTTGAGTTATTGGAAATCAACGACCAAGTTCGCGAGGTGTTGATCAAGCAGCCAAAGCTTGAGTTATTGCAAAAAGCTGCACGACTCGCCGGGATGCGAACGTTCCAGGAAGAGGCCATTTTGCTGGTGGCGAAGGGAGTCACGTCGCTCGAAGAAGCGATGCGAGTGTTGAAATAACGACAAATAATAGACGACGGGCGATGAAGGTTCCGTCATTCCCGCGCAGGCGGGAATCTAGAGAGCAAGCGTTGTCGATGCCCTGCATTTTGCAGACTAACAACTTGCCCACCGATAACCGAGAAACCCAACAACCAAAACAGAGCTATGGGAAACGCACTTTTTTACGGGATGGACTTTGCCATCTTTTTTGCCGCCCTCGCCATGCTGTATGGCGAGGGGATTTGGAGCAACGTCCTCACACTTATCAATATCGTCGTGAGTGGCATCGTGGCGTTTGGATTCTTCGGGCCGCTGACGATTTGGATGGTCGATCAGTTCGGCAACGAGTATCGCTATGTGCTGCCAATTGTTGCGATTTGGGCAATCTTCGTCGTCACATTTGTAATTCTGCAACGTGGTCTCACCGGGTTGATGTCGACAACCAAGATGAAATTCATCACTCAGCTCGATAACATTGTGGGCGGTTTCCTGGCGGCGGTGGTCGGATTTGCCTTGGTGGCTTTCTCGTCGGCGACACTGCATATCGCCCCGCTGCCGGTCGAGATGTTTGCGGGCCACTACAATTACAATCCGGCGGATGGGGGTTATGGACACCCCGACCTCGCTTTCCTGAAGCTGACCGAGACGGCCCTCGGTTCGTCGAATTGGGGCGCGGGGGGCAAGCCATTCATCGCCGAAGAATACATTATTACGTTTCGCAAAATGCGCGAAGATCTCGAAACCAAGCAGGCCCTGTTGGCAAAGTAACCCAGAGAAGTAACATCATCGAATGGATTCACTACGCAACAGCCCGACGACCGTGTCTTCGACCGACGGGGTCGTGCATGATGATGTCGAAGCGGTCGCCAATTATCGGGCTGTCTCGATCACGGCCATCGTTGCGCTCGTGCTCGGTTTGCTTTCGCCCGTCGCATTGATCGCGCCGGTGCTGATTGTGCTGCCCGCGGCGGCACTCTTTGCGAGCGTGCTAGCCCTGCGTGGCATCGCGCTGAGCGATGGTGTGTTGGTTGGGCGCGGGCTGGCGGTGGCGGGACTCGTGCTTGCGCTCTGTTTTGGTAGTGGCGTTTTGTCGAGCCAAACGATTCACACTTGGCTGCTCGCTCGCCAAGCACGACCCTGGGCTGACATGTTTATCGAATTGGTGCGTGAAGACAAACTGCCGGCGGCGTTCGAGTTAACCATTCCGCCTCAACAGCGCACTTCGCTCGATAAAGATCTCCGCGAACTTTACGCTACAGACGAAAAGCAACAAGTGATCGAAGAATTCTCGCTCAGCGAAGTTGTGCCGATTCTTACTGAACTTGGCCCCGACGATCGAGTCGAGTACCTCGGCACCGGCGAATCGGCCGAATACGGCGCGACGCGACAAGTCACTTTGCGCTACCGAGCCGCGTTCAATAATCCAGCACTTGGCACGCAGCCCTTCTCACTCATCATGGAGAAACGGATCGGCGTCGGCGGCCTGCCCGGCTCGTGGCGGGTATTTGACAGACGTGTCGATCCAAGCATGTAGATCCGAGCATGTAGCGTCGGTCGGAACAAGGCATTCGTCTTGCCTGTTTGCTGGTACGGTCGGCTGCGGGGCAATCGGTTTCCCAATTTGCAATCGAGTGACTGGGTTGCACATCCCCGCCCGCCTGAACAGCGCGAGTACGCTCGTTCGGGGCTACTTCCCAAGCTGCCAAGCGACAACCGCCACGCCCAGCGGCACCAAATACCACGCAAACACCGTGAGTCGCCCCGCGCGAACAAACCGAATCAGCAGCGTCAGCGCCGCTAGTCCCACAGCGAACGACAGCGCAACGCCCACCACTAGTAGCGGCCAATCGGTGTTGGTGGCTCCCGCTTTCACGATGTCGAGACCTTCGAGCACACCTGCGCCGGCGATGGCTGGAATGGCGAGCAGAAAAGCGAACGTGGCTGCCGAATCGCTTCGCAGACCGACACCCTGAGCCGCCGCGATAGTTGCACCGGCCCGCGAGATGCCGGGTAAAATTGCGATTGCTTGAGCGAGCCCAATCAGTAACGCATCGGCGAACGACATGCGCGTATAATCGCGATCAACTGATGACTTCCACCGCGATGCGGCAATCAAGATCAGCGCCGTCACGGGAAACAAACAGCCGGCGACTAGCGGGTTTTCGAGCACCGACTTGGTCATCTCGTCGGGCAACACTTTCTTGAAGAGCACACCGACGATAGCCGCCGGAATGGTACCGACCACGAGCAGCGGAATCACCCGCCGGTCACTCGTGAGCAGCCTCGCGATTTCGCGGCGGTAATAAACGAGCACGCTCAACAGCGTTCCTAGGTGCAACGCGATGTTCACCTCCAGCACATCGGGCGACGGTGGCCGACCCATCGCTTCAAGCACGGCGTTGGCCACCACCAAATGCCCCGACGAACTAACAGGCAGGAACTCGGTGAGCCCTTGGACGATGGAAAGGATAATGATTTCGACGAGTGACATGGCGGGTAGCGGGGAGCGGGAAACAACTCGCGTGGCGACTTGCTGTGGGAGAACCAACACTCTAATCGCGATCGCGTGAATGCGAAACTCGTCAACCAAAAAAACTCCGGGCACTGACGCTGTTGGCGCGCCGGTGTTTTTGGCAAGCCATCAGCGTCAGCGCCCGGAGCGCGCGACGAAATCAGTCGTCGAGATGCCTACCAAGGCCCACGCACGTAATAGACGCCCGTTTGCGTCGTGTCCTGTGGCCAGCGAGGCGTGTTGCGGAACCCAGCGCCGAACGGACCGGGACCGCTATAGTTGCGACCGAACTGGTGATCGATCCGCGAAATCCGCGAACTACCGACGCCCCAGCCCCAATTGGTCTGCAGCGTAGCGGTCGGGGGAACCACCAGCGCAACTGGCGCTCCATATTGGGAGTGGGCGTAGCTGCCGTGCCAATTGTAAGCCTCGGCACGACGCAAAGGCCACATGTAACCCGCCTCGATGGCCGAGGCCGAGTTAGCGATTGCGCTACCAGCGACGATCGTCGCGATAATGGCGATCCGTTGTAGATGAATCATTGCAAAACTCCTTTTTGCAAATGAGGGGAAATGTATTTGTTGTATTCTCCGACGAGACGTAGCTCGTCGGCTAATTTCTTATTGCTAACCAGTCTCGAGTGGACACCGCCGATCAATCATCGAGTGGAACGGTCGACAGGTTCGAGATGTGGATTGGCGATTGCTGGAACCACGCGCCGAATGCACTGTAGCGGACTTTGGTCCGCGTCCATCCTGCACCAGGGTGGTGGTTGTAATAGCTGCGCTTGTGGTGATAGAGATACTCGTGAGGCATGAACGGCTGGTAGGTCGTGTACGTGTGCCCCACACCTGCCGGAACGGGCAGCGGCGAGACGTACATGCCGGCCGCTGTGCCGCTCGGCTGGGGGCCAACGTAGTAGTTGTAGAACAGGTCGCGGCTCTGCTGATAGCTGATGTGCCGCTTGCCGTCCCAGCCGTAGTCGGCACGGGCGACCGATGGGGCCATCGACGCAGCCCCCAGGGCCACGATGGCAATCATCAAAATGGTAGTTTGGCGAGGCATTGGTAGTCGCTCCTTGCACGCATAGGGCGCGCGATGGGAAGGGGGCGGTTCGCGTGGGCGAACGAGCCGTGCGGGTTGGTTTTTGGGGGGCAGCCGCTAAGACCCCTCGAGTCCTCTGGTCTTAGCGGCTGTATCGAGTGCATCGGACAAAGCCGTGCGAGTGGGTAAAATTTTTTATGCCAGCCGTAACAGTTGAACATGTTGCACTGCTTGTAGGGCACGATTCGGCCTGGGAAGGGGCGGCCTTGCCGCTATAATCGGCGGATTCGGCAAGGTTTAACATCGGGCAACGAAACGTTGGACGATAAGTGATGGATGATGAGCATTTTCATCGTTTATCGCTTGCATTTTTTTGAGGACACAGCTTTGGCAGAATCAGCAACCGGCGGCACATCTTCCAATGGCGTATCTTCCAACGATACGGCCCCCAAACGACGTTCGACCGCCAAGGCGATGGCGGCGAGCCAAAAAGAGATTTCGGTCAGCGAGTTCTTTGCCAAGAACCGCCACCTGCTCGGCTTCGACAACCCTCGCAAGGCGCTGCTCACCACTGTTAAAGAGGCAGTCGACAATTCGCTCGACGCCTGCGAAGAAGCTGGCATCTTGCCCGAGATTTGGGTCCACATCGAGCAGTCGAGCCCCAATAAATACAAAGTCGGCATCCAAGACAACGGACCGGGCATTCTCAAAAAGCAAATCCCGTTGATCTTCGGTAAGCTGCTCTATGGGTCGAAGTTCCATCGCTTGCGCCAAAGCCGCGGGCAGCAGGGCATCGGTATCAGCGCCGCTGGCATGTATGGCGTGCAAACGACCGGCAAACCGGTGAAGATCATCAGCAAAGTCTCGGTCCGCAAGCCGGCCCACTACTACGAAATCCAAATCGACACCAAGAAAAATGAGCCGCGAATCCTCAACGGCAAAGGAGCCGGGGTCGACATTCCGCCCGGCGAGAAGGGAAAACAGTACATCGAGAAGCATGGCATCGAATGGGTCGACCAATCGCATGGTACACGCGTGACCATTGAACTCGAAGCCAAGTTCGTTCGTGGCCGCGGCAGCGTTGACGAATACCTCCAGCAAACGGCCATCGCCAATCCCCACATCACGCTCCACTATCTCGACCCCGACAACTACCAATACGACTACCTGCGAAGCGCAGAGAAACTCCCCCCCGAAGCCAAAGAGATCAAGCCGCACCCTTACGGTGTCGAGCTAGGTCGGCTCGCACAGATGCTCGAAGAGGCGGAGCCAAGTTCACTGGGCGAATTTCTGCGGACGCGGTTCTCGCGTGTCACACCGGCAGTCGCCAAACGCATCTGCACCGGCGCAGGAGTGCCGATTCGCATGGGCACTCGCAAGGCGGGCCGCCCCGAGAGCGAGAAACTGTTTGAGTCGATCCAGAAGACCAAGATCGCGCCACCGACGACCGATTGTATTTGTCCCATCGGCGAAGACCTGATTCTTAAAGGATTGCATCAGGTCGTGCCGGGCGAGTTCTACGCCGCCGCCACCCGGCCCCCTTCAGTCTATCGGGGCAATCCGTTTCAGATCGAGGTCGGCTTGGCCTATGGCGGTACCGCGCCGACTCAAAACATCACCATGGACCTGCTCGTCGAATTGATCGAAGAGACCGATACGCGCACCGTGCGGCAGTTTTTAATTAATACATTCAACGGACTCGGCCCCGAAGCGGCCGACAAAATCGTTAAGACGTCGGGGCTCAAGACACGGCAAACGCCAAACAAGCTCAAACCAAAAGAGCGACAAAAGCTGTTCGACGCCATGAAGAACGTCAACGTCGCCGAGGGACAGCAAATGGAAGTGATGCGGTACGCCAATCGTGTGCCGTTGCAGTTCCAGCAGTCAGCTTGTGCGATCACTCAAACTGTGATTGGCACCAACTGGCGCGGCTACGGGCTGAGCCAATCGCGCGGTGCGATGCCCAAAGGCCCGGTGAGCCTGATGGTTCACATCGCCAGCGTGTGGGTGCCATTCACCAGCGAGAGCAAAGAGGCGATTGCCAATTATCCCGAAATTCAAAAAGAGATACGACTCGGGCTGCAGGCGGTGGGTCGAAAATTGGGCATGTATTTGCGTCGTCGACTCCGCGTAAAACAACAATCGGATCGCCGCGAGATTTTCTTGCGCTATCTCAAGGAAGTCTCGGGCGCGGTGAGTGACATCAATGGCGTTGAACGAACGATGCTTTACGACGAACTGCTGGCGGTGGCTAGAAAAGTTACCAGCGCCGCCGATATGAAACTCGACGATCGTGGTCGGCCGATTGACGATGATCCGACCGAACTTGAGCTGGGCGAAAATGTGCTGATCGTTGACCCTACGGCTCACGAGGCGGCGATCAATCGTGTCGCCATCGAAACGGACGAAGAAGAATAGCTCGGCCCGCGATTCAGCAAAGCATAGCCATGAATTTATTTCATCTGCCCGACGCCAGCGAAGTCGCCAAACATCGACCAACGATCGGTTCGCTGGTACTGGCCAATTGCGTGCCGTTGCTCGGAGTCTTGTTTCTTGGCTGGGACGCTTTCGCCATTGCGTTTATTTACTGGAGCGAGAATGTCGTAATCGGCCTACTCAATGCCGTCAAAATTGTGCTCTGCTCGCCCGATCCCGACGAAATCAAATCGGGTTTACTCGACCAATGGGTCGCCGCCGCTAAAGCCCAAGGCGCATCTACCGACGACGTAGCAGAAACAAAACAGCAAATAGAAAATCAATTGAACGGCGGAGCCTGGACGATGCACGCAGGCAAGTTGTTTTTAGTCCCGTTTTTCTGTGTGCACTACGGCATATTCTGCTTTGTTCATGGCATGTTCATTTGCGTGTTGCTGGGAGGTGGAGGACCGTTTCGCGGGGGCGGAGCCGTTGACCCTTTCGACGCCGCGCTGCTTGCCATTCAAGATCGCTGGCTGATGCTGAGTATTGTGCTGCTGGCGGCGAGCCACGTTTGGTCTTTCTTCGTCAATTATCTATGGGGTGGCGAATACCGTCGCTCGGTGCCGATCTTGCTGATGTTCCAGCCCTATGGCCGCATCGTGGTGCTGCACATCGCGATACTGGCAGGTGGCTTTGCGGCCGTATTGTTGGGGTCACCAGTATGGATGTTGGTGCCGCTCGTCGTTGGCAAGACACTACTCGACATCAATTTGCACACTTGGCAGCATCAATCTTCGACCGATGAGCCCACCGAAGACGGCTCGATGACGACAGCGCTCGCCGACGATTTGTACGGCGAGAAGTGAACGCCCACAGCACATAACCAATCAATCCCCAAACATCACCGACAAAAACCCATGGCGAAGAAACGACCAACGAAACGTCCCACCACCTCCGCTCCCAAAGAGCCGGTCAAACTGACACCGCGCGATAAGCGAACACTCGGTTCGCTCACCGACCTCGCCGATGGAGTGGTCCGCGCAGCGAAAAGCAAGCGCGACCCCTACGTCGATATCCCCAGCCGCACGCTGTCGAATGTTAAGTACAGCCCGCGCAAGCGGATTATCGAGATGGGAACGGGCAAGAACCGCCGCCAGCTTTTCGACTTGAGCCAAGCCAAGGCGTACATGCGAACGATGCTCGTCGCCAGCGGTACGAAACGGCTTATCGACCAAGGCAAAACAACGAGCCTTCGAGGCATGTACTACATGCTGAAGCACACAATCGAAGGATGCAAGGAGAATACGTTCGACGATCAGAACGAAAGCGACACGATTATCGAAGATGTCGAAGTAATGCTCGGATCGCTCCGCGAAGAGATGCACCTGTATGCCCAGAAAAAGGGCGATATGGTTGGCAACATTATTGTCAATGATAGTGGATTCGATATCGACTGTTCACGGATGGGCTCGGGTGGCTATGGAATTCCCTCGATTGTCGAACCAAACGTTATTAAACTCGACCCCAAAAAGTGCGATGCCAAATTCGTATTGCATGTCGAGAAAGACACGGTTTGGCAACGCTTCAACGAAGACCGCTTTTGGGAAAAGCACAACTGCATCTTGACGCACGGCGGAGGCCAACCGACACGTGGCATTCGCCGTTTGCTTTATCGCTTGCACGACGAACTTAAGCTGCCGATCTACTGCGTACTCGATAACGACCCTTGGGGATACTACATTTACAGCGTTATCAAGCAAGGATCGATCAACCTCGCTTTCGAGTCGCAGCGGATGGCAGTCCCAGAAGCCAAGTTTCTAGGACTCCGCAGCATTGATTACGATCGTTGTGACTTGTCTGAAGATGTGGTCATTGCCATGAACGACAACGACCGCAAGCGCGCCAAACAGATCGCCAAGTACCCCTGGTTTGCCACCAAACAACCGTGGCAGCGCGAGATCAAGAAAATGCTCGATAACGACTTCAAACTCGAAGTCGAATCGCTGATTAGCAAAGACATTAGCTACGTGACCGAAGTTTATGTGCCCGAGCGACTTGAGGCTCAGGATTGGTTAGATTGATCGAGTGAACGAATTAATAGTCGACGAGCTACGTCTCGTCAGAGAAATCATTAACCTACTTCAAATCTAAGGAATCTTGTACCAACTTGTGAGGTTGGCTATCATCAAAATATGAGTACAGTCGAACAAATCGAAGCGGCCGTTGCGAACCTGTCGCTCGAAGATCGCGAAGCATTCCGCGCATGGTACGCCGAATTCGATGCCCGCCAGTGGGATCAGCAAATCGAAGACGATGTCGCGGCGGGGCGGCTCGACTGGTTGGTCGACGAAGCGATTGCCGATCGTGACGCCGGCCGGTGCAGCGACCGATGAATCATCGAGCGAGTCCGCGCTTCTGGCAGTGTTATAACGCCTTGCCGCGCGACGTTCGCGAACTGGCCGAACGAAATTACAAACTGCTGTGCAATGACCCGAATCATCCGTCGTTGCATTTCAAGAGAATTGGGAAACTTTGATCGGCGCGAGTGGGCATCGGTTACCGTACTATTGCAATTGAAGACGCGGGCGAATTCATTTGGGTCTGGATTGGAACTCACGCGGAGTACGATCGGATCTTGCGTCGCGGCGCTTAGGTGGCGTCAAAGCTGCTCGATGGGTTTTCGGTCGATGTCGACGAGGTGCTTGCTGCGGGGCCGGTGGGCTAGTTAAACTCGTTCGCAGATTTCCTCGCCGCAGGACGATTGCTATGAGCACCGCCGACGATGCGACGCCCGTCAATCCTTACGAATCGCCTCAGCATGTCGACTTCGAGGTGTTATCGACTCCGGTCGAAACTCCATCCGAAATGCGATGGGTACGCCGTGGTTTGGAGATCGAGTTCTATACTGTCTGCGTCCTTCTGTTGTTGGCGACGATTAAGGCTGTCGTGATTGTGTTTCTTCCTCCAACACTTCTGGCCGCAAGCGTTGGTCGCACGTATCTGTTGATTCGCTTTGCGACATTGTCGCTTTTCGTCGCTCCCTGGTTTTGCATTAAATTGCCGGTTGAAACCAAGTCACGCGAACTTTTGATCTTTGTCATTTCCGGCCGATCTGGGGCGATGGTATTCGCCGTCATGGAGTTAACGCGGTCGCTTGCCAATCCGTCGCGTTTCTATTTCTTGGACGCTATCTGCACTTATCTTTCCTTCGCATTCTTTGCGCTAGTGCTTAAACGGATTTCGACGTACTTGCAGTCCGAGCGACTAATCGCCCAATCAAATCGCGTGGTCATTTCGGGTTCGATTCTTTTAGTCATAGGGGCGGCGTTTTATGCAGCTTCTTGGGCGATGGCGCGAGAGCATGACGAATCACTCATGTGGCTATTAGACGCAATCTTTCTGCCGCTGATGAGTCTTACGGTGGTCGTCGTCTTCCTGTACGCCAAACTTTTAGGTGGCATCATCAAAGCTCTATCTTCTGATACCATTGAGAGGGCCTAACTCGCCGGGCGCCGCTGCCGGCTGGTCCAGCAGGGTGAGCCTGCTACCGATTCCGAACTGCTGGGCGAGCCAGACAAGGGCACCCGCGCGCTGCTGAAGCGGACGGGACAATGGTCCCATCCTACGACTCTCCCTACGCTGTCGCTTCGCCCCGAAATCGGGTAGAATCCAGGGCCTATTGACCACGATTTCTCCCACGGAAGAACCCCCGCGTGTCGACAGATAATCCCGATCCCATCGATCCTAGTGGCACCCCCGAAACACGTCTGCCTGGCTTCGATCCGGTCGAAAACGCCATTGCGGCCCGGCTTATCGACCTGCCGATCGAAGACGAGCTGAAGGACAGCTACCTCACCTACGCGATGAGCGTCATCGTCAGCCGGGCGCTTCCCGATGTTCGTGATGGGCTCAAGCCTTCGCAGCGGCGGATTTTGGTCGCGATGAATGACCTCAATCTTGGCCCCAACGCGAGTCGCGTGAAATGTGCGAAGATCAGTGGTGACACGAGCGGTAACTACCACCCTCACGGCGAAAGCGTCATCTACCCAACGCTCGTCCGCATGGCCCAGGAATGGAACATGCGCAGCGTGCTCATCGACAAGCAGGGCAACTTCGGTAGCGTCGCCGGACTCCCCCCGGCCGCCATGCGATATACCGAGGCCCGGCTCTCGGCGACCGCGGCGATGATGCTCGAAGACCTTAAGCTCGACACAGTCGACTTCGTACCGACCTACGACGAACGCCACACCGAGCCGGTGGTGCTGCCGAGCAAGTTTCCCAACCTGCTCATCAACGGGTCGGGCGGCATCGCCGTCGGTATGGCCACCAGCATCCCGCCCCACAACCTGGGCGAAGTCTGCAAGGGTGTGATCGCGTTGATCGACAACCCCGAGATTAGCATTCTCGAACTGATGGAGATTATCCCCGGCCCCGACTTCCCGACCGGTGGCATCATCTGTGGGCGTAGCGGGATTATGAAGGGCTATCAAACAGGCCGGAGCACTGTGCTGCTACGCTCGCATACGTCGGTCGAAGAAAAGGGCAAGCGAACGCGAATCATTGTCCACGACATTCCCTATCAGCAAACGCGTGATGGGCTGGTCAAGAAAATAGCGGCTCTCGCCAACGAAGGTCGCGTCCCCGGCATTAGCGATGTCCGCGACGAAAGTGACCTCGCCGAACCAGTGCGTATCATCGTCGAGCTCAAACGCGACGGCGACCCCGATGTGGTGCTTAACCAGCTTTACAAGTTTTCGCCGCTGCAAGACACCTTTAGCGTCATCTTTCTCGCGCTCGTCGATGGCAAGCCGAGGATTCTTACGCTCAAAGAGATGCTGCAAGAGTTCGTGCGGCATCGCGTCATTGTGATTCGTCGTCGGACACAGTTTTTGCTCTCCCGGGCCCGCAAGCGCAAACACACGGTTCAGGGTCTGTTGCTCGCACATGCGAACATCGACGAAGTGATTCGCGTCATTCGCGCGTCGAAGACGCAGCCCGAAGCGAAGGTGGCGCTGATTGCGATTCAAACGCCTTCGTCAATGCTGGCCCGCGCGTTGGGCGAAGAGGGCTTCGCCCAGTATCAATCAGAGCGAGGTATTGCTGAGAGCTATTCGCTCACCCCCGTTCAAGCCGATGCGATTCTGCGAATGACACTCGGCCAGCTCGTGAATCTCGAACAAGAGAAGCTCGCCGACGAACATGCCAAACTGCTCGTCGAGATTGGCGAATACCTGGAGATCCTTGGCGACGAGGCCCGTATCTATGCGATGATTCGCGAAGACATGGAGCAGCTCGTCAATAGCAAGCATGCCGACGCCCGGCGGACCGAGATTTCGCACGAAGAGCTGGGCGAAGTCGATATGGAAGACCTCATCGAAGAAGAAACGATGGTGGTCTCGATCTCCCACAATGGCTACATCAAGCGGACTCCGGCAAGCACCTATCGCGCTCAAAAGCGGGGTGGCAAAGGCATCAAGGGAGCGACCGTCGACGAAGACGATCCCGTCGAGCATCTGTTTGTCACCAGCACCCACGACTACCTGCTTTTCTTTACGAACTTAGGAAAGGTCTATTGGCAAAAGGTCTATAACCTGCCGGCGCTATCGCGCGAGAGCAAAGGCCGCGCGGTCGTGAACCTCTTGAACTTGGCCGAAGGTGAAATGATCGCTGGTTGCCTCGCTATCCGCGATCTCGCGCAGGCGGAGAGTTATATCGTGATGGCGACCCGACAAGGGTTGGTCAAAAAAACCGCTCTGAAGGCTTACAGCCGACCGATGAAGACCGGCATCATTGCCATCAAACTCAAGGAAGGTGACGAACTGGTCGATGTCGCGCTCATTCATCCGGGCGATGAAATCATGCTCGCCACCGACACTGGCATGGCCATTCGCTTTAGTGAAGCCGACGCCCGCCCGACGGGGCGCAACACAAGTGGCGTAAAGGGCATTCGTCTTAGCAAGACCGACGCGGTGGTTGGCATGGTCGTCGCCGACCCCGACGCCACGCTGCTCACCGCCACCGAACATGGCTATGGCAAGCGTACACCGTTCGGCCCCAACGCGGAACTTGTTTCCGACGGCGAGCCCGACGATTCGGCGATCGAAGCCGATGAAGCTGCGTCCGTCGAGAGCGAAGAGAGCGACGACGAAACCAGCAGCAGTGCCCGCTATCGCACCCAACGTCGTGGCGGCAAGGGTATCCGCGACATCAAAACGAGCAGCCGCAATGGCAAGGTGATCAGCATCGCCCGCGTCGATGACGACGACGAACTGCTCATGATGACGGCCCGCGGCAAAATCCAACGGATCAAAGCAAGCGACATCAGCGTCATCGGACGCAACACCCAAGGCGTGCGAATCATGTCGCTCGGCGACGAAGACTCACTGACCGCCATCGTGCGCGTGCCAAAGGATGACGACGACGTAGCGACTACAGCCGAAGCGACCACAGCCGAATAACATTCAGTCGCTGGCCCGGGCTGTTCATCGGAGTGCCCTGCGCTCCATTTTTGCACTGCTGTTTTCAGCCCGCGCGGTGCATAATTCGCCCCTCGCTGCGCTGTTGGGCCTGCAAATCAAGGCAATTGCGTCGCCCGGTGTTCGGATTTTTGCACCAAAATCGCCCACATCGCATCGGACGTGCAAAATTCGGCGAATTTTGCACCCGTCGCTGCGCCGAATGCACTGCATTTCCAATGGTTTTTCGCATCGCGCGGGTGCAAAAAGGCTCGATTTTAAGTCCATTTCCGTCCATTTCCCTCACCGGGTGAAGCAACAAAATTCAGGCCACTGGCCGACTGCGAAGCTCTCGCCCATCGACACATGTAGCCTAACAAACTGCGATGATAATTCCACTGAAAAAATTGGCCACCTGCAACTTGTGTAAGGTCGGCTAGACGCCACGGATAGCAGCACGATTCTCCGAAGCGTGGATTCACCGTCAGGAAAGCCGTGTCGTATTGCCTTACGCCTGGTTTCATCCTTCCCCTCATTGCGCGCACTATTCTGTAGGTCTGCCTAGTGCACGCAGCACCTCCGGGTCGGTGTCATCCGAGAAGAATTGGACCGACCCATCCGCCATGGCGAAGTTTGCTCCGCCGCTCGACCATGGTCCGCCGAAGCCGTCGGGCGATTGATTGATACCGAGCCCTGGGTCGCGATTAGTGCCGGGCTTCGCCCACGGCGGAAAGTCGGCGTTGACTTCGCCAATCAGCAACAACTTGCTCGACTTGTCGAATTTGTGCGGAAGTCTCTCGTCTTCGTCGAAAGCGTCTGAGTTCCCAGCGTAGTGAGTGACGCCGAAACCATCTTCATCGCGTAGCACGGCAGGCTTTAGCCCGGGATTTAACAACACGGGGATGAGCTTTTGCGTTTCGCTTTGATTGTCGGGATGGTCCCAAGGCAAATTCTTATCGATGGCCGACGTGTAAGTCGCGTAGGGTAGGGCGTATGTGATCCAACTGTGCTTGGGTTGATTATCGTCACCGCCCCAACGGTGAATCTGCTGACTTTGGTTCACGGCAGGAATTATCATCCTGAGGTTGTATTCGCTTTGCCGACCATGGCCCGGCAAAGTCGGCACCATCAGGTCACGGTCATCGCTCACCAGCCAATACGATTGATGGGTAATGCCAATCATGGCAATTCCTGCCACGAACATCACGATGACGATCCCCAGCACCATGCCAGTTGATCGCCACTTCCAGCGATGCTGCTGCGCGCTCATTTCTCGGCGAAGCCAACTCGCGATTCGATGAATCGTTAAACCCAGCAGTACTATTGCCCCAACGAAGTAGCCGATCCCATCCCAGCGAACGCTCACTTGCGGCACGACTCGCGCAAGGTAACCAACCCATCCAAACAACAGATGAAACAGAATCGAATCACCGATCGGCGGCACGCGTGCCAAAGTCTCCGCGACACTGGCGTTCGTGAATAACAGCGTGAACGAATTCATGGTGCGACGGGGTTTTCCTCATTTGGATCGCTCGGTAGTTGGTAGGTCGAGCCGTTCTTTTCCCATGCACCGGGGGTCATCAGTTCGCGTGCGCCGGAGATCATCACCAGCACAATGCAAAACAGCAGCCCCCAGCCAAACGTAACAAGCAACGCTTTGCCATAAGTGATCCGGGGCAAGCTGCTGAACTCACTTCGCAGACCGTTCCACAAAAATTTGACCGCGAGCGCCGACAACAGAAAAACGACGACGAAAAACGAAATCACCTGCAAGCGTTGCAGCGGTTCGTCCCCCACGCTCAAGTAAGTGGTGATGTCGTCCGGCAGCGGGCTCGGCATTCCAGCCATACAAGTAGGCGACAAAAGCATCGCAGTCGCAATAACCGTGAGTAGCAATTTCGGCTGTAGTAGACTTCGCAACATGCCGGACGATCTAGCGGGTTGAGCGCAACCTAGAGAATTTTCTTTGTTTGCATTGTATTCTGTTCCGCACGCAGTGTCGCGAACGAATCTCGAAACCGTGGCGTCCTACATCTCGCCGCCCGACAAGCTGGTGAAGGATGATTGCATCCGGCCGGAGTAGTGGAAACTTGGACATCCGAATACCGCAATCCGCTAATTGTGTCATAATTCTGCTTGTATTACAAAATTTGTGTAATACAATTTACGTGGAAGCCCGATTCTGTGAATGGAGCTTGGCGTGGGCAGCAATTTGTTTGGGGCGTATTGGGTCAAGCCAGCCGGGTCGGCCATGATCGACGCGAATCGTCTTTTCCCGAAATGCAAAGACTATCAACTCGCACGTCGGCACGCGCTGAAATTGGCCTTTTGGCCGGGTGGCGAGAACGAAGGCGAGCCGGTCGTCGACATGGATTGGGAATGGATTCGGGCACGCCGGACCGAACGAATCGGGGAGATGCGGATTCACGAACGCATTGGAGGGCATCGCAATTTGCGGATCGTCTTTTGGGTGGCGGACAAAACACTGACCGACGATCCGTTGCCGCGCATCTGGACGTTGTCGGTATTGGCGAAGAAACGACAAGACTGGACATCGCCCGAACTCAAGGTGTTTAGCGCTCGTCGCAAAATCGTCATCGCAAGAAACTACAAGTTGCCGTGACTTTGCCCGCTAGTGGGGGGAATCTTTGAAAGAGTTTTGACTATGACAACTGCAGCCAATCTTATCGAAAACAATGTCTGGGCCTACATGCAGGTGCAGTGTGCGCTGGATGAGTGTTCTGCTGATTTGCAGGACGTTGTTAAGGAAATGTTGGAAATCTTTCGTTCGTCCGATTCGACGAAAGACGAACAGCAACTCGCGGTTCACACGATCGTCGACCTGTTGTTTCCGAGCGTGGCGCAGGATTTAGTCGACGATGCACGCCGCTACAATTTGGCGGACGAGGGTAAGGCAGAATCGAGCAAGCTGACCTCGGAGGAAGATTTTTTCTCGAAGCAGGTGTCAAAGCTGATGGGCGATCGAGAACTATCGCAAACCGATTTGGCTGCCCGCATCGGTGTTAGCCAGTCGGCGATCTCGAATCTTCTCTCGCGAAAATGCCGCCCGCAGGCACGAACGGTTAAGAAAATCGCTGAGGCTTTAGGGGTTGAAGAGGCCCTGATTTGGCCGAGCAACAGTTGATCAGCCCGAACTCCCCGATAGCGTTGCGGGAAAACTACTATGGCGATATGCGAACAGCTAGAACAATTTCTGGCAGCGGGCGACTTGCGCATGGTCGATTCCCAAACCCGCCGGAACCGGCTCGCGGAGCGGCTTTTTTTGTAAATGTTGACTTCCGCAACCCCCTGAGCTAGACTTGCAGTTGTTCGAGAGAGCGAAGGCGATGCGAGAGACCCGCTCCCAGGGTCACGCGGTTTTGGCCGCGAGATAGGGACGAGATTCAAGTGAGCCCCGCGGTTCGAGCGATTTTCTTGGATATCTTTCTTTAAGGAAGCCGTTCCGAGGCGATTGCCTTCTGCGCGTTGAACCCACCGATTTTCTTAAGTCTTGGGGCTCAGTTTGCTGTTTTCGACACCCCGACTCGCGTGCGTGCGTGGGTCGAAGCCGCTCCCACTTCGCTGAGCACGACGAACGGGTGGTGGCACGTTTAACTAGTTGATTATCGTGCTTGGAGTGAGTGTTGTGTCGCAGGGTACTATTAAGAAGTTGACAGACAAAGGTTTTGGATTCATCGAGGGCGATCGGGGAGACATATTCTTCCATTGCTCGAGCCTCGAAGAAACGACTTTCGACGCACTGCGCGAAGGCCAAGCGGTGGAATACACCGAGGGCCGCGGCCCGAAAGGTGTTCGTGCCGAAAACGTTCGCGTGATTGAATAAGCTGGATTGGCTCGATTCAACGAACAATTGAAAACGACAAATAGCCCCGAGCGATCTCGGGGCTATTTTTCTATGTGTGTATCGCCTGATGCGCCCCGACGCGTGCTTCAAAAACAATCTGTCAGATTCGCCAAACTGACCAGCAACAGGCAAACAAACAGTGAAGTTAGCAACACGAGTCGAGTCATGATGTGATTCCCGTTGAAGTGGATCGACGAACAATCAATGGCTGTCGCCGAAACTCCATTGTTCTCCAACGCGGGGGGTAATTCCAGTGCTGTGGTACGCTACGGCCGCGCAGACGGGAATATCGGTGGAAAGCGTGTGGTCTAGATTCCCGCCTGCGCGGGAATGACGGCTCCTTCGGAGCCTCACAATTTGTTGATGGCTGAAGGCTGACTGCTTCACCGCTGCGTTTCGCGTGGTAGACAATGCGAGTAAAATTTTGCACAACGAATTCGAGCATTTCCGTCCCGAGTGTGCCTTCGTGCGAAAGATCGAAAAAACCTACGACGACCCTTTATCGCTCGTCTGGATCGACGCAGCTCGACGAATGGGAATGCGAATCGAGCGTAGCAGCGAGGTGAACGCTTCGTGGAACGGGGCAGGGGTGCTGACGATTGGAACGGCACCAACCTTGGACCCCGACGACTCGCTCGCCCAAATGATTTTGCACGAGGTGTGTCACGCGTTGTGCGAAGGGCCCGATAGCTTGCACCAACTCGATTGGGGTCTGGCCAACAATCCGGCGAAGAAGTTCCGTGAACATGGCTGCCTGCGACTGCAAGCGGCGCTCGCTGATCAGCACAACATGCGATCGTTTTTCGCGTCAACCACAATGTTTCGCGACTACTACGACCAGCTTCCCGACGATCCGCTCGCGGTGCCGAGCGATGAGTCTGAACGACCGGCGGTCGAGTTGGCTCAAGCCGGCTGGCAACGCGCAAAGTCGGGTCCTTGGTCGGCACCGCTCCACGACGCCCTCGCCCGCACTGCCGAGATCGCCCGAATCCTACGCGACATGGCGCCCGAAGATTCGCTGTGGCATCTGCCAACAGATGCTTAGCTGTTAGTCACCAGTTTTCAGTTATCAGTCGAAGCCAACCGCGGCAAAGCCACGCAATTTGGCTGAAAGCCGACCGCTGACGGCTGAAAGCTCCCCAAGCTAGCACTCGCATTGATCTTCAGGCATGCTGCCACGAGTTGCTACACTCCTCGCCCCTTCGGTGACTCAGTGGAAGCATGATGAAAATCTACCAAGAACTCAAGTTGTTGCATCGAGCGTTTCGCTATGCACGGCGGACCGAGCCAAACGAAATCGCCATCGTCCGCAACCTCATTCGTCGCGGCGATTCGGTGATCGATATTGGCGCCCACAAGGCAGCCTTCGCTTACTGGATGGCGCGCGGTGTCGGGCCAACTGGGAGTGTCGCTTGTTTCGAACCGATCCCTGACTTGGCCGCTTACTTGCGAGAAGTTGCCGCAAGGTATCGCGATGGCCGCATGACACTAGTCGAGTCGGCACTATCGGATCGGGTCGGCAAGGCGACGCTACACTATGCCGGCCATCACTTGGGTGGAGCGTCGCTTGAGTTGACTGACGATGTGTTTCGCCCGCCGATCGAAGTCGCGATGACAACGCTCGACGAGTGGGTGGCGACCGCTGGTTTCCGTCGACCGATTTCGTTCATCAAGTGTGATGTCGAGTCGCACGAATTGGCCGTGTTTCGCGGTGGGCAACAACTGTTGAGCACCGACATGCCGGTGTTGTTGTTTGAATCGACCAACATGTTGGATGGCCGCGAGCACAACTCTCGAGTGTTCGACTTTCTTTCGTCGCTTGGCTACGAAGGCTACTTCTTCGACGACGTTAAACTCACTCGCATCGAAGACCATGACCCGCGCCAGCACAATCCGGTGACGGGCAATCAAAACTTTGTGTTTTCGCATCCGGCGCTCTATCATTGGCAGCGGTTGGAGCCACCTTATCGAGTCGATTACATTGAGCCAGCTCATCGGCTGGCTGGCTAACCCATCACGAGATTTTCTATGCTCATGACGCTGCCTCAAATTGTATCGCCCAAGATTAGTGTCGTGATGGCCGTTTATAATAGCGAGCCGTTTTTGCGACAGGCGCTGGCCAGCATTCGTTGGCAAACATTCAGCGAGTGGGAGTGCATTTGCATTAACGACGGATCGACCGACAATAGCGGGAATATCTTGCACGATTTTGCCGCGGTCGACTCGCGCTTTCGCGTGGTATCGCAACCGAACAAGGGGATCGTTGCCGCGCTCAATCGAGGTGACGCACTCGCCCGTGCCGATTGGATCGCACGAATGGATAGCGATGACGTTGCGTTGCCAGAGCGGCTGGACCAGCAGTGGAAGTTTGTGCAATCGCATCCTGATATCGTGGCCTTGGGTGCGAGAGTACAACTGGTCGATCCCGAAGGATCGCCGCTTGCCGTTGCGAGGTATGTCACCGACCATGACGATCTCGATCGACACCTGCACGGCGGAGACGGAACGAGCTTTGCGCATCCCACAATGCTGATGTCGCGCGATGCGATATTTGCCGCCGGTCAGTATCGCGAAGAGTATCGCTGGGCGCACGACTGCGACTTGATGCTGCGGTTGTCGCGGCTTGGCCGACTCGCCAACTTGCCTCAGGTGCTGCTGTTGTATCGACAGCATGAGAAGAGTTTTTGTGCAACCCGCCGCGAGCAAATTCGCAGCGACTTGCGGCGGTTGCTGGCCGAAACACGGATTGAGCGCGGCATGTCGACTCCCGCCGCCATCGATCAGCAATTGGTCGCGCGGCGGTATCGCACATCGATGCTGAGTAAATGGGCCCGCCAAGCCGCCCGCGCGGGGTATTTTCGCACGGCGTTCAAGCACTGGCGACGCCAAGTGTGGCGCGAACCTTATTCGCTGCTCACAGCTCGCACAACAGCCGAGATGGTTTTGCGATGCGGCGAAGCACTAGTTCTACGGAGCCGCCGCGAAGCGCCGCCCACCCTTCCCGACTGGCACCCTTTCGACTGCCGCCCCCGCCAAGCCGCCTAAATTGACAACTTGCCGGTTTAGTGCGCGACTGGTACCCTAAACGCTTCGGGCTGTGGCTCAGCTTGGTAGAGCGCTGCGTTCGGGACGCAGAGGTCGAAGGTTCAAATCCTTTCAGCCCGACTTGCATAAGTCTTTGATTGCCTTAGATTTAGCCTCGTTCGATCGGTGGATCGAGCGAGGTTCTTTTTTTGGCTGTGTCCGGGAGCGTGTCCGGACCGCCACGGCAAGTTGTGAGGACTGAGCGATGCGGGTACCCAGTTATCGAAAACATTCCACGCGTGATCGGGCGTTTGTCGAGGTCGCTGGCAAGCGACATTACCTGCCCGGGGCCCACAATTCGCCCGAAAGTCGTGACGCCTATGCCAAGGCAATCGAGCGGTTCGTGCGGGGTGGATTCGCCGCGCCGGCGGAAGCGGAGATCGCGACGGCGACCATCGAGCGAGAGCCGGGACTGCTGTCGCTCTGCGGGCTGGTCGCGCTGTGGCTCGATCACGTGAAGCTCGCCGGCACGCAGGGGGAATACTATCACGGCCGGGCGATCGCCCGACTGATCGTCGACAAGTATCCCGATCTGGCCGCCAAGGATTTTGGCCCACTGCGACTGATGGATCTTCGCGAAGCGATGCTCGAGGCGGTCAGCGATGTCCGCGACGAACAGGGGAAGCTGATCGAACGGGGGAAGCGGAAGTGGAGCCGCAAGTACATCAACGACCAGGTGCAGCGATTGCGGCGCGTTTTCAGGTGGGGCATCTCGCGCGAGTTGATTCAGGCGGATCAGCTCGCCGCCCTCGAATCGGTGACGGGGTTGCGGAAGGGACGGACCACGGCCGCCGAGCCTCGCGCCGTACTCCCCGCGCCGCTGCGGAGTGTGGCCGCCGTGCTGAGAATTGCTCCGCCGACCGTCGCCGCGATGATTCGCACGCAGTGGCGGACTGGCATGCGGAGTCATCACCTCTGCTCACTGCGAGTGGTCGACATCGACATGACCCGCGACGTGTGGGTCTACACTCCCAGGCGCCACGAGAAGGGGAACGCCAAGAAGCTCAAGATCACCATCGGACCGAAAACGCAAGCGGTGCTCGCGCCGCTGTTGGATCGACCGGAAGAGTCGTTTCTGTTCAGTCCCCGCGAAGCGATGATCCAGCGGGGGCGTTCGCCCCGGCAAGA
>JBGSWC010000216.1:0-16478 GCA_041752635.1 Pirellulales bacterium | reverse complement strand
AGCCAGCACCGCCACCCGCCGACCGCCCTACTGCCGAACCACCCCGTAAACTGACTCCGGAAGAGCGCGCCGCGGTGCGGCGGAAGATGCACATCGCCGTCGGCGTTGGCTGTGCTGTGATGCTAGTCGCTGTCTACTTCGTGCTGCTGTGGCTGAGTTAGTGCGCTCTGTGCAAGTTCCCGCTATCGCTTCGCCGCAGTGTCATGTGCCTTGCTTGGGCTCGCGACCTTCACGCCGACTGTTTTGCTAGCAGTGACTATTTTTTGGCTGGCCTTGCTCGGAGGCCAAGTAATTTCTAATCTCCCCTCGCGCGAACTACACACCGGTGTTAGTCGTGCTGCCGACCCAAACAGCTCTCTTTCGGAGATGGCCCCCCATGCTCGCTAAGAATCCGCCCGTTCCGCTGCTGGATGTGAACCGACAAAACGCGCCACTGACCGATGAAATCAACTCGGCGCTTGCTGAAGTGACGTCGACCGGAGCATTCATTCAAGGTCCGGCTTGCGCTCAGTTTGAGCGAGCTATGGCCGACTACTGCGGCACCAAACATGCGATCGGTTGTGCATCGGGAAGCGACGCACTGTTGCTGCCGCTGATGGCGATGGGAATTGGCCCTGGCGACGAGGTGATTCTGCCAAGTTTCACATTCTTTGCGACAGCCGGTGCGGTGTGGCGAGTGGGTGCGACACCCGTGTTTGCCGACATCCTGCCCACGACGTTCAACATCGATCCGGCCGATATCGCCCGCCGAATCACTCCACGCACAAAGGCGATCATTCCCGTCCACCTGTTTGGCCAAGCGGCCGATATGGCAGCGATTAACGAACTCGCCGTACGGCACAAACTCAAAGTGATCGAAGACGCGGCCCAAGCCATCGGGGCAGCCTTCGCCGGCCGTATGGTCGGCGGGCTCGGCACATTGGCCGCGTTTAGCTTTTATCCGACTAAGAACCTCGGCGGCTTCGGCGACGGGGGTCTCATCACCACCGACGATGAAGAGCTAGCCGAACTCCTCCGCCAGCACCGCAATCATGGTCAACATCCGCGCTACTACCACCATGTGGTCGGCACCAACAGCCGGCTCGACACGATGCAGGCGGCCGTCTTAAGCGTGAAGCTTCCGCACCTCGATCGCTGGGCCGCTGTGAGGCAAGAGCACGCGGCGCGCTATAGCGAACAGCTCGCCAGCGACCAATTTGCTGGAACACTGGTCGCGCCGGTCATCGACGAGCGGGCCACAAGCGTTTGGAATCAGTTTACGATCCGCGTCGTTGGTGGGCGGCGCGATGCGCTGCAAACTTTTTTAAGCGAGCGGCAGATCGGCTCGGCCGTTTACTATCCGGTTCCGTTGCATCTACAGCCTTGCTTCGCCGAACTTGGCTACAAGACTGGCGACTTGCCGCACAGTGAACAGGCGGCGAAAGAAGTGCTGTCGCTGCCGGTCTATGCCGAACTGACGACCGACGAACAAACGCGAGTTATCGAAGCGTTGTCCGAATTTGCCAGTGGCGACGTGCGGCTCGCTGGCGGACCTGCCCGAACCGTCGACTTTGGCGCATCGGGCGCGAACAGCGACTTGCCGACCCGACGGGCGGGCTAAGGTCCGTACTTTTTCGACGCAAAGTCGCAGAGTCGCTGAGAATCGCAGAGAAGAATTAGCTGGACAGCGCCAAGTGATTGTCTAGGAAACGCAGATAAACGCTGATGCTCACCGATTTTTGCAGAAAGTCGTCGTTCGCGCGTCGTTCGCTAATGGCTCCAGCTCAAAGAGATGCGGCTGTCGTTATTTAGCGCAATTTGCATTGAAATTCATCCGCGTTTATCAGCGTTCCCTGGAATCGGCTGCATCGCGACTTGGCGCTGTGCAGTTAGAGTTACTTGGAAGTTTGCTTGCTGAGGATAAATCCGCAGTTGCCTTTGCGCTTCTTTGCGCCTCTGCGTCTAAAAAAGCGAATTCGCCATGCAGAAATCAATCTTCTTTGCGTTTCTTCGACTTCGCTTCGCGCTTGACCGGCGTCACGACGACCATCACGCCAAGCAGAATGCAAAACAAGACCATCGTCCAACCCATCGGATGGCCTTCTTTCATGTCGACTTCGCAGCCAACGCTCGTGAGCGTTAGCACGATCAACAGCAGTTGACTTAAGCGTTGCATAGTGGGCTCTCGACTAACAAATGTTGATAATCTTTCCTAGCTTATTCCAACCGCCAACGATTGCCAAACGTCGGCGTCCTTATTCGTGGGCGATGCCCACGGTTCGCTCAGGCTGTGGCTCTCGACAAAATGCTGCCAAGGCACCGCCCGACGGCGGAATTCGCCGACCGGCACCGAGACCGTCCGCCAGCGGGCGCTGAGCTGTTTTGCCCACGGCAGGTAATCGGCGAGTCGAATCGCCACAAACCCGTACGCGTTGTCGCGCCACCAAAACAGGTGCTGCGGCGGAACCGGCGAGCGGGTGCCAGTCACCCAGTAAGCAAACACTAGTACGGGGGTTGCCGATTCGCCAAAGTGCCGCGCCCATTCGGCCAGTCCTTTCAGATCATCGGCAGTCGACCAGTTCCGCCAAAACTGTGGGTTCTTCGTACCGCTCGGAAATCGGCGTCCCTTGATATCGATCAGTAGCGACCGGCCATGGGTGGGCGACACCAAAAAATCGAGGCTTTTGAGCGAGCCATCACCCACGAGGCTCCGCCGCGCTTCGTCGACCGCCACATAGGGCTGCCGCGTGCTGCGCAGCAACTCTTCGAAGGCGAGCTCGTAGTGATTATCGCGCTTGGCCATTTAAGCTTTGCAATTGTCAATTTTCAGTTGTCACTTAGCTTTAGTCTATCGTGAACTTCGATGCTTTGCATGTAAGAAATGATATCTGATTATTGGCAACGGATGATTCAGTCAGCGTGGCGTAAGCATCGCGAGTGCCGTGCTGGCGGCTTCGGCAAGGGGGGTGGTGCGGCTTTCGCCGCTGGCGAGGTCTTTAATCTGGCATTCGCCGGCGGCCAGCTCGTCGGGTCCGGCAATGACAGCCAAGCGGTGGCCGCGACGGTTGGCGTGCTGAAGTTGTTTGCCGAGTTTCTTGGCTTCGGGATAAAGCTCGACCCCCAGTCCTGCACGACGGAGTTGGCGAGCCAGCTTCAAATAATCGGGCAGTGCGTCGGCCGAGAATTGCGTAAGCAGCACCTGGGCAGGCGTTGCAGCGGGCGGAATCAGCCCCAATTCCTCCATCGCTACCAGCAATCGATCGAGCCCCAGCGACGCTCCAATGCCCGGGAGCCGCGTCTTGGTGAATAATTCGGCTAGGTTGTCGTAGCGTCCCCCGCTACAGACGCTGCCGATGTCTGGCAGCTCGCCCAGGAACGTTTCGAAGATGACTCCTGTGTAGTAATCGAGCCCGCGAGCGATCGAGATATCAAGCGCAAGGCAGTTTTCGGCCACGCCCCCGGCACGCGTGCCAGCAAGAATCTCTCGCAGGCGAGCCACGCCCGCTTCGCCCGTTTCGCTCCCTGCGACCAATTTATCGACTTCGCTCAGCACTTGATCATGCGTACCGGTGATGCAGGCCAACGTGACAATTTGATTGGCCTGTTCGGGCGATGCATTCGCTACAGCCATCATTTCGTCGGCGACTTTGGCGGGCCCAATTTTGGCGAGCTTGTCGAGAGATCGAAGAATGGTGACGCTCTGTTCGGTCAGCCCCAGCTTTTCGAGCAGCCCATTGAGCACCGCCCGGTTGTTCATGCGAATAGTGAAATTCTCGAAACCAATGGCCCGCATCAAGTCGTGAATGACGCACGCCGTCTCAACGTCGGCGACGACACTCTCGGTGCCGATGGTGTCGAAGTCGCATTGCACAAACTCGCGAAGCCGACCGCGTTGGGTGTTCTCGCCCCGCCAGACGCTGGCGATGTGGTACCGCTTAAAGGGGGTGCCGAGTTGCTGCGCATGTTGGGCGGCAAACCGCGCGAGCGGCACGGTAAGGTCGAACCTCAAGCCGACTTGTCGTCCGCCGTGGTCCTCGAATTTATAGAGTTGCTTGTCGGTCTCGTCACTGCCGTTGCCGGTAAGTATTTCGAGATACTCAAGCGCCGGTGTATCGATCGGCGCAAACCCATAGCTGCGATAAACTCGCCGCGCCGTGGCCATCAACTCCTCGCGAGGCAACATCGCCTCGGGCAAGTAGTCGCGAAAGCCTTTGAGTGTGCGGGGAGTGATCATGGAAAGAGTCTAGTGTCTAGAGTCTAGAGGGCAGGCGAGCCGGGTGGCGGCAGTCGGAGGAGGTGTCGGAGCGATGAACAAGGAACGATGAGCGAGAAGTTTTACAGACTACTGAAAACTGACTACGCCAAAGGCAGCACTTCGGGCTTTCGGCTGCGGATGCTTTGTCCTTTGGGCTGGATTGTCGCCTCCGTGTACTCCCACACTTGGTCAGCCGTTTCGAGGTAGAAGTCGTAGGTCCAGTTGTCGTCGTATTCACAGTTGTCGGTGGTGTAGTCACGGCAGATTTTCGGCCGCGTCAGGTAGATGCCGCAGCGATTATCGGGCTGCAGGTGCTCGCAAGTAGTGTGGACCAAGAGATACCAGTCTTCATCTTCTTTGAAAACGCTCGCTCGGTCGTGCAGCAGATACCAGCGAATGTATTCAAGATCCTCAAAACAATCAGGCGCGTCGATCGGCAGCGCAAAGTACTTACAGCACTTGGCGGTGCAGAATTCACACAAGTTCTGGCCCGCCTTCAGTTCTTCGCGGCGAATCTGTTTGGTGCCAAATGCAGCGGCAGTCATGTTCGGTCCTTCAAGGTAGCTCGTGCGAACGCGATTGTGATTGAGTGATAGTATATCGGGTCGTCAGGTTCACACCAAACCAGCAACGCCCTACGACTCTAAAAAATGCCCCCCTCATTCCAAAGATTTTCGAAGCAAAGCCGCAGAGACGCAGAGAAGCGCAAAGTAGTCTGTCTAAACCACCATTTGATCGATCTTAAAACGATACCGCATCGCGTATGATCGCAATCAAATCAAATCAAATTATCCAATAAACTACGCATCTTTGCGCTTCTCTGCGACTTCGCGACTTTGCGTCAAAAAATGGGGCTTCGCAATTCGTGTGGGGCTTGCTCCCAAGTTCCTTGTGCGCGATAACGACGCTACCCCCCAACCTCTCAAATGACATCTTTTCATGACTCTTAGTGCCGAATTACTTCGTTCGCTCCATAGTTTGCTCCGCCAACTTGCCGAGCTCGAAGGGCGTTTGGAGCGCGGACCACGTCAAGTCGCGGCGGCTCAGGCGACCGTCGATCGGGCCGCGGCCGAAGTCGAGAAGTGGCGACAGAAAGTCCGCGAAGCTAAGCTCTTGGCCGATCGCAAGCAACTCGACCTCAAGTCGAGCGAATCGCGCATCGCTGACTGGCAAGGCAAATTAAATGCCTGTAGCAGCAATAAGGAATATCAAACGCTGCTCGAACAAATTGCTGCAGGCGAGATGGCCGGCAGCGTGTTGCAGGACGAGATTCTCGAAACGCTCGAACGGATCGACGGGCTCGAAAGCGAGACCAAAGCGGTCCAAGAATCACTCGCAGCCGCTCAGGTTGACATGCAAAAAACGAGCGAACGAATTGCCGCCGCCGAGGCAGGATTACGGGCGGAGATCGCTCGCGTCGCGGGGGAGCTCACCGCCGCCGAACAGCACATTCCTGGTGCTCTCAAGGCCGATTACGAGCGCGTGGTGCGACAGCTTGGTGCTGGGGGCATGGCGGACGTCGAGGAAGGGGCTTGTGGTGGCTGTGGCCAGCAATTGTCGCTCAACCAAACAAGCGATATTATTCTGCAAAAAGCGGTGTTTTGTCAGGGCTGTGGTGCGTTGCTCTATCCGCCCGAGTAAGGGCGCCCCAATGCGACCAGTTCCGCCGCTACTTCGACTCGAGCGCGAAGTCGATCTTGTTTTCGCCATCAGCCGCGACTTTCATGCGGAGTTCGGAAGCCGCGTTGTAGCGTTTGGGAAGCGACTCCACTAGCTCTTTGTCAATTCCATAGTCGCTGTCGGTCACGGCTGCACCTTTCTCGACCATTCGGCTGATCTCGACTTTGTAATCGCCAGGTTCCGCGTTCATCGAGTAGTTACCGTCGACAATATCGACAGCGGCAGGCTTGCCACTTTCTAATGGATAGATGGTGATCCGCCCCTCTGGCAGCGGCGCGTCGTCGAGCTTCACTGTGCCCGAAACGCCGATCGCTGAGCCGGTCGAATCGCACCCCCCGACCGCCAGCAGTACGAGTGCTACGCCAACCAAGCTAGCCGCACAGATCGAAGGTCGCATGATGTTGCTCGCTGTTGATTATCAAAGGGGTCGGTTTGTGTAAATCAATTTCACGGGAAATCGCCCAACACTTCGCCACCCTGCATTGTGCTGGCCGATTGCCACACGTTCAGATCGATGTCGTTGCTCACGAAATGGACCGAAGCATCGCACATCAATGCGACCACTCCTGTGGGGTGCTGGCTCCGCGACTGCATCCGCCCGCCAGTAATGCCGCTACTGCTGACGCATGGATATTCGGGTGACGCGCCGGGACAGGCACTCGCATCAGCAACCGTGGTGTTGGGAGTCGTGTGGCAAGTGATTTGATAGCAGGAAAAGTCATCGTTCCAGATTCGAGCGCGACGATCACAGGCATTATTAATTTCGGGAGTGGCCACCATCTCCATCATCGCCAGCGTATTGCTTGTGCCATCGATAATCTGGGCGATGCGGGCACCAAAACTGAAGTGGAACGGAGCCCCTTTGATTTTCCATTGATCGCGGGCAGAACCAGTGCACCGGTTCACTCCACCCGCCTGCGGATGAGTTGGTGGCAAGGCCTGACAGGCCATGGTTTGCGGCCCCCAATTAACGCCATAGTTGCCTTTGTACTCCTCTGCGTTTCCGCCGTCGCACCAATCGCATTTGGTTGGTTCGTCGCTGGGACAGATGAGATTCTCTTGCGGAGCGCGAAGGATCTCGCGGAACGGGCCCGTGTTGATGTTATCGATGAACCAAACGTCCTTATCGTATTTGAGATCGGTATTCGAGTCTTCGAGAAACGGGTAGAGAAAAATGAAGAACGCCACTCTCGTGGGTGCATTGGGGCCGTAGGTGTAGCCGAGTCCGCCGTCGCTTGTATCGCGCCCCTGCGATCCGTCGGGGAATTTTTTGTTTGTGTCGTTGAAGTTGTGTAGGGCGATGCCCAGTTGTTTCATCTTGTTGATGCACGTCGTACGCCGGGCCGCTTCGCGGGCTGCTTGAACGGCAGGCAATAACAGCGCTACCAAAATGCCAATGATGGCGATTACTACCAATAGTTCGACGAGGGTAAAACCACGACGCGTTGCACCAAGGCGAGGCGAAGACGCAAGCAGATGCGACATACTGAACTCTCCGATCAAGAAACACACGCGACACCAAGGGCCCCGGAATCGCGAGCTATTTGAAAAGTGGCGAAGTTGCCGAAAGTCACTCCGCCCAACGTATTGTAGGCGAAATCGCACAAAAAATGAAAGCTGACTGAAGTACTTTTGCTCGGTTTTTAGGTATTCGGCCCTTGGCGACGCGTAGTTGCCGCATTTTGGTGCCAAATTCTATTGGTCACGGACTGTGAAGTTTGGCACCTCTCGCCGTTAGTCACGACCTATGACGAAACGGCGAAGCCTGAGCGACGCGCAGCCGAGTGAGATTTCTCCGTCACTTTAAGCCACAGGCTTTCTGGGCCCGCTCCAGCACCTGCCCCGCCCGCGCGCGGGCCTTCGCCGCACCCGCCTTGAGAACATCGCGAACGTCGTCGGGCCGCGCGGCAATGTCGGCGCGGCAGCTACGGAATTCGCCCCAGTATCGTTCACTGGCATCGGCTAGCGCTTTTTTCACTTCGCCATAGCCGAAGCCCCCGGCACGGTATTTTGCGGCCATCGCGGTCACTTCATCGGCGGTCGCGACCAACTTAAAGAGATCGAACAGCACGTCACCTTCGGGCTCCTTGGGGTCGTCCATCGGTCGGCTGTCGGTGGTGATACGCATGATCTGTTTGCGTTGTGCTTTTTCTTCGTCGAATACAGCCAAGGTGTTGCCATAGCTCTTGCTCATCTTCTCGCCATCGGTCCCAGGGACTCGGGCCGACTGATCGAGCACCTTTCCTTTCGGCAAAACGAAAGTCTCGCCAAAATGGTGGTTGAAACTGCCCGCGATGTCGCGGCAGACTTCGATGTGCTGCAATTGGTCTTCGCCAACGGGCACGATGTCGGCATCGTAAGCCAAAATATCGGCCGCTTGCAGAACCGGATAGGTAAACAATCCCGCGTCGGCTTTGACGCCTTTTGCGAGCTTGTCTTTGTAGCTCACACAGCGTTCGAGCAATCCCATCGGCGTGCCGGTCATCAGCAGCCAGCAAAGCTCGCTGACTTCGGGCACATCACTCTGCACGAACAGCACTGCTTTTTCGGGATTGAGCCCGAGCGCGAGCAGATCAATCGCGCCGTCGATCGTGAATTGGGCAAGTCGCTCCTTGTCGCGAACGGTCGTCAGCGCATGCAGGTTGGCGACGAAGTAATACGACTCGTCGGCCAGGTCTTGCAGTTCGATGTACTGCCGAATGGCTCCGAAGTAGTTGCCCCAATGAAACGGGCCGGTCGGTTGAATGCCGCTGAGTACGCGCATGGGAGAGGGGGACGGGGGGTTGGGGGACATGGGTTGGAGGGAGTGACGAAATCCGAATGACGAATTTACTTGTTTCGTCATTCGTCATTCGTCAATCGGGCTTCGACATTGCGCAGCGACGATTCTCCCTTTGCGAACTTCGCCCGCGATTATATCGCGGAATTGCCATTCATCGGCAGTGGTAGCGGGTAACTCGACCGGGGCGTAACGGCACGCGGTGCCGACGAAGTGGGTGCCGCCCGGCAGAGGGCTTTCGACCAACACACGAAGCCGACGGCCAGCGAGCGACTCGAAGTAGGCCGTCTGGAGTTCGCTTTCGACGTCGGCAAGCTCGCTCACCCTCGCTTGCTTGATGTCGCCGTGAACTTGATCGGACATCGTCGCCGCCGGTGTGCCACGGCGGGCACTAAAAGGGAAGATGTGCATCTTCGAAAATCCGACCTCGCGGCAAGTGGCGATCGTTTCGGCGAACTCGGCGTCGGTCTCGCCCGGGAACCCAACGATGACGTCGGTCGTGATGGCGGGCCGGTCGAGTGACTCTTGTAGCAGCCGGCAGCGATCAACAAATCGTTTTGCGCCCCACCGCCTGCGCATCCGCCGCAATACGCGATCGCTGCCACTTTGCATCGAGATATGCAGATGCGGCGCAATGCGATTGGGGTTGGCCTGCATCACGGCAATCAATTCGCGGGTGACTTCGGTCGCTTCGATGCTTGAGAGTCGCACGCGAAAGTCGCCTGGCAGTTCGGCCAAGCAAGCGAGCAAATCGGCGAGTCGCGTCCATTCGCTCTTGGGCCGCGAGCGACTGAAGTCGACGCCGTAGTGTCCCAGGTGAATGCCAGTGAGCACAATTTCGCGAAACCCGTTGGCGACGATGCGGCCCACTTCTTGGACGATGTCTTCCAGCGGGCGACTCGTGAGTTGTGGCCTGACGTGCGGAATGATGCAGAAACTGCAACGCAATAGACAACCATCTTGAACTTTGACGTAGGCGCGATGTCGACGGCCAAATCCCGAGATGCCAGTGGGAATATCGGTCACTCCCCAACGCCCGAGCAAATCGGGCAACTCGCGTTTGTCGGTCACGACTTCAGTGACGTTGGGCAGCTCGGCAACTTCGCCGGGGGCGCGAGTCGCGTAGCAACCCATTACGACAATCTTGGCCGCCGGGTTGTTTCGCGCGAGTCGGCGGATTGCCTTGCGGCTCTTCGCGTCACCATCAGTGGTAACAGTGCAAGTGTTCACGATGCAAAGGTCGGCTTCTTCTGCTTCGTCCGCCTCACGATAGCCGATCGTTGCCAGCCCTTCGCGGACGTACTCGGTCTCGTATTGATTGACCTTGCAACCGAGTGTGAGCGTGCGGAGTTTCATTGGGCGACGGTCGCAGGGACGGAAAAATCCAATCCGACAATCTTACGCGACTTTCCGCCCAAATTCACCGGTCACCGGCAACGTGTCGGCGTGGGCCGAATCGTCAGCCTTCGAGTCGTTTTGCTGCAATTCCCACTGCTTGAGCAGCTTCGCGAAGGCATAGAAGGCCGTCACGACGCTCCAAACAAACCCCATCGAGCCGTCGAGAAAACCGCGTTGCAGCAAATAGGTCTGCAAGAATTTGACCGGCGGCTTTGCAACAACGTGAGCGAAAGCCACCCGTTTCCCTCGGTCAAACCGATCGAGCGCGGCCCAGCTTGTGTAGCGATTTTGGACGGCGAACATGCGGGCGACGCTCTGCACGGTATGGTGTTCGAGTCGCGCTTGGAGTCGGCCAAGCTGGCCGCTGGGGACTTCGAGGTGTTCGTGGACCCGAGTGTCGGCATAGCGTAAGTTCCGCCGAATGAGTCGCGTCACTTTATCGTTCTGCAGCCCGCTATAGCGAAGCTGACTACCAAGGACAAATGTGGTACGGCGAATCGCGTAGGCATCCATTGGCGGATCGCTGCTGAGCAGTTCGCGAATCTCGACCGCCAGTTCGGCTGTCACCCGTTCGTCGGCATCGACGATCAGCACCCACTCGTGCGATGCTTGCGGGATCGCCCAGTTTTTGAAGCTGGCATAGTTGATGAACTCACGCTCAATAACCCGGCAGTCGCCGCGCCCGCCGACGTACTCGAGCGTGCCATCGGTCGAACCGCTGTCGGCCACGATCACTTCGTCGGCCACCGCGAGCGCCGCATCGATGCAGGCCGCGATGTTGTGGCGTTCATCTTTGCAGGGGATGAGGACGGTGAGTTGCATGTTTTTTTTACCGCAAAGGACGCCAAGAGCGCGGAGGAAAGAAATTTTGAGCCGCTGATGGACGTAGATAAGCGCAGATGGGAGAAATCAAAAAAATCATAAACCGACGCGTAAGCGAGGGACCCCAACAGTAACCGTTCGTCCCTCGCTTGCGCGTCGGGATACGAAGGTCGTCGCAGCACTCATTCGAATTTCCCATCTGTGTTCATCAGCGTTAATCTGCGGCTATGCTTCTTTTTTTCTCCGCGCTCTTGGCGGCCTCCGCGGTTCTGATTTTGCTTATCGTTGTGGGCTCCAGGTCGGCGGCATCAGTGGCTTTTGGGTCGGTGGCGCTGCGAGCGCCGCCGGGGGGGCTTGGCTGGCCGTTTTCCAAGCGGGGGCTTCGATCGATTCACCTTCGCTGTCGGTCGGTGCGGCAGCGACCCAGGCGGTCTGCGACGTTTCTTCGTTGGCGACGAGGCGCACCGGCCCTCCACTTGCAGCGACTCCCACCAGATTCACTGGCGGAGACAACTCGATCGTCGTGTGCGAGAGCAACTTCTCGCCGCCCTCGGGCTGAAGTCTTACCCATAGTTCGAGTGGCCGACCGACGGGTGTTTCTGGCGGCATGGCGAGTGCGAAATCGAGCACACGCCGATTGCCATCGCGCCAGCCTTCTTCAACTTGCTCGATTGATAGATCCCAACGTGCCAATTCGGGCTGTTCAGAATCGTCGAGCGGATCGCGTACCAACAGCGACAAAGTTCCATGAAATTCGCCTGCACCACCATCTCGGCGGAGCGGTTCGACTATCGCCAGCAGCCCAATTTGTACGTCGCCTTGCGATTCCGTCGGCGCTTGTTCGGCATAAAGGGCGACTGAGTCGGCCGGTTCGACCGGCAGCGGAGGCGGAATAAACTCGCTGTTGTCGCTTTCGGCCGATGCGAGTTGCATGGCAGCGGGCAGTCGCCGAGCCCCCTGCAAGCCCTCGGGCAACTCGCCCGGCGCATTCAACTCTTCAGGTGAAATCGGCGTGCCCAAGTCGATGTCGGGCATCACCGGGTCGCCCAATTCAATCGGGGGCATTTCGCCATCACCATTGACACGGTCAGGCGAGCTCGCCGGCGTCGGCGAACGATCGCCAGCAGCACCGCCAAACGGTAGCTCGTTGATGCGTTGGCCGTCGCCAGTTGCTTTTTTTGCGCCTCGCAACTCTTCGAGTTCGCGCCGCAACTTTGCGTTCTCAGCACGGTTTTGCTTGATAATCTGCTGATATTCGGCCAGGTAATCTTCGAGCTGATAGATTTCGTCTTCTTGTTGTCGCAACTCGCGGACGAAAATTTCTCGTTGCGAGTTGTTATTCCGACAACCGACCGCGCAGACCACAATCGCTATGGCGACTGCTAGTGGCCTAGCAGCGCGGGCGCGCATCGATCGGGAGCGGGAGAATTCCATGAGAGGCGGAATAGTGCATCGACGGACGCCGGTCAATAGCTAGCCATGCTAGCGAGGCGAATCGATACCCGTCGCTGCCCGAGCCGGTACCGGCTCGGTGACCGCATTGATGGTGGCTGCGGCTGCTTCTTGAGCTGCGGCCAGATCGGTCGCAAGAGCCAGATTTTGTTCGAGCGTCTGGGCCAATAGATTTTTGGCATTGGCCAACGATGTTTCGAGCGCCGCGAGATGCTGTTCGATCGCTTTGCGATCGGCTTGAACACCCTTGAGATCGAACTTCAGCTTTTGCTGTTCCGCTTCGCGGTAGGCCCCGAGCTCTTTGGCACTTGCCAGCGTTGCTTGCAACTTTTTGTTGTCTTCAATCAGCGAAGCTTGATCGGCGAGCAACTGAATCCAACGCTTCGAGTATTCCGAAAACAAGAAGTTATAATCGCGTAGCTCGCGGCGATATTCGAACCGCACGGCTTTGTCCCAGTTTTCAACACCAACAACGTTGCCATTGGCGTCGAGTCCGACCCGGTGCCACTCGTCGTCGTCGGGGGTCGCTTCGCTACCGTGCCGGCGATATTCCTCGACCACCGGCCCGGGCACAAGCGTACTCCAGTCGTCTTCGGTCACGTCGGCAAATATACGCAGAATGCCATCGGGATACTGGTCGACCGGCATCGATTCGTAAATGATCCAATCACCCCGAATCGTGCCGAGGCGTGCTTGTTGTCGGTCGTCCCAGGTGCCGACCGGAACAAGCTTCACGATATCGGCGGCGACGCCCGTCACACGAAACTCGCCAAGGTACTGGGGACCTCGGGTCGGATCAGGGAGAGTCGGTTCACCCTGCTCGAATACATAGACAATCGAGTTGGGTTCGATGCCGTGTGGTTGCGGGAACTCAACCTTCACGGTCGCTTCGCCCGTCTGGGGGTTCACCTGGCCCTGCGGAACGACATTCTCCCACTTTCGTCCAACGATGCGGGTGATAAGCCCGAGCCGATGGTCGAGATCCTCGACTCCCTGCATTGCGCCAGGATTATCGGGGTTCGGGTCCATCACGGCGGGAACGTCGTTGTTGTCTCGTAGATCATTGATGGTCGACTCATCGCGCGTGCCGTTCTCGATCGCCTTGGCGAGCGGCACCGTTAATTCGAGCCGTTGCTCGGTGTCATTGAGATCCTTACGCGATACTTGGTTGAACCGCAGAATGTCGGCCGCCAAAAAACTCAACAGCAGCGTCGACAAGAACAACACTTCGCCGACGAACACATGCGACCAATGCCAATACTTCGACGCCCAGAAGGCAAAGCCGAATGAGGCTAGCAGAAGTATTCCGTATATCGCTAAAGCCATCGCCGGGCGAGCCTTGTGAGTCGAGCAGGAGGGGCGGCGGGAAATGAAAGGGAGAGCGATCACCCCCGCCAGCCACGGCTGAGGTGTCAAACTGGGTAGCGCGTATAGTTGATAGTAAATGGCGCGGCGGCAATGGTCAAGCAATGCTTACCGTAGCCAGACTGACGTAAAGCCTTGTCGGGCTTACGGTTAGCCCAATTAACCCGGTCGACACCTACAACCCGACCTTGGCAAAGCTGCCTCGGCACCCCCGCAACGCGTCGACTAGGCGGTCGATGTCACTCGCTTTGTGATCGGCACGCAGGCTTATTCGCAATTGCGATTGACCCGCCGACACAGTTGGAGGGCGGATGCCTGGCACCCAGAAACCGACATCGGCAAGCTTTCGGCTCAGGAGCATGGTCGTGGCTGCGTCGCCGACGACGACTGGCACGATCTGGCTCGACGAATTGGCAATCGACCACCCCTCGGCGACGAATTGCTCACGTGAGTGAGCCGACAAGGCGATCACGTGCTCGCGATGGGTCGGCTCGGTGCGGTTGATTTCAAGTGCTGCTAGCGCCGCCGCGATCACAGGCAGTGGCGGTGCCGTGCTGAACACATAGCTCCGAGCGCGATTCGTGAGCCAATCGATCAATAACTGTGGACCGGCGACAAATCCACCTGCCGCGCCGAGAGCCTTGCTGAGTGTTCCCATTCGTACACCTACGTTCTTCGAGATAATGGGCTCCGGACCCGTTGTACGCGAAAAATCGCCGGTGAGCATGTCGACGACGCCACCACCGTTTGGCCCCCACACACCGGTGGCGTGGGCTTCGTCGACGAGCAGCATCGCATCGTGCGCGGCACTTAGCGCGGCGATTTCGGCCAGCGGAGCGAAGTCGCCGCCCATGCTAAACAATGTGTCGGTCACAACGAGGCGACGATGGAACTTGGCTCCCTCAGCCAGCAATTCGGCGAGCTGATCGACATCGCCATGTCGGTAAATGAACCGTGTGGCTCGCGAAAGTCGGCAACCGTCGATGAGGCAAGCGTGATTTAACTCGTCGGAGTAAATGGCATCGGACTCATCGACCAATGCGGGAATAACACCAACACCGGCGGCGTAGCCCGACGAAAAAATCATCGCCGCTTCGCAGCCGGTGAGCTGGGCGAGTTCGTCTTCGAGTCGCGTGTGGAGGCTGGTGCGACCACTCACAAGGGGGCTTGCTCCGGATCCGACACCCCAATCGGCTGCGGCACTCGCGGCCGCTTCTCGGACTTTGGGGTGGGAGCTGAGCCCCAGGTAGTCGTTTGAGGCAAAATTCACGAGTGATTGATTTGGCAGAGGTGTTGAGTTGTCGGTCAGCTCGCAAATCGCACCGCCGACCGGCCGCCGAACCGATGGCCGTCGCCTCAGGTGTTGGCGTTCGAGTTCGTCGAGCGCTCGAGAAAGCCAATCGAATCCGGCGAATCGAGTGTCAGCCATAATTTAGAAGATAAAAATGCGGGTTTCTGCGAACCAATCGTTGTGGGGCCTCGTACATCGAAGCGGCATAAAGTCTACTCGGAATCGCAAGACCGCGAATCGCCTAGCGCTCGCAGACGCAATTGACAGTCGCGCCTCATAGGACCGAAAATTTTCGAGCCCGGAGTGCGGCAAAATGCAGGGAACTCGTCTTATCGAACCGGCGTCAAAGAATACGAACGACGAAAACGCCGATTTGGCGGCCATTTGTCGCTGCCAAGGGGGGCAGTCAGAGGCATTTTCTGAGCTTGTCGAGCGGTATCAGCAGCGGCTATTCAACTCGCTGTTGCGACTCACTGGCTCGGCGGAAGATGCTGCCGATCTCGCCCAAGAAGCGTTCGTTCAAGCTTACACTAAACTTGACACATTCCGACAAGAAAGTCGATTTTACACTTGGCTCTATCGCATTGCATTCAACATGGCCATGAGCCACCGCCGTCGACGACGACCGGTGACGTGTGCCGATGACGACGCAGCGCGGATTGCCGAATCGACCACCGACCGCTGCCATTCACCTGCCGAGCAAAGCATGGTCCGCGAACAGGTAGCACAAGTTCAGGATGCCATCGACCAACTGGCCGATGACCACCGGACGATTGTTGTGCTACGCGAAATCGAGGGCTGCGACTACGAACAGATAAGTTCGATACTTGAAATACCAATCGGCACAGTTCGGAGCCGGTTGTTCCGCGCACGGATGCAACTCAAGGACCTGTTGGCCCATACAATCGACACCGACGACTAAAACAGGCGACAAGAAATTAAGAACGGCCGCGAGTCCTGAGGATTAAGCGACGCTTCGGGATTCATTTCCGAATACTCCACAACAGTTCAAGTGATAGATCGATCGAAAAGGGTTCAGATTTTGTGAAATAACTCAACATGCAATACTTTACTCGTAATATCGTAGCGTTGCCCAAGGCCTGACGGCCACGACTCCCCTCCCCTTCGCTTGTTTCCCCGATTGCTTCTTTCCCCCGTTCGCACTTAACCTCCGATTCGATGTCTTCGCACGAACCACAACTCGACACCCCCAGTTTCGACGACGCTTTGTTAAGCGCCTATGTCGATGGGGAGCTTAGCGATGTCGAACGCGATGTCGTCGAGCGCCATCTGAGCGAGAATGCCGCTGCGCGAAATTTGGTGGCCGAGCTTGAGAGCCTCTCGCGGACTGTCAGCGCATTGCCTCAGGTGGCGTTGCCACCAGGTTTGGCCCAGCGTTTGGCTGAGCGAGTGGCCGAACAGTTGCAGGCGGAACCTACCGCTGGTGCGAAAAAAAC
>JBGSWC010000215.1:0-21261 GCA_041752635.1 Pirellulales bacterium | reverse complement strand
TACGGCGCCCGGACTTTCCTCTCGTGGGCCAATGGCCCACCAGCGGTCGCCCGACCCTCTCTCGAAGCGGCTCGTATCGTAGCAGGTCGGTCGGTGTAAGAGCGACGACCCCAACCACATTCGCTCGGTTCGCGAACCTTGGAGCCGACCGAGCCGTCTTGAATCGCAGACCGAAATTCATAGAATTCAATCATCGACGGGGGGCGAAACGCCGAAAACCAGCGTATTCGCTCTCCGCAAACGATTCCACCTGGAGAGGTGGCTGAGTGGTCGAAAGCACCGGTTTGCTAAATCGGCGTACGGGTCAAACTGTACCGCAGGTTCGAATCCTGTCCTCTCCGTTGCCATTTTTTCGTCGCCGTAAGCCCTTTATTCCCAACGATTTGCGTCGACAGCGATTTTTTCGCATTGCAGTTTGTCCCCCATTTGTCCCTGTTTTAATCCGCGCCCAGTTGAGCCCGATCCGGTTGTTCAGCAACCACGAAGCCGTTGGCGACAAAAGTGATCGTTAGCAAGAAACTGACGGTCACGGGACCCTCCGAGCGTACCCTCTCAATGCGGAGCCAACTGGAGCCGATGACGCAAGTCACCGGCACGCTACGCCAACATCGCGAGCCGTTTCTCACTTGGTTTCGAGCGAAAGCAAGCCTTTCCTCGGGCGTAGCTGAGGGGGTGCAACTGGAGAGTGAAACTGACCACCAGAAAATGGTTCGGCTTTCGGACTTACGAAGCGGTCGAAATCGCCTTGTATCACAATCTGAGCGAGTTACCGGAGCCGGAATTTACCCACAGATTCTGGTGACGAGGCCGAATTTATAACATCTGGCCATTGCCCAGATAGCTAAGCAGCGCCTTCGTTCCTTTTACTTCGAAACGGGCTGAGATACCAATCCTTGGCGATAACAATGGCGCTTCGAGCATCATCGGCAAGCAGCAGAGCGCAAGGGATGAGAAGCAACGAAACGATCGTCGCGAACATCACCCCAAATGCCAGCGAGACCGCCATCGGAATGAGAAACTGCGCTTGAAGTGACTCGTCGAGCAACAACGGCATGAGACCAACGAAGGTGGTAATTGAAGTGAGCATGATCGGACGAAAACGCCGCGATCCCGACTCCAATGCCGCCTGGCGCAAACTCGACCCTCGCTCCCGCTGGCGATTGACGTAGTCGACCATCACCAAAGTGTCGTTGACCGACACCCCCGCGAGGGCTAACAATCCGAAAACTGACAAATACGATGGCGTAATGCCAAGCACGATATGCCCCAACAGCGCACCAATAATCGCAAATGGCACAGCGAGCAGGACAAAAAAGGGTTGTGTTAGAGATTTCAGTGCAATCGACAACAAGCCATACAAAGCGAACACCAAGACCAACGAACCAACGATGACTTGGCGACTCGTTTGCTCGGCTTCGGCAACGTAGCCAACATACTGAAACGTCAAGTTATGCGGAGCGCATAGAGCTTCGATGCGGGGCGCGATCTCCTTGGCAATGCGCAATATGTCGACTTTCTCGTCAACCGGCTGTGCCCCGCATCGCAGAATCTCGGCTCCGTTTTTGCGTTGGACCGACGATGGCGCCTTCGTAAACGCGATGTTTGCAACCGTCGACAGTGGTACGTCGGCTCCGCGAGGTGTCGGAATACGCATGCGATCGAGCGTGTGCAACGACTCACGCTGCTGCCGCGGCAATCGCACCATGACACGAATGTCGTCGATGCCGCGCTGCAAGCGTTGGGCTTCTTCGCCAAAAAAAGCCTGTCGAATGTGCTGGGCCAGCAGTTGTTGGGTGAGCCCAAGTTCGGCAGCGAGGGGCTTGAGCGTAATTTCGAGTTCGTCTTGGCCATAATTGATATTGGCCCAGGTCGAACTAAATGCGTCGTATTCTTGTAAAATAAGGCGAATGCCTCGCGCCACTTCTGCCTTTTCGGGCGACATCGGACCGCGTAATTCGATGTTCAGGTTTTCGTTGTCGACATCGCGGTCGTTACGGATGCTCGAATCCGACTTGACGCGGAATTCTGAAGCCCCTGGCAAGGGGCCCACCAAATCGGTCCATCGTGTAACGAGTTCGCTATTTCGCGGCCCCGGCGTAGTTCGCTCCGTCGGCGAGAGCACCTCAAACGAAATCGCACCTCGCGACTTGTCAAAGTCGCGATGAATTCGCGCGGCACCAGTAAGTTTCGAAATGCTCTGCACAAGCGACTGGCCATTTCCTGGGTCGACATATTCTCGTTGCATTTGAAGTAAAGCCGATTCAATTCTTTGCATGTAGCGCGTCGTGACGTCCAGCGGCGTATCGTCAGGCATGTCGAGTTCGGCCGAAATACGCCCCCGATCGACCGAGGGAAAAGCAATAAATTCCATCCGACCACTCAAACAGTAGCCCGCCATCAGGATCGCCACGGCAATGAAGCTGGCGAAAACAGTAGCTCGATGCCTGACGGCAAGTTCGAGAAAAGGTTGATAACCATGTTCGATAAAGTACTCGAGTCCGTTGGCGATTGCAGTTTGGAATCGAGTGAAAAAATTCTGCCGCGGCACGGCGCGCAAGTGTTTAAGGTGCGCCGGCAAGATGAGCTTCGACTCGATCAACGAAAACAACAATACGGGAGCCACGATCGGCGGAACTTGGCTAGCGTAGTCACCCCAAGTCCCATCAAAAAACAGAAGCGGCAAAAACGCCACAATGGTGGTCAGCGCACCAAATGTTACTGGGGTCGCAACTTCATGTGTGCCTTCGATCGCTGCCTCCAGCGATGGCAAGCCGGCCTTCATTTTCAAGTAGATGTTCTCGCCCGTCACAATCGCATCGTCGACGACGATGCCGACAACAATAATGAATCCAAACAAACTCATCACATTGGCCGTCACGCCAAACCAGGGCATCATGAGCACACCGCCGGCAAAGCCAACGGGAATTCCCATCACGATCCAAAAGGCGAGGGCCGGCCGCAGAAACAGCCCCAACAAAATCATGACCAACACACTGCCCTGAACGAGAGACTGCACGAGCGTCTCTAACCGGCCACGAATGTCAATCGATTCGTCGTCCCAAACAAATAGCCGAATTCCCTCGGGAAATTTCGACCGAGAGTTATCGACGTACTCTCGGACTTTGTCGGAGATGTCGATTGCGCTCTCCTTGCCAGTGCGCATCACTTCGACAAAGAGTGCGGGTTTGCCATTAAACTCGACGATCTTCGCACCTTCTTCAAATCCATCGACAATCGTCGCAACGTCGCCCAGCAGCACATCGGAACCATTTTCTACCGATATCGGCAATGTGCTGAATTCTCGTTGCGAATAGGCTTGGCCACGCGTGCGGACGATAAAAGTTCCACTTGCGCTATCGATGGCACCGGCGGGCAAGTCGATGGAAAAGCGTTGAATCGCATCGACCAGATCTTGGAAACTCAGCCCATACGAAAGCAGCTTTTCTGTGTTGGCTTCGATCGAGATCTCATAGCGGCTATCGCCTTGAACTTGCGCGCGACTTACACCTGGTAAGACGAGTACATCTTGCTGTACTCGACGAGCCACTTCGCGGAGCTGGCGAGAGTCGAGATCGCCGGTCACAGCTATGCTGAGCACTTCCCAATAGTTTGAAGAATCGGGAATAAAAATCCGCGGAAGCTCAGTCTCGTCAGGAAAAGTTGTGATGGTATCGATCCGGGCACTCACGTCATCCATAAGCGCACGCAAGTCGGTGCCTGGCTTGGCATCCAAAAACAGGCGAGCGCCACCTCGGTAGCCTTCGGCGTTGAGTTGTCTGATGCCCTCGACACCCTCCAGCGCTTCCTCGATGGGAATCAGTATTGCGCGCTCCACATCCTTGGCCGTGGCGCCGCGGTAGGTCATATCGATAACAACTGTTTCGAAGCTGCGCTCCGGCGAGACCTCAAGCGGCACATGAAACGCGGCCGTGTAGACACCAGCGACGAGGATCGCCAGCATCAAAAAATTGGCAGCAATGCCGTTAGTCGTGAACCAGCGAATCATACAAAACCGTCAATTGGCGGTATTCTTGTTGTCGTTTGATTTCGAATCGGCAATCGAGGTCACCGTCGACGGCTCGTCGATGATTTCGACTTTCGCGCCGACGGGTGTGTAAACCATTGCCGTTGTTGCCAGCCACACGTTGTCGGGAATGGCCGACTTATCAACCACCACGTACTCGGCATCGGTCCAAATGGCATCGATGGTGATCGGCAACAACGTGTTGCCCGGTTGTTGCACCAGCACCACTTGATCGAGCTGACGCACGGCTTCCCGAGGCAATGCCACGACATCGTGAATGACAATGCCCTTGATGGCTGCCACCACCGGCTGGCCAATACGTAGTGGCTTCTCGCCCGATTTGCGTCCGAAAGGGTCATCGATTCGAGCGATCGCGAACATATCGCGGGAATTTTGATCGAGCACACCTTCGGTGCGAACGATGTTGGCATGCCAAACATGACCATTTGTCGGATTGATACCATCGCGCAGTTCGACGGCCACTGGTGGGTCGTCGGCGAATTCAGGCAACTCCAAGAACTCCCGCTGCTGGGCCGAAACCGGTAGCCGAACTTCCGCAAAATCAACGGCAAATACTTCGCCAAGTGGATTGTTCGTGTTGGCCATTTGCCCCACTCCAATGTTCTTGGCCTGCACCCTCCCGTCGAACGGAGCCAGCACCCGCGTGCGCTCAAGGTTGAGCGTGGCCTGATCGAGCTCGGTCTGCGCGATGGCTACGTCCGCTTCGGCCTGCTCCCGAGTCGCCGACGCGGCATCGACCTCCGCTTGCGACACGGCGTTTGAACTCACCAGTCGCAGTTTTCGTTCTTCAATGAGCCGAGCAAGTTTGAGTGCCGATTTTGAGCTCTCGTGCCGCGACTCCGCCATCGACAGGGCAGTACGATAATCGCGCGCGTCGATTTCAATCAGCACTTCGCCCTTTGAGAAATAGGCACCGACCTCGAACGACGGGTTCACCATTGTGACCACGCCTGTCACCTCGGCGGTGAGCGTGACGCGGTTATGTGCCTGAACCACGGCATTCGTTTCGATAACTGTCGGGTAGTCGATCACTTGTAGACTTTGCACCCGCGTCCGCAGGACGCGCTCATCTTTGGCGGCAGGCGGAGCAATTTCAATTTGCTCCATGAACTTGGTATAGCCCCACCAGCCGGCAGCAATGATGGCAATCGGCGGCAGCGCGCGCAGCAACATCGAGGCAAAATGACGGGGATTGGCGGCCGTTGATGCCATATTCGCGGACGGATCGTGCGAGGGTGGGAAGTTCCGCCGGGGCGGGCAGGATTACTGAGTATAACCGATCGAAGCCGTTTCGCATGCCAGCGCTCGGGTTGCTTGCTGAAACCGTTGGCGGCAGCGAATGCGGATAGCCGGGCGAAAGTGGGCGAGCTAGCGATCATCCGATCATCGACTTTAACGGATGCACCGATTATAGCATCGAATAACCACTTCGACCGTCATTGATTGCCCACCTCAGACAATCAGGTTGTATTGTTCGTGCCGAAAAGTCCGAAGTTTTCGATGATGCGGCGCGCGGCCGTCCGCAGCGGATCGGAATCCCTACCTCGGCTCTGCCCGTATGCCCTTCGAGCCTATCCCCACGAATCCCCCCGCCTCACGCAACTGGCAAGTTCACCGACTTGTCACCAGCTTGCTCGTCGCGATCTGCGCGACCGGTTGCACTTGGCCGCGCGAGTGGGTCGCCAATGGATTTAAGGTTGGCCCGAACTATTGTCCGCCACAAGTGCCCGTGGCTCAGGAGTGGATCGACTCTGACGACAAGCGAATCATCAGCGAGCCGGCCGAATTGGTCGCCTGGTGGGCCCAATTTAACGACCCCGTGCTTAACGAACTCGTGGCGACCGCCTATGGGCAAAACCTCACCGTTAGGCAAGCTGGCGCTCGGATTCTTGAAGCCCGCAATTTGCGTTCGATTGCCGTTGGTAATCTCTTTCCCCAGGATCAAACTTTGTCGGGAAGTTTCTCGCGAAACAAGGCCAGGGGTACGGGCCCCGGCACTTATTTCAATCTTTGGAGCACTTCACTTTCCTTAGCTTGGGAACTCGATTTCTGGGGCCGCTATCGTCGCGCCGTCGCAGTAGCCGACGCCGATTTGGAAGCATCAGTCTACGATTACGGCGATGTCGTTGTGACGCTCATTGCCGATGTCGCTGCAACTTATGTTGACATCCGCACAATTCAAGCACAGTTGGTACTGGTCGGGCAAAACGTCGAGAACCAACGCAAAACCTATGAGTTGACCGAAAATCGCTTTCTCGGCGGTGAGGCGAGCGACATCGACGTCCAGCAGGCCAAATCGAGTCTCGCACAGACCGAATCTTTTGTGCCCGAACTCGAAATCGCCTTGCGTCAGTCGCAAAATCAACTCTGCCTGCTGCTCGGCATGCCAACCGAAGATATTTTGTCGCTGCTGGGCGATGGAGAAATTCCGGATGTCGCTCCCAGCATTGCGGTCGGTATTCCATCGACGACACTGTTGCGACGGCCCGATGTCCGGCGCGCGGAGCGCAACCTAGCGGCTCAGAGCGAGCTTATTGGAATCGCAACCACCGACCTCTATCCGCAAATCACACTAGCGGGAACTGCCGGCGTGTCGGCGCAAAGGCTCGAAGACTTGTTCACAACCGAGTCGTCATTCGCGACATTTGGCCCGTCGTTTCAGTGGAATATCCTCAACTACGGACGCATCGTCGGCAACGTGGGCGTACAAGAGGCGCGTTTCCAGCAACTGCTGGCGTTGTATGAGCAAACCGTACTCACAGCAAACTTCGAAGCGGAGAATGCGATCAAGCAATTCCTGGGCTCGCAAGAAGTGCTGAAATATCAACTGCAGGCCGCCGAGGCAGCCGACAAAACCAACGAACTCATCAACCTGCAGTTGGAAGAGGGCGAAGCCGACATCAATCGCGTGTTCAACGTTCAGAATTTTAAGACTCAACAAGAAGTCTCCGCTGCCGTCGCGAAGGGACAAGTGGCCCAAAACGTTATTCTCATCTACCGGGCCCTCGGCGGAGGCTGGCCCTCTCCCTATCTGGGCGAGGCTGAAATCGATTTGCCTTCGGGTCCGAGGCAACTACCAAGCGACGACGCACCCGAAGAAATACCCTCGCCCGACAGTGAGCTCTCTCTTCCCGACGCTGTCTCGCGTCTGGATTGAGAGTTGCGGCAGGAGCCAAGAACCTTTGAGTGTTAAAACCGCTCCGCGAATACCAGCGCTAAACGCCAGGTCATTAGTTGCGGCGATGAATTAATTTCAGGCCAATTGCCAACACACAACAGAAACCGACAACGACAGTTGAAGGTTCCGGGACAGTGCCGGTAACGCTCACGGCCGCAAAGCTCTCTGGGCTGCGACCGAAGTTTGAACGCCACAAGAAGTAGTCGAGTTCGTCGACAACCAAATCACCATTCCCATCGCCCGATGGCGCACCTGTGCTACCGACTGAGCCGAGGTGGTCGCGCCACACTGTGTAGTCAGCCGCATCGACTCTGTTATCGCCGTTGTAATCGCCCGGAAGTCCGTCGTAAACGATGAAGTTGTCGAACCAAGCGGTGCCGGGTTCGTTAATCGAAGTTCCGTCGTCGGACCCAGCAAAAGTAGCGATGTTGGCATCGGTGAAATGATCGAGCCCGAAGTCGCCGTCGACAAATGCCAGCGACCCAAGCGGGTCGCCGTTAAAAAAACTCATGTATTTGTCTGTCTGAAAATCGAGCACAATTTCGAAGTGGTTCCAAACACCGGTGGCCGCCAAAAAACCAGTTGGCATCAAGTATCCCGACTCGGGCAATTGGCGAAGCACTTCGCCCGTGGTGCCATCGACCCCGAGCATCCCGAGAACTCCAAAATTCTCGAAGGCATCGTAGGCCTCAACACCGAATACCGGGCCGAGGACTCCTGGTTTTTCTGTTACGTTGACCGCCATATCCCAACTGATGGTTACAAAGCGGCCCGTCTGCAACCCCGAGTTTGGTACCGCCCAGCGACGATCGGAACCGGCCGTCCGATTGACTTCGACTGCTTGATCGCCGGTAACGACGACCTCATTCTGCACAACCGCAGTGCTGGTGCCCGTCCCTGCGGTTTTCCACCCGAACTGGTCTACGATGCTCTCCCTCGCGAACGACTCGAAGCCATCGGTCGCGACCAAAGTTGTCGATGCTATCGCTAGCTTGCCAGCAGCAACGGCCAAGTACGTCAGAAGTAACGCGAGCGACCATCGCGAGCGGTTTGAGACTTGTTGGAGCATCGTGTGACTGTGAGTGATTGATAGATGAGATTGGTAGGCTTGTGTGTTGACTAACCGCCTGGCAGAAGCAGTGAGGTTGATTGCGCACGCTGGTGCTGGCAAGCTTTCTTTGGAAGCTTTTTGCTCCTTAAGTGAAATTAATTCGCCAATCGTTAAAGTCAACGCAATTCGCCTAATCGTTTCCTCGAAAATGACCGATAAACTTGCTGATGGGTGGCGCTAGGCACACAAGTAGCCGCTCTACGCCCGCCACAACGCACTGTGAAGATGCTCAGCCGTGACGATACCGGGAACAACTCGAAACCGACTTGTGCTGGTAGCGTTGGTTGCCGTTTGCTTGCTTCCCAGTGGTTGCACAGTGTGTCACAACGTTCACCAGACGTTGGTGGTGGAGCCGAAGCTGTTCAACTGGAAAGTCGATCAAGTAGCAAGCCGCGAGCTGTACGCCAAATGGGCCGAACGAGCCTGGCAAGAGTCGGGAATAGCGTCTGCCCCCTGCCACTCGCCGAATTATTCGTGGGGATTTCGCGAAGGATTTGTTGAATATGTCTACGCAGGTGGCAACGGCGAGCCGCCTGCGGCACCGCCCCGCGCGCTTTGGAAAGCGGGTTGGCGGACAAGGTCGGGAAAACAAGCCGCCGACGCTTGGTTTGCTGGCTATCGCCACGGAGCCATGGTCGCTCATGAAGGTGGATTTCGCGACCAAGCGGTGCTGAGAACTTCGTTCGATTCGTCACCTTTTCCCCCCGCTTACGCTGACGAAATTCTGTCTCCGACAGAAGCGTACGGCGACGAATTTTTGCTCGACGAGGGCGCGCCGGACGACCTCAATTTCGAGTCGATTGAACCCGGCTACCCGGTCGAAATGCCCATTCAGCAACGATCTTTACAGCCCGGACGTTCGAGTCAGTCGGGAGCCGAATAGCCGGTCGCGAGAAGTGACCGGTGTCGAGCCCGAACTATCGCAGGATTCGACACCACGGGTAATTGCACCAGAGCAAGCACCATCCCAACGGGTGATTGACAGCAGTGCAATCACTGTCGGCACCGAATCGTCGAGCTGGCAGCCTTCGGCAGCAGTAAGTTGCGTCCGTTCGCAATCTACCCCAAATCCCCTCGGCCGCGCTGACGAGTCGTTGCCTCGGCCACTGTGAAGCAGTCTGAGCGTCAGACTACCGACCAGACCAGTTGAGTTCTTCGATGGGCGATCGAGCACCTCGCCATCGTCGGGTGAATGAAGCGCGGCGAACTGAGTTCAAAGGCGTCGATCGCTCAGATGGGTTCGCTTGGTTGGGTTGCCTCCATTTGATAAGTGGCCTATCACGACAGAGCGCAAAAAGATAAAAGTCGGCTCGTCGCGAAGCTCTCCTCTTGTCATCTTTTCGCATGCAGAACCAATCCACTCAAACGAGAGCGCGCTGTGCGCGCGATCTCACCGGTAGCGATCCGCTCCGGCGTTCGCTGTTGAGTTTGGTCGCAATCGTCGGCTTGTTCCAGTTGGCAGGTTGCGCCGCGGTGACAAACCCGGTGGCGAATGGAGTGCCAGTTCACATGGTGCCCGACGAATTGCTCGCCCCTTCGAAAGAAGGGTTTGAACCAATCGACTTGACGCTGCTCCGCCAACAGCCCCCCGTCGAATACCTGTTGGCCGCCGGCGACACGCTCGGCATCTACGTTGAAGGCATTCTTGGCGATCCCGAGTCACCCCCTCCTGTCAGTGTCCCTGATGTTCCCGATTTATCGCCGTCGATTGGCTATCCTTTTCCGATTCGATCCGATGGTACCGTTTCGCTCCCCTTTATTGGTGCCGTTGATGTCGCAGGCTTATCGATTGAGGGAGCGGAACGAAAAGTCATCGACGCCTACTTACAGAAACGGATTGTGCCGCAGGAAGAAGAAGGCTACCGCATTATCGTTACGCTTCAACGTCCACGATACGAACGCATCTTGGTGGTCCGCGACGACGGAACGCAGTCGAGCGTATCGTTCTCCAACGCGGGACTTGTCGGCTTTGGTTCGGAAACGACGATCAGCGACGGGCGATCGGCCACGGGGCAAGTCGTCGAATTGCCGGCTTATGAAAACGACGTATTGAACGCGCTTGCGCGAACGGGTGGTTTGCCTGGCCCGACCGCAAAGCAAGAAGTGCTCATTTACCGCAAGGGGCGGCGCGAGCAAAACGACGAACCGACCGATTTGCAAAGCAAATCGGCTGCCGATCTCGAGCGAGCACTGCGGGGCGGCGGAGAGGTCATTCGCGTTCCTTTGGTGATGCGGCCGGGATTGCCACCGGCGATTTCTCGCGACGACATCATTCTCAAGACGGGCGACATCGTGACGATTCGAGCACGCGAGCCAGAGCTCTACTACACGGGCGGATTGATCCCAGCCCGCGAAACTCAACTGCCGTATGATCGCGATGTATCGGTGGTGAAGGCCTTGCTGATGGCCCAAGGCCCGCTCGTAAATGGCGGTGTAAGCACCAACAACCTCAGCGGTTCGATCGTTGCGTCGGGCTTGGGTGCCCCGTCGCCCAGCTTGCTGTCGGTTATTCGCAAAACGCCTAGCGGATCGCAAATTGTGATTCGAGTTGACCTGAACGACGCGCTCCGCGATCCGCGTCACGACATCCTCGTGCAGGCCGGTGATTTGCTCATTTTGCAAGAAAACACCGATGAATCGTTGACCCGCTACTTCACCTCGATTTACCAAATGGACTTTTTCTTCCGGTATCTCAACCGCGCCGATGCGTCGGGGACAGGGTCGGTAATCCTACCCTAGCGGACTGTCAAACCTGTAAACCAGGGCTGCGACGACAATTTTTGGCGGAAATACAAGAGAAAATTATTGACTCGAAGTGCCAGCTAGATTAGCCTCGCACTCTATACAGGAATTTCGGTTTATAAAACCGATTTTCTATGCCGCCTGAGTCTTTCGCACTGTGGATTCCGCTAATGATCGACACGAAACTGAACTCCGTTTCGCGGCTCATTGCCGCTTTAATATTGGCTGTTGCAGCGGAACATGTCGCGACTGCCGCTACTTTTACTTACATCAATGGCGAGGGGTTCGAATCACCTGCTTACACGACGACGTTTTTGCCCGCGGGGCCGGGAACGTATGCCGGCCAGGTTGTTGGTCAGTCGGCTCTGATTGGTGGTGATACGACGACGGCTCCTTGGAAAATTGACTTTCAAACAAGCTTCGGTGCGGCCGGACCTCGCGTTGCCGGCACCGCCACAATCCAAGATACGGTTCCAGGCCCCGACGGCTTCGGACAGTCGCTCGAAGTTGTCCGCGGTGAGAACTCGGATGAATTCTACGGAGTTCTTTACGAGACGACTCCGATTGCCCCGTACGTGTGCGTCGAGTGGGATATGATGATCCCCGACCAATTGCTAATTACCGACGGCATTAACAGCTTTGGCCCCTTGTTCGGCAGTCAGGCGTTCGACGACCAGGGCGTAATCGGAACCCTCGGTGGACTGTACGCCGACGCGGCTACCCGCGAGGTTGTCTATCAAGTAGGCGACGGACTCGCCATTTCCTCGTTCTTGGTCGACTACGATGTTTGGTACAAATTTCAAATGGTGCTCGACTTCTCGACAGACACCTACAGCGTGTTCGTTAACGGTGTTTTGATCGACAGTGGCATTGACTTCGTCGACCCGGGGCTCGACGAATTCAGTGATTCGCCGATCTTTTCAGGTGCCGGATTCAGCGACCCGGTATCGGCTGCCGCAACCGGTACAGCCTTTTTCGACAACTACAACGTGTTCGAAACCGACATGAATAAGGCGATTCCCGAGCCATCGACAATAATTATTTTGGTAGGAATTTCCCTGACATCGTTTGCATATCGTCGCAAGTTTACCTAAACTACCGTTGCAAAGTGGCGGTATTCGTGAAATTGCCCCCTCGATGAGACTTGTATCCGCATGATGCCTTATCTTCCGAAAGCGGCTGCGTCAGCTTTGGCTTTGGTCGCAATTGCTGTGGCCTCAGCAAGCGATGCGGCCGCCCAGGTCAACTCGCGTGCGTTTCGACCGAGTACGTTCAGTCCGTTCACCGTCAAAGCGACCGTCAAACCTGACTTCGGCACGAATCCGTTTGTGGTGTTTTCGCGGGCCGTGAACCCGTTCACCGCGAACCCTACTACGGCATCAACCGATCTGCCCGGTGTCGGTGTGACCAACGCAACGGAAGTGACGACATCGGCGAGCGTCTCGGCATCGAGCACACCAGTCGTTGTGGAAGCAGTGACGGGAACTCGGCCCTATCGGCCACCTGTTCGCAGCCCCTATCGCCCAGCCCCTCGCCCCCCCTTCACTCCGTAAGTCTTTTATTACTAAAGGCCGTTGTGTTTCCATCAAAGCTTTCCCATTCTGCAGGCATTGCAGCCTGCGGAGTTTCTTTTGCGCCAGCGGCAATACCGCTACGATTCTCGCACTTGTGGTAATCATCTCGCGTGAACCAGCAGAAGCCCCGACGATTGATCTCGTGCGATTTTCCTCGCGACACGTTCACTCTGGCTCTATCAATAACGCCAGTTCATCGGCTAACTTTCTTGCGGTCGCGTTGTTCGCTCGCAGCCGTAAGCAAATGCGAACTTCACGCAAGGCGGCAACGTAGTCGCCCGCGGCCTTGAGCTGTTCGGCCAAAGCCAGACGCCACTCCAGGCGGTTGTAGTCGGTTGCGAGCGCTTTGCGATAATGGGCGATCGACTCCGCGTGGTCGCCTCGATCGGCGGCTTGGCTGGCCAGCAGCATCAACTGGCTGGCCGAGGCTTCACCCTGACGGGCCAGCTCGACGAGCTGCTGCTCAAACGATTGCTCTAATTCGGTCACCAAATCGGCTTGATCGGGTCGCTTCTTGAGCACTTCGATCAGCGTGCGAATGCGATCGCTTTGCGTACCTGCCAAGTCGCGTGCTGCGGTAATGTCGTCGAGCACATTGACCATCAACTCGACTGCACGACCAAAATAACTGCCATCGAGCATTACGGCAGCCGCCAGTTCGTGTCGAGCGACGTCGGGTTGATTGCGTCGTGCGGCCCAGTCTCCCAAAGCAAATCGAGCCTGAGCGTCAGATCGTCCCAGTTGCGCACCGCGGGCATACAGCTCGCCGGCGGCATCGTCTTCGCCCATCTGGCCACGCAGTCGCGCTTCAAGAACATACGGAGCATGGTATGGAGGACAGTCTTGGCGGATCGACGCGAGCTCGTCCGCAAGTTGAGCGAGAATCGGTGTCCAATCGACCGCGTCGTGAGCCGCCACCAGTGGCCCCGATCCGTCGCGAACCAACGACATCCAGCGATAGTAGTTGATCCAATAGCGATATTCGACGTGGTCGGGCTGCCAGACAATTGCATTTTCGGCAAGTGTGAGTAGCTCGGCGTAGTCTCTGTCGTCGCCGGCCCAATTGCGCCGCTGCAAGTCGCTGTCGGCAACCAGCGTGGCATTCCACCATTGTTCGGCTTGGTAGTGAACGGCTGCACCGTGAATCGCCCAAACGCCTATCGGAACCACAACTGCCACAGCACCGAGCGCCACAAGTCGCGGCATCTGGCTCGACTTGGCAAGCTGTTGATTGGGCTCGACGCGACGCGACTGATTAGACGATTCGAAGTGTGGCACCGCCGCGACGCAGCCAAGCACGACCATCGTCATCATGAACACGGCCGGTATATGCTGGCCAAAGTCGGTGAAGCTGTGAATCGAGACGGCAACGAGGCCCAACACCAAGCCAAACACCGCATCGGCCGCCGAAGTCGACCGATCGAAAGCCCGCAATGAGTGCCAGCCCACGATGGCAAGGGTCGCGAACAGCAGCAACATGCCGATCGCCCCCGCTTCGACAAACAGTTGAGCGAAGTCGTTGTCGGCATAGCGGGCGACGGCCGCCGAGCCGGTGGTGTCGTAAGCCGGGTAGATCAGGTGGTAGCAACCCAATCCAGCGCCAGTCAGCCAATAATCGCTACCGGCCACGAACGACGTCCGCGTCAACTCCCAGCGATCGGCGTAGTGAGCGGCTTCGTCGAGCGATGCGAGACGATCGTAGAAAACATCGAAACCAAAAAACAGGAGCAGTCCGAACACCAGCGCGGGCACCAGCGCGAGCAGCCAGCCCTGCCAAGCGAGTCGCTTTTGCAGCGCCATCGCCCCACCAACAACGAATGCCGCGACGCTGAGCGAAAGTATTCCATTGCGGCTGAGCGACAAACAAACTCCCAGCACACAAACCGCGAGTCCGGCGAGAATCGCGCCGTGGCGTCTGAAACTCGCCTTCGGCGAGTTCGCTGACTGCGATAAGTCGCCACTTCCACTCCGCTGGTCACAGCGAACGCGGACCAGTAGCAATGCGATTCCCGCACCAATGGTCAAATTCACAAATTGCGAGAAGTGGCTGTGATTGACAAAGCTGCCAGCCGTGAGCATACCCCCGCTGCCGGCGTCGACAGTCCAATAGAGCTTGTCGGCTCCCGTCACGACTTGGGCGATACATAACAGCGATTGGAGGCAGCCAATCAAAAACACCACGCTCAGCAGCGACTCAAGCTGCTGCCGTGATCGGACGAACGACGCGACACTCACCAGCACGCAGAGTGCCAGCCAGGCAAGCCGAAGACAATGAACCGTTTCGTAATTTGCCACCGACAGCCCAGCCGTGATCTGAACCAGCATCAGCCCGATCGATCCGATTAGGGGCAGCGCGATCAGTCCACCGCGAGGCTTAAATCCAGGATCGACCAGCGGCCGAACGATCGTGAGGCCGATCAGCATCGTCGCCATTCCCAGCAGCACCAATTGGCTCCATGCCTCGACCGCTCCAAATGCAAACACGGCAAAAGCGAGCATGAACCCGAGCAGCAGCAGGGTTGCTTGGTCGAGTGTGTCGGGTGCGGTCAGCGACCGAAGATAGTAACGACGACTGGGCACCCAAACTGGCTCCGGTGATGGAGGGGGATTGATCGAGCGGTAGCTACCTGTCCCCAAAGGGCCGGTACAACGGATCGCCCACCAGCGTCATCATCCAGCTATTGAATGGCTTGGTGCGGTAATAGACTTCGACCAGCGTCAAATCGCCCTGCAGCAGTAGCGCGGCGAATTCGTTGGGGCGGGGGAACGCCATGAGGTAAGGCTCGTAGACCGGGCCAACAGTCGCGCAGACACCATCTTCGAGCAGCCGCTTGCACCAAACTTGGCTCTCTTGCTTTCGCAGCGTGGTCGCTTCGCCACTCGCATAGTGAATCGCGACCGCTCCCTTGGCGAAGTCGAATGCGTCGACGTACTTGGCGAGGCTATACCAGCCTAGATAGAGGGCCGCATCAGGACATTCGCCGGGCTGGAACAACTCGGGCGATTCGTTGAGGACGACTTTCAACGGCATGGTCTGCTCGATTCCCTTGGCCGTGTCGACGAGCGCTCGGTCGTAATCCTCATAGCTGCCCGGCTGAATAGTGTTCGGTTGGTCGGCTTTGGCGAGGCCGCGGGCGTCGATGTAGACTTTCCCTTTGAGTCCGCCCGCATTTTCGACGGCGATGGCGTCGTCGATCAGTCGCTTGGCGATTTCGATCGTTGGCCCGTCGAGGCGAGCGACCATAAAAGTGCGGTTGATCTGGCGTAACTGCGAATTGTCGTAGGCCGGCCTCAGGTAATTGGGCTGCCAGCGGAGCAACTGGTAGTCGTCGGCCCAAGTGACCAGCGAAAGCTCGCTATCGAAGCTGCTGCCGGTTTCGCCCTTGCGGGCAATCTCAATCTGTTCGTTGAGCCATTCGACCGTACCGAGCAGGCCGGTGGTTCGTTCGATGGTCGCGATCAATAGTGCATCACGCTGCTCGCCGGGGGGCGTTTGCTCGAGCAACGACCTGGTTTCGAGAAATGCCGATGTCCGCCCGCGGAGAACATCGAATTGCTCACGCATGGGCTGCGGCGTAGCGGCACCTTGGGCGTCGATCTGTTGATCGATGCCCAGCAGTAACACCCGATCGCCACCAGCGATGGTGGCGAGCCGTTGCAACTTTTGGCCATCGAGAATTCGCTCGGCTTCGGTCTTGGTCGCCAACGCTTTTTGGGCAGCTTGCAATGCGGTTTCGAGATCGGTGCGAATGTTAACCAACCCATCGCCCGGGGCTAGGTCGATCCTCTCGGGTTCGTCGCCGGTGGCAAGTGCATTGAGCGACTCGGTCGTTTGCTTGAGCAGCCGGAGCCGATTGTTGCGTTCTTCCATGAGAAACGATTGGTATCGCTTGATCTCGGGCGTGGCATCGGCCGGGCCGATTCGAAGTGGGACATCCCACACCGTGACGAAACAGCGGAGTTTTTCGTCGGGATCGTTCTCTCGCAGCCATTTCTGGATTTCGGGGCGAATCGCCCAAGTCCACGTCTCACGCAACAACAACTCGTCGCGAGGTACATCAACCAGACAGATGTTCTCGACCGGCACGCTCCGCTGTTTGCAGTAGTATTGCGCCAACGCTTGCGATTCGCGACTGCTGCGAGCGGCGACGAGCGCGATTTCACTCGGCTTCAGTTCGGCCCCACACGGCCGAGTGGTTGAAGAAAGCGCGGTCAACGCGAGTGCGACCAACACGACCGCACGCCCCGCTAGTCGGCCGGCGGCGAGTATAAATTGGTGCAGCATGAAACATTCTCGCCGATGGATCGGCAGGTTGCAGTGGAAGGGGCGACAGCGGGCGAAACCGACAGTCCTTCAACAGTCGCACGAACGCGCGCCGACCACACTGAACTTTTTCCAAGCAAATCCCAATAGCAACAAACACGATACAGCTAGGCCCGCTTTCCAAGGGGTTGCTTCGGGAATGGCTGCCACGCTGGCCGGGGCGGGGTTGGCGACACCAAGTCGGGCGTCGCCGGTGACGCTGGGATTGCTCACCGTGGCGATCGAGAACGATTGCCAAACATCGGGGAAGTCGGTCACATCCGAGCCGGGATTAAGGTCATAGCCCGGATCGAGCGTCAGCCTTACCCAGCTTTGGTCGCTGCCGAGCAATTGGCCGTCAGCGAAGCCAATGGCATCGATCAGATTGGCGACTTGGTAATTGTTCCGCGCCCCGGAATAGATGCCAACCGATCCGTTTGGTGAAAATTGATCGAGCTGCGCGGTAGTTAAGGCACCCGATTGGGCATACGTCGGTTGCGCACCTGGGTTAGAAATCAGTCCGACCGCTCCCGGCGCAATTGTCAGATTGGGAAGCACGCCAGAGGACGAGGGAGTGTTGCCTGTTTTGTAGCCCCCGGTATTATCGTTACGCCAAACCCCGATATTGAACGCCGACAAATTGATGGGCTGGTCGCTGGTGTTTAAGATTTCGAGCCAACTATGCTGGGGCCCGTACAGTATGCCAGTGTAGTCCTGGTAATATTGAGTGATCACCAAATCTGCCGATGCGGCAGCGGGTGTCATTGCCAGCGTGAGAAACAGAAAATACCGCGAAATGGCGTGCATGCTCGTAAGCTCCGGAATCGAGAATTTGCTGCCATCCGTTGCTAATTGAGGTTATGCCCTCGGATGTGCCAGAGAGATTCCCCCCTCAAGCAAACCAGAGTGCCTGTTCCTTTAATGTCGATCATGATAGTTGGCATCAACACCAGATTCAAATCTTTTTTTCCCGTCCGCCAAATTTTTTTCTAGCCCCTGCCCGCTCCTATCTCTTGCGAGCTGCACGAGAGATCGAGTTGGGGTCGATGCCGAGCGAAGAATTAGTTCCGAAACTAACGGAACTGAGGGGCAAGAGGGTCAAAAATGGGCCCCATGGCACTTTAACGCTGACAAGTTGTTCCTAAATTGGCACTGGCTTGATAGTCTGTTCAATGGGCGTGTCGATTACCGTAGTCCCACTAACCGCCTTTCTCGGACGTTGCCCAGCCTGGGTCGCCTGCCCCTACCGACATTTGTGAGGTGAGCATTTGTGAATAGTTCGACCGGAAATGGCCTCGTTGAAATGCCGCAGTCCGGGCCGCCGGAGTATCGTCTTCCGGCGGCGATGGTCGCTGATGAGCCAGATTCAAGCACGCAGGCTAACCTGCTCGCGATTGCTTGGCGAAGCCGCTGGCTGATTCTGCTGTGTCTGCTGTTGGGTGGAGCCGTCGCGTGGGCCGCGTTGCAACGGGCGACGCCCCGATACACGAGTGCGTCGCAGATTTTGGTCGAACGTAGTCTGCCAAAGATGGTCGGTGCCGATTTTGCGATGGGGACCTCAGGTAACTTTCTCAATACCCAAGCCGAGATTATCCGTTCAACGTCGGTGCTGGCGGCTGCCGCCGAACAGCCCGAAGTCCGAGAGTTGCGTGCCATTCGCGAAGCCGATAATCCGGTCGGTCTGTTGCGGCAAGTTGTGCAGGTCAGCATCGGCCAGGACAACGACATCATCACGATTTCGGCCGAGCTGAGCGATGCCAATGACGCGGCACAGGTGGTGAATGCAGTGGTCGATTCCTACATCACTAAGTATTCCGAAGACCGACGCACCGACGTCGTCGATGTGCTGAACATTCTCAGGAACGAGAAGATTCGCCGTGACGACGAATTAGCAGCGGCCCGCCAGCGACTCGACGATTTTCGCCGCGAGAATGTCGCCCTGTCGGTGCAGACCAGCGACGGGAACGTCGTAACACAACGTTTTGGCATGTTGTCGAGCGAGTTAAATCAGACCGAAATTGAGCTGCTGCAATCAAAGGCGCGATACAACCGCGTCAAGAAAATGTACGACCAGCCAAGTCAGCGTCCGTTTCTGCTCGAAATGGCGACGGCCGACTCACAATTCTTGCGTGGCGAAAACCTCGAAAGCCAGATTAGCGATCTCGAACAGCAGCTTGCTGCGGAGTTAACGCGCTGGGGCGAAGGCTATCCGCGAGTCAAGCTCCTCAATGCATCGTTGGCCGATCTCCGCGAGCGTCGCGATAAGCAGCAGGCCAATATCGTCGAAGCCTATGTCGACGCCCAGCGGCAAGAGGCCGATTTACTTCAGCACAAGCGCGACGAACTAAAGGCGGCCTACGACGAACAGTTTGGGCTCGCGACCGAAGTCAGCTCGCAAACGGTAGCTCTCGAAGGGCTACGCGACGAGCTCACCAGAGCCGAGTCGGCTAGCGACCTAGTCGATGAACAGATCAAACAACTCAACCTCAGTGAAGAGGCGGTAGCGGCTCGCAACGTCAGCATCATGGAGGTCGCGACTCCTGGATTCCAGAGCTACCCCGAACAGTCGAAATTCCTCGGCCTCGGTGTCGTCTTGGGCGGTTTGATTGGGTTTGGGCTGGCTTGGCTGCGCGACTTGCTCGATCACCGCCTCCGTTCAATCGACGAAATCGCTCAGGCTGTTCAGTTGCCGATTGTTGGAACTTTGCCGCTGCTAGTGGCTGAAAAGACGCGTGCGGCGGCAGGACGTATCATCGCCACACGTCCTCGCTCGTCGGCTGCCGAATCGGTACGAACGCTTCGCACCGGTGTCCATTTCGGTCTTAGTGGCGAACAAACAAAGATTGTCGTCGTCACCAGTCCCTCTCCAGGCGATGGCAAGAGCATCGTCGCGAGCAATTTGGCGATTGCGATGGCACAAATGGGCCAGCGTGTGCTGCTGATCGATGCCGATATGCGAAAGCCAACACAGTGCGAAATATTCAGCGCCACGAACAAGCATGGCCTCGCCAGCGTGCTCGCCGAAAGGCGGCCGCCGTTAGAAGCGGTTGTCAACACCGAGACGCCGAATCTCGATCTACTTCCCTGCGGCAAACTGCCACCGAATCCGGCGGAACTGCTCAATAATGGCTATTTCGCCGAAATGCTCGCAGGCCTGTTGGAGCACTACGATCGCGTCATTGTCGACTCGCCCCCCGTGATGCCGGTGGCCGACGCGCGGGTGATTGCCACAATGGGCCACTGCACACTGTTGGTGCTGCGCGCCGAACATGCCACGCGTCGGATGAGCGTTGCTGCTCGTGATGAGTTGTGGAAAGTTCGCGCCACCCGAATTGGAGTGGTTGTCAACGGTGTGCCTCCGCGAAAACTCGATTATGGTTACGGCCACGGAAACGCCTATGACGGCTACGGCGGCTACGGCAGCGATGATCAAATCGCCTACGGATATAACGACGATGAAATCGCGGCGCGAAACGACAGCACCGAGACGAGCGGCGACGCATCGCCCAGGCAGCTCACACGAACGACTAAGTGATCGGGAACAACGAGCTTGAGGGCCGGATCGACTTGGTTCCCGATTGGGTTAGTCGCGATGCGCTGATGCAAATAACCGCCGCTAGCCACAATGGCGAGTTTGGCCGGTAGGCGTTTGATTTTTCGTGACTGTTAGTCCAACAAGGCCTGGCCACTCTCGTGGCCACGAACTCACACACGATTGCGTTCGCGGGCCACCGCGCATGAGTGCGGCCATCGAAGCGCTCACGCAACATTTCGGCAGCGACGTTGCCGCTTAGATTCGTATGAGGAATCGTTCGGCAATCGTCCAGGGCGAAGCGTGTCTGACAAATTTTTTCTGGCAGTTAACAGAACCGCCAAGGCGCGAAGGCCGCCACGCGTCGGTTGAAAGCTTCGCCTCGACAAACAGCATCAAGGATCACCCGGAGAGCGCCAGTTCGCGATGCAACCGATTCCAGCGAACGCCGATGGACGCGGACAGTCGCGGTCAGTCGCAGGGAGACGTAGACAGTCGCAGATGGATTTTGATGGAAAATGCGATGAATGGCGACAGTCGCATTTCCTCGGGCTTGCGCCCTTAGCGAACTAACCATCAACGTACGATGCACGAACGATGACTATCTGCGATCATCCGCGTGCATCAGCGTTAATCCGCGTTCCCTCGATGAACGACTCTGCGGTTGATCAAATCCCGAAGCGATGATTCCCCTCGGCACTGGTGGCGGCTTGGCGGTTCCCGTCCTACAGATTGCCATCATAGTTTGCCGGACGCGGCGAAGCTGTTAGCAGCAA
>JBGSWC010000214.1:0-6406 GCA_041752635.1 Pirellulales bacterium | reverse complement strand
GGTGCCAGCCGGACGCGACGCAATGATGGCGGCAGCGCCAGTGGTCGGATAGCTGCTCGTTCCGCCGGGACGATATCCCTCGGTTGTCGAAGGCATGGTTGTGTTGGCTTGAGCCAAGCTACCCGTGCCGGTCGCTGAACTACTCGGCGCGGCGTTGTAGCTGGCTGTGGCCGCCGGACCCGTCGATGTTTGTTGGGCCGTTTGTTGCGCCAGCGATGCCGGTTCCGCGGACAACGTATATCGACCGTAGGCGGTGCCCGATGACGTCGATGCTGGGGCGGGCGATGTAAACGGGTCGACGGCCGAAGCAATCGAGCTGTTCACTTCGGTTGCGACGTTGTTCGCCACATTGCCGACATTGTTTGCGGCCGAGTTCACATTCGACTGCAGTGCGTTCGAAGCCGACTGCAAATTGCTCGCGGCAGTCGCGAGTGGGTCGTTCAGGTTTGTCATCGGGGGAGCCGGCATGCTCGGCAACGAGTAACGATCGGCCGCCGAATTCGCCGCGATACTCGCCGGCGATGCGGGCGAGTAGCTTGGTGGATAACTCGTTGGGTTCGATGGCATCGCACTCGCCATCGCCGGCGGTGTCATAGGTGGCATCGCCGAGGGCATCGATGGCATATTGCCGGCCATCGACGAAGGCGAGGCAGGCGTTGTCGGCGCCACTGCATAGGGCGATGTCTGAGGCGACACGGTTGGAGGCGACATTGCCGCTAAGCCGTTTGCTGCCGAGGGAGCGGTCGAGCTAGGAGCAGTTCCCACATAAGCGGGGGGCATGGCCGTCGACGCCATCGTTGTTGGTGTTGATTCGGTCGCACAACCCGGCGAAAACTTTGCGCTCGGCAGCGCCGTAGCTGGCGCCGAGCGGGCAATTAGCGACGCGTCGTCAGCGGCGGCGATTTCACTGCTGTCGCTCCGCCACATCGAGCCAGGCCGCCACGATGTGACTTTGCCCATACCGCCCGAGCGACAACCACCGAGTGTGGTCGAGATCGAAGCTAGTGCTACTGCAATACAGATAAGGTGATTCGTTCGCATGGTTTCCATGCCTTCGTGCTAGCGTAACGACGAGTTATCTCGGTGTGTGACGACCCATCGCCATCACCGGGAAACGACTATCAAGGTCTTCGACCCCTACCACCGGTCAAGTTGATGAAAGTTGCGGATTTTCGCTCATCGCGCGAACCCACACCCCGACCGCTGGCGGGCGGATGATAGTGTGGGGTGGGAACCGGTCAAGATTGCTTTTGTGATAGCAGTGCTTTTTCCGAAACAGAGACGTAGGGTCAACGCGGGGTCGCAGCGCTTCGCAACGTAAAATGAGCTATGCTTGCCCCGCCCCGCTGCGAAAACGCTCGGACTAAAGGGACGGCTTAACTCTTCGCACGCCGTGGGTCGGCTTGGGGCGAGAGCTTAAGCAATAATCGCTCCAGCTCGATTCGTGCACTCGCCTTCTGCGAATTGTGGCCTTTCATCGCCAAGTCAGCATCTAAGATCCATTCGGACAGTTTTAGCGCCCGGGCGCGGCCAATTTGTTTCATCTGTCGCTCGGCATCCCCCAGCTTAAACGGTAGGCACCCTGCCCTTCGCAGCGCATCGGGCAGCGGCAATCTCGATTTGGCGAGCTGCGCCTGATCGACCATCAGAGCCGCTGCCGCGTAGCGGCGAAAAGTCGAAGCGACCTGAGCGAGCAGCGCGATCGGTTCTTCGCCAGCCGCGATCAACCGGTCGAGTTGCCCCAGGGCGTCGGCCGTGTTGCCGTCGGCGGCAGCGTCGATCATGTCCCACGTTTGCCGCGCTCGCCAACTGCCGACGTTATCGACAACTATTTTGTGAGTGATCTTCCCCTCTTCGGCGAGCAGCGCGAGTCGGGCGATTTCTTGATCGAGAATGCCCAGGTTCAGTGGGAGCAAGTCCATCAACGTGTCGACGGCTCCGCTGTCGATCTGCGTCTGGTGCTCTTCCTTAGCGCGAGTCGCCAGCCATTTCGCGGCTGAGCGTTTGAACTTGCCCGCTTCGGCCCCTTTTGGGGGAACACTACACTCAATCGCCGGCCCCAGAGCGGTCGCTGCTTTCGCGAGCCTCGTGTTGCTGGGCCACGTTTTGACTTCGATCATGAGCAGACAATCGGCGTGAGGTTTGCTCGCCCACTGTTCGAGTTGCGGCCGGTGGGCCGTGATGAACGTGTCGGCACTCTCGATCAGCACGACCGTCGGACCACTATCGAACAGCGACCGGGCTGAAAGCCCATCGGCCACATCCCGCCATGCGGCATCGCGCCCGTCGAGTGCACGAGCGTCACTCGTCCGCCGACAGCCATATTGCCTGAGCACTGCAAGCCGCGCGAGATGCTTCAGATATTCGTCGTCGCCATACAGCGCACAGAAGCCTTGCCACTTCGGCGGCTTCGTTGCGAGCAACAGATCAAGGACATTTGTTTTCGTAGCCGCCAAAGTTTTGCTCGCTCAGAGATTCAATAGTCGTACCGAAAGTCGCCACGACTTCCTGTCAAATTTACTTGCCTTTTTTACGTTGCCTTTTTATCGGGGATTTCGGCCGTTTTGTCCACGGAATCGCCAACACGATCGGAGGGGACAAAACCCCGAATTTTGTCTCTCGCCAAAATCGCAAAAACGCCTTGTTTTCAAGTCGATTTCGCACGTCGCCAGTGAATTTCGTACCTGGGTTTTGACTGACCAGTTGGCGACGTTTTGGACAAAACCCATTTTTGAGTGTCGAGAGTCGAGTGTGGAGAGTCGAGAGGAAAGGATTGGTAGCATGGGCGTCCCCGCACGTACGACGCAGCACCCAAGAGCCGTGCCCGTAAGGGTTCGGGTGAGTTGAGTTTCAAGTTGTCAGTGGGCGGTGGGCGGTGGGCGGTTTCGCCGCGCGAAACAACGCTTCTATAAAGTCGACGCTCTTGCTGCCCTCTGCCTGCTGCCCTCTACCCCGGGTGCCACCTTCTGGCTTGTCCAGCAGTTGGCACCCAATACAGTTTTACGTACGCCCTTTCTACCACACCGCGCGGTCAATTTCGACAACAAAATTTGGCCGTTTTGCGGGGCCGCTTGTTAATCGTGAGGGCGAGGCTCCTGCCGAGCGACGACACACTTCTTTGCCGTTGGATTAATCTTGTTGCCCGTCGACTGCCGCTCGGTTTACAATCCCCAATAGGCGGAGCCGCTCACGCTCCGCGGCTCAGTTCAACAACGTTTTATCGACCACGGCTGTCGCCGCAGACGATAAAACGCTATACGTTCGGTGGACCAAATGAGAACCATGCTTCTTACTGCAATTCTGTTGTTCGTCTCCGCCTCACCGGCGTTTGCTACAGTGCAGGCGAATGACAGCGTAAGGGTGGACGGCAAGACTTACGGTATTTTTGAGCTTCCGATGAACGGCTTATGGCGTTACGAGGACGAAGAACGTGACGACCGTGAGCTCTTTCCTCCATTCGAGGCACCGCATACGGCCAACCACCGTGGATATATCGCTCAGTTTGCCATCGCTAACGGACGGCTGTACCTCAACTCGATCAAAGGGCGTATTGACGGCAAAGATGTTGCCGATCGAGATATCATTGATAAACGCTTCCCGGTTAGGGCTCATTGGTACACCGGTTCAATTTTTATCTCGGTCGGTGGGTACGACCAGTTGGAAGAGCGATTTCGTTACGTGATCGAATTCTCGATTGAACGTGGGAAGGTCGTCGCGACGCGATACAGTGATTCACGACATATTCCGATGACTTGGAACGGAATCGATGCTCCAAAACCAACGACAGCATCCACCGAACCAGACGATGCACGTAAGTCGCCGAATTGAGTTTTATTGAAGTGGTGAGTCGTTCGCGGCGACCACGTGATCGTAAACGTTATTTGGCTGAGAGCAACTGAATGCGAGTCTACAGCCTAAACGCGAAACAAGGCGATCCGCGATATCTGCAAGCTGCTCAGGGCAACTACTGGTTTTGGCAACGCGGATACGATGTGGTTGGCTTTGAGCGTGAACAACTCGATGCGGGTGAATTTGACGCCGACCTCATCGAAGACCCAGAACATACCTTGGTTTATGGTTCTGTAGCGGTTGTTCGCGATGCAGTAATCCGAGCTGGCCGCCCTGAACCTCCGAATCTTGATTTCCCACCATGTCTCGCACAGTTCGTTGGTCGCGAGATTTTTGAATCGACCATGGGACAAGTTCGGGACTGGGAATCATCTCAATCTGATCGACTGCCTGTTCACATCAAGCCTCGCGACCGCCATAAGCTCTTCGCCGGGAAGGTTGTAAGTGCCTATCGTGACTTCCTGTCGCTTTCCGGGGTACCATCAGAGGAGCCTGTAATCGTTCAAGACGTCATTGGAATGACCACCGAGTGGCGAGCGTCGATATTGCGCGGCAAGGTGTTGAATATTGCGCACTACAAGGGTGACCCTCTCGTTTTCCCCGATTCAAAAGTGATTCGTGATGCGATAGACCGTTTTGAGAACGCACCGATTGGATACGGAATGGACTGGGCCGTAACCGATGATGCACGTACGATATTGGTTGAGGTCAACGACGGATTTGCTCTCGGTAATTACGGCGTGCGAGGGCACCACTACACGGCTTTAATTGAGTGCCGCTGGCGGGAACTCATGGGCCTTGCGGACAACGGCGTCGGCCTGGAATGGTAACGGACGGGTGGCACTGACCTCCACCACGTGACAGTGGAGCGTCAGTCGGGGACACTCAACTGGTGAGGCTTCAAGATATCCTGGCCAAAACCTCGGATGTGTAGGATGTAAATGACATCCTCGCGAATGATATACAGGCACCGGTATCGATTTCCGTAACGAGTTTCGAAGAATGTATTGTAAATCGTCTCTGCATGGTCGCGGTTTTCTGGCGCAGTCAATCTTTGCTCAGCGTCGTTGCTAAGTTCATCTAAGACGTCGAGCCATCGCGAGAACCACGTTTGGGCTCCCTGCTGCGACCCACGCTGGATGAAAGCGAGAATCGTTTCAAGGTCGACTTCTGCCTGCGGAGTGAGCGAGACTTGGTAGGGCATTAATTGAGGCCGAACTTTGCCCTTAATTCGTCGGTAACCTGCTCGACGGGACGGGATCGTCCTGCGTCAGCGTCAGCGATACCCTGAAGAATGATTGCGTTTAATTGCTTCCGCTGCTCCGCCGGCGTGGACTCGGCAAGCCATGCCTGAAAAAGCTCAAGCCAAGATAATTCATGTGCCGCGCTGGCAAGCTTGCACTCGGCGAATTTGCCGAAGCGTTCGAGTTCTTGAGTAGTGACAACCATGAATCGACTCTTCCAGAGTGGCGGCAGAAGAAACGGTTATTTCAATTGGTAGTTTAGCAACTACGGTAGCACATCGCGAGTATCTTGAAGTCACGTCATCTAAGGCCAGTCGAGTCGGGCCCAAAACGGATGCTGCCGATCCCCCCGCGTGCGGACGTCTTCTAACAGGACCGATAGGTCGGGGGCGATGAATCGTTCGCGCCCCATGAGGCTGCGGCCGTTGAGTTCGACTTCCAGTGGTTTCTCGAAGTCGATCACGTCGGGGCTCAGCCAAATCGTTGCGCGGCCGACTTGCGAGTAGAGGGCGATTTTGTTGGTGGCGTACTTGCGGCCGCGGACGATAGTTGGTCGCACACCGCGCTTGGGGGGCCAGGCGGCCGGCAACACGATTGACTTTTCGGGAATATCGGCGACCTCGGCCCACCAAAAAAAGTTATCCCAAGGTCGCATCGTCGAGCACTCGAATTCTGCGGGGGGCGGGCCCCGCCGTCGGCGGCTCATCCAGTCGAACAGCCGCTGGATTTCGTCGCTGTAAGGTTCGTGACCCCGGCCTTGGTATTCGACCAGCGTGGTGTCGAACTTGAGCCCCAGGTAGCGATCAAACTCAGAGCTGTAGGTCGATATTTTGCCGCCGTCGAGTTCGCCCTGCACAACATACCATGCGACGTAGTGACCATTGTCGCGATAGCGAGGAACGTATTTCTTCGGCTCGGCAATGAACGGAACGACACCCGCCCAGAGGTCGGGATGCGCGAGGCCAATGTCCCAGGCGGCATCGCCCCCAATGTCGTGGCCGGTCAGGAACACCCGGTCGGTATCGATGCTAAACCGCCGCACGGCATCGGCCAGTGCCGACAGCACTGCCGCGTGTTCGCGGAGCGAACCTGTGAACTCGAACTGATGAGGTTGTTGCCAATTGACCGAGATCGTAATGTAACCTTGTCGCATCGCCTGACCTCGACGACCGATGCCTTCGACGATGTTGCCTGCCCAGTAGTCGAGTTGTAGCTCGGGCCGATAGCCGAGGCCGTTGAGGGTGACGATGGTGGGGTATTTTCGTAGCGGGTCGTATTCTGGGGGCAATTGCACCAGATACGAAGCGGGCGAG
>JBGSWC010000213.1:0-14251 GCA_041752635.1 Pirellulales bacterium | reverse complement strand
GAGGCGATGCGTTCGTTCAGCGACTTGCTACAATTCGTGAAGAAGAAGGACAAACCACCTAAGAACACAGAGTCGAACGACTAACGAGCACTTCACGATGGATTTTAAGGACAAACTTCGCCAGGCGACCGAGCGCGGCAGTGCCCAGCGCGAGGCCCGCCGGGCCGAACAGCAAGCGGCCGCCCTCAGCGAAGAAGAATACAAGAAGCGCCATTCGGCGCTACGTCGCGAGTTGGCCGACCACATCGAAGGCTGTTTGCATCAGCTCGCCGACCACTATCCCGGCTTTCGCTACGAAACGGTCGTGGACGAACGAGGCTGGGGGAGCGCCATCTCGCGAGACGACCTGCATATCGAAGGGGGACGCCGCAGCAACCTCTTCAGCCGATTGATCGTGTTGGTGTCTCCTTACAATGAGTTCAAAGTGCTCGACGTAGTGGCGAAGGGGGCCATCCGCAATCGCGAGAATTTTTCGCGGAACAATTATCAAGAACTTGACGAGGTTGACCTCGACGAGTTCCGCACGCTGATCGAAAAGTGGGTGCTGGACTATGCCCATCGCTACGCGGCCTAACGGGTCCCCCGCTACGCGACTTAGATGGGCGCGATGCGTCGCAGCTTCGCGAAATGTAGCAACCGTCGCCAAGACGACTGATTGACTGGCGAAAACGTTTACCCCAGCCCTCCCACTCAGGGCGAGGGAGTGATTCGTGGTCCACCATCGGGCGACAGTGGCTGCATTCGTTGCTTACCTCACTTAGCGGGGCGCTGCGCGAGCACCGCTTCCGCGTGGTGGGCGACGCCCGTTGCGATTTGAAATGCACACGATTGATACATCTCTATCGGTCCGCCAATCGGGTCGGCAACGTCGTTCCCATCGGGCATTAGCACGAAGGTTCTCGGCGCGGCCGAAGGAAAGCTGTCGACAATTGCCCGCCGATGGTTATTGGTCATCGTTAAGATCAAATCGGCATGGCGAAGCATCTGTTCGGTCAGCGGTTGCGACGCGTGGTCGTCGAGTGAGAGGCCTTGTTCTTTCATCAACTCGACTGATTCGGGACTGGCGGGCGAACCGTGGGCGGCCGCGAGTCCGGCCGAGACGACCTGCACCCCTTGGTTTTCGAGGTCGGAAATGTCGATCTTGAGTTGGTTGGCGAGCTGCTTGCGCATCAGCACCTCAGCCATGGGGCTGCGGCATGTGTTGCCGGTGCAGACCATTACGACGCTCACCCTTGCGAGCCGCTCGAGTGTTTCGCCATTCACCACACCTTCGCGAAGCATTTTGTAACGATTGCCTTCAATGCGAATGACACTTGAAGCCTGTCCGTAGTGCGATGGGCCCGTGTCGAGCACTAACTGCACGGCATTGCCCAGTGAGGCAACCGTCTGCTCGGCACTGAGCGAGTCGGGCTCTCCCGATTTGTTTGCGCTGGTGAGTGCGAGCGGCCCCGCGAGCATCCGCAACACATCGAGCAAAATGCCGCTCGCCGGAACTCGTAGCCCAATCGTTCCGTGAGGGCAGATGGCGTCGCGAACGCGCGGCGAAAATTGTTCGCTCAAACCGCCCGTCGGCGGATCGTCGACCACCAGCGTAATTGGCCCCGGCCAACAACGTCGCGCGAGCCGCCGCGCAAGCGGGCTAAGGTTGGGGACATAGTCCTCCGCCTCCTCGGCACTCTTAATCGCCAGCGTAAACGGAGCGTTCGCGCCACGCCCCTTGGCCTCGATCAGTCGGTCGATGGCGGAGTCGAGCGTGCAACTCGCCGCCACGCCGTAGACAGTCTCGGTCGGAAACACGACAAGTTGCCCTTCCGCGAGTGCCTGCACCGCCCGATGCACGACGTCACGCACGTCGTCGGCTTGGCGAACGTCAATAACACGAGGAGGCATGGCGGAGGCGAGGAAATTGACGGCGGATGAGGCGAACTTTGAAGTCTCAGTGCTCACCGGTTTATAAGTCGCCACGCCAGTCGGGGTCAAGCCGATGGTTGACACGCGGCCTTGCGCTATCGGACGATAAAGGTTCAGATCAAGCTGAACTTAACTCGCAAATTCATGTTCGAAAAATCACCGAGCGTTGCCATCAGCCGACGACAGTTCGTTGCCGCTTCGCTGTCGGCGACAAGTGCCGCGCTCGTTGGTGGATGTCAGCCCCCCTCCCCCGGCACCGGCCAACTCCAGCTCACCTGGGGCGAGCGCGGTCTGAAAGCTGGACAACTACAAAAACCTCGCGCGATTACGATCGACTCCGACGACCAGCTTTACATCTGCGACATCACCGCTCGCATTCAAGTGTTTGACCGCGATGGCAACTACCTGCGTAGTTGGCGAACGCCCGAGAGCAAGAACGGGCGGCCGACCGGCATGTCGGTCATCGACGATGTGCTCTATGTCGCCGACACACACTATTTTCGCATTCTCGCGTTCTCGCTGACCGGCGAATTGTTACCCGAGCTGGGCTGGGGTGTGGCGGGGGCCGGACCTGGGCAAATCGGTTGGTCGACCGATATTGCCTGCGATAGCGTGGGTAGTCTTTACATTTCTGAATACGGCCAAGCCGAGCGGGTGCAAAAGTTTACCCGCGATCGCGAGTTCGTTACTGAGTGGGGCACCCAAGGCACGGCCGAAGGCCAGTTCCTGCGGCCGCAGTCGCTTGTCGTCGACGCAAACGACCATGTTTGGGTCTGCGACGCCGGCAACCACCGTTTGCAGACGTTCGATTCGGCTGGCAATTTTCTCCGCAGTTTTGGACGCGAAGGTGCGGGTCGCGGAGAGTTTTCTTATCCCTACAGTGCGGTGATTGCCCCCGACTCGTCGATTTATGTGTGCGAATACGGCAATCATCGGGTACAAAAGATAACGCCAGACGGCATGTGGCTGGGCGACTTCGGCGGCCCCGGCTCGGGCCCCGGCCAAATGCATAACCCCTGGTCGTGTGTCCTCGACAGCCGAGGCAGCATTCATGTATTGGATAGCTGGAATCATCGAGTCCATCGCGTAAAAATTTGAACGGGACAACAAGACCCCATCCTCAATAACTTTCCAAATGTCTATTGCCTTCGACAGCCCCTGGTATTTGATCGCTTGGCCGATCTTGCTGCCGCTATTGATTTGGGCCAGCATTGGCGGCTTGGCTGGTTTAGGACGTTGGCGGTGGATTGCCACGCTGTTGTTGCGAGTTGGTGTTGTCACATTGCTCGTCTTCGCGCTGGCCGACATGCAATACCGCCAGAAGAGCGACAAACTCACCGTCCTCTATCTGCTCGACCAATCGCTCAGCATCCCCGAGCCTCAGAAAGAGGCAATGCTCGAATATGTCAACGAATCGATCCGCAAGCAGATGCGCGAAGACCGCGACGATGAGTTCGGTGTGATCGTCTTCGGCCGCGAAGCCGAGGTCGAGAGTCCGCCGCTTGAATTCGCGATAACGCTTCCGCGCGTCGAGACACTTCTCGATGGGCAATACACCAATCTTGCCGGAGCGTTGCAGCGGGCCCGAGCGCTTTTTCCCGATGGTACCGCGCGGCGGATAGTCGTGGTCACTGATGGCAACGAAAACCTCGGCGACGCGCTCCGTGAAGCTCGCGCGCTGACCGACGCGGGGGTGAGTATCGATGTGTTGCCCGTGGCGCTGCCGAAACAGAGTGAGATCGCGGTCGAGAAGCTGACCATTCCGGCCGACGTGCGGCAGGACCAACCATTCGAGCTTCGGGTTGTGATGGACAACGATGCCAATCCTGGTTCAAAGCCGGTGCCGGGGCAATTGCGAATCGTCCGCAAGAATGGTCAGCGCGAAGAGACGCTGTCGGAGAGCCCCGTCGAGTTGAAGCCAGGCAAGAGTGTGTTTTCGATCAACGAGAAGATCACGAGCCCCGATTTCTATACTTACGAAGCCCAGTTCACCGCCGACAATCGGGGCGACGACTCGACAACTCGCAACAACAACGCCACTGCGTTCACACATGTACGTGGCCAAGGTCACGTGCTGCTGATCGAGAATGCCGACAGCCCGGGTGAGTTCGACGTGCTCGTCGAACGGATTCGGGCCGAGGGTCTCGAAGTCACTGTTCAACCGAGCAATCAACTGTTCACTTCGCTACCCGAACTGCAACGCTACGACACGGTCGTGCTGGCAAATGTTCCGCGTAGCAGTGGCGAAGATTTTGACTCAGTGAGCGGGTTCAGCGATGCCCAGATCGACATGCTCGTCCGCAATACCGAGGAGCTTGGCTGTGGGCTGGTGATGCTCGGCGGCGACAATAGTTTTGGTGCCGGGGGCTGGGCCAATACCGACATCGAAAAGGCGCTGCCGGTCGATTGCCAGATCAAGAGTGCCAAAGTGATACCGGTCGGCGCGCTGGCGATGATGATGCATGCCTGCGAAATGCCGCAGGGCAATTTCTGGCAGAAGAAAATTACTCAAGAAGCGATCAAGGTGCTCGGCCCGCGCGACTACTGTGGCATCATTCAGTGGAACATGACCGACAGTTGGCTGTGGGACAACTCGAAGGGGGGAATGTCGTTGGTGGGGCCGAGCCGTGCGAGGATGTTGGGACTGATCGATCGGATGTCGGTCGGCGACATGCCAACCTTTGGCCCGGCAATGGACAAGGCCGCCGCTTCGTTTGCACAACTGCCTCAGGCGGCAGTGAAGCACATGATCATCATTAGCGACGGCGACCCCACGCCGCCGACACCGGCGACGCTCAACCGACTTAAGAATCTAGGCGTCAAATGCACGACTGTGGTCGTTGGTGCCCACGGAGCACCAGGCATGGGCAACATGGGCAATACCATGCAGAACATTGCCAACGTGACTGGTGGCAAGTACTACGTCGTGCAAAACGCCAACGCGCTGCCACGTATTTTTCAGCGGGAGGCTCGCCGGGTCGCTCGCCCGCTGATGTTCGAGCCGCCCAGTCCGATTACGCCTTATGTTGTTACGAACCATGAAATGCTGCGTGGCATCGAAGGGGGTGTTCCACCGATTCGGGGTTACGTACTGACTTCGGTGAAAGAAAGCCCGTTGGTCGAGGTGATTCTGCGTTGTCCCTTGCCCCCTGAAGAAGCCAATAGCACGCTCTGTGCTTCGTGGACCTATGGCCTCGGCAAGAGCGTCGCGTTCACAACTGATGTTGGCCGCAAGTGGGCACCCGACTGGCCCGGCTGGGCCAACTACGATCAGTTCTTCACGCAAATGATTCGCTGGTCGATGCGACCGAGCGGCGACACGGGCAACTTCAGTGTCGCCACCCAGGTCGAAGATGGTAAGACGCGGGTCGTCATTGACGCTATCGATGCCGAGGATAAGTTTATTAATGTGCAGTCGATCACTGGCACGGTTGTCGGTCCAAACATGGAGCCACTTCCGCTAGTGATCGAGCAGGTCGCCCCAGGGCGTTATGTTGGCGAGTTCGATTCGCTTACGCCTGGCAGCTATTTGATTTCGGTGCTGCCCGGCGGCGACGCGGGAATGATTCGCACCGGCGTCAACGTCGGCTACAGCAAAGAGTTCCGCGACCGCGAAACCAACCTGCCGCTGCTCGAAACAATGGCCGAACTGACGCCGACCGGTGGCGAGCGCGGCACGATCATCGGCCGCGAAACCGGCACAATGCTCACCGGCAGCGAAAAGAGTCTCGATTCACTGTTGGCCAGCGACTCGTTCCGCCACGACCTGCCCTCGGCCGTGGCGACGCAAAGCGTTTGGCCTTGGCTGGTGTTGTTGGCGTCGGTGCTGTTCGTCGGCGATGTGTTTGTGCGTCGCGTGCAGATGGGAACCGAATGGATCGGCCACAGTTGGAATTGGCTCGCGGTAAACGTGTTTGGTCGCCAGGTGAAAACGGAAGAACCGGCGACCCTCGACCGCCTTCGCAGCCGCAAACGCGAAGTGCAAGAATCGCTCGAAAGCCGTCGCACGGCCACGCGATTCGAGATCGACGATGTTGAAGCAACGCCTTCGTCGCCACTTGCCGAGCTGCAAAGCGACCAGTCGCGGCCCAAGCCCCAACCGACGACTCCCGACGCTAAGCCCGAAGAACCCGACGCGCCAGGCTACACGTCGCGGCTCTTGAAGGCGAAACGCGATGTTTGGAAAGATAAGGAAAAGTGAGATGTCAGTGGGCTGAGTGGTCAGTGATCCACTTTTGTCGGCGGCTCTCACTGTGCGTTTATTCACGCGAAGGCGGGAATGACGTTCGCTTTGCGAACGCGATGAACAGCGGAGTCGCGTGTTGAGCTGATGGCTGCCCGTACACAGCGAAAATCGCCGAAGGTCGGCCGCCAACTCTCGACAATCCCCAACTGGGGACGATGATACACGAATGATTAGGTCGCGGTTATTTCTGAAACTCTTCGCCACCTTTGTTGGGCTGACGTTGTTGTCGGCGCTAGCGATTGCCGTGCTGACGTATGGTTGGGAGCGAAAGTTGCTGGAGCAGCGGGCGTGGCAGCAACTTCGCCAAGCGGTGGCGAGCAACGCTGACCACTTTGGTGAGTGGCTCGCCGATGACATCGACAATCAGCAACTCGCGGAGCTAGCCGCGAGGCTGGCAGAGCAATCGGATGTGCGCATCACGGTCATCTCGAACGAGGGTCGTGTGGTGGCCGATTCGGCCGTAGTGCGAGGCGAGTTGTCGACTCTCGACAACCAGCGGTTGCGGCCCGAAGTCGCCGGGGCGCTGTCGAATGGCGAATCGCAGGCGACTCGGCAAAGCCTCGTGATCGGCGAGCCGATGCTCTACTTCGCCCAGCGTGTCGACCACGCGGGGGCCAAGGTTGGCGTGGTGCGGGCGGCGCTTCCGCAGTCACAAATCATCGAGCGACTGCGGGTGTTTGCCGGTGCGCTTGCCATCATGACGGCAGCAATCGCCGTGGTTGCTGCCCTGGTGACTTACGTCGTCGTGCGGAGACTTGTGAGACCAATAGTCACACTCAACGAAGCGGCACACGGAATCGCGCAAGGAGAATATGGTCACCGCGTGTTTGTGCCGGGGAATGACGAGCTTGGTGCGTTGGCTAGGTCATTCAACAACATGAGCTTCGCGCTCGGCAAACAAGTCAGCGAGCTGCGTGCAAGTGACCAGCGGCAAGCGACCGTGCTCGGCGGAATGATTGAAGGGGTCGTCGCCGTTGATCGGCGACAACGGGTGCTATTCGCAAATTCAGCGGCGGGGCGGCTGTTTGGTTTTTCGCCCCTCCACGTACAAGGGCGTCCGCTGATCGAAGTCATCCGCCATCACGAACTGCACGGCATGTTGCAACGCGCGATTAATCAGGGAACGGCAGGACAACTCGACATGCAATGGGAGGGCCTCGACGAACGCCAACTGGCGGTACAGATCACGCCTCTTCCCGGACAACCTTCGCCTGGCGCTGTAATTGTCTTGCACGACAATACCGAGTTGCGGCGGCTCGAAACAATTCGCAGCGAATTCATGGCCAACGTATCACACGAACTCAAAACGCCGCTCAGCTCAATCAAGGCCTATTGCGAAACGTTGATGGACGGAGCCATCGATGACCTCGACAATCGTATGAGGTTCTTACAGCGGATTGCGGAACAGGGAGATCGGCTCAACGACCTGATTCAAGACATGCTGAGCCTGGCGCGAATTGAATCTGACCTCCAGCACTTCGAGTTGCTACCAGTCAGCGTCGATGGGCTCGCGCGAAAGTGCGTCGACGATCATCGCGCTCTTGCCGAGGCGAAACGAATCGAACTGACCACCGGCGATGGCGTCGCCACGAAAGTCGTCGCCGACGAAGAGGGGCTGCGGGTCATTTTGAATAATCTGGTCGACAACGCGATCAAATACACGCCTGTCGATGGAAAGGTGAGGGTCGACTGGAAAAGCAACGGTAGTGGCCTCGTCAGGCTGTCGGTCGCCGACAACGGGGCGGGTATTCCAAGGGCTGATTTGCCCCGCATTTTCGAACGATTTTACCGAGTCGATAAGGCCCGCAGTCGCGAACTGGGGAGCACCGGGCTCGGACTGTCGATCGTCAAACACTTGGCCCATAGTTTTGGGGGATCGGCCGGTGTCGAGAGTACCGTCGGTAAGGGAAGCACTTTTTGGGTCGATTTGCCTGTCGCTGGCGACGAACAACAGCCCCCGCCGTAGACCAGTTGACCGGCCCTACACATTATCTTCACACAATCTTCATAATTCGCGAGTAGCCTAACGGTTGATTGTGGGACGTTCGCCCCCTATCGGTTTCCTTTCCTCAGCCCTGTTGATTGTGCCATGCAGCGTAAACCTAGACTCTTCTTGTTCGTCAGTCACTCCTTGCTGTGCGCCGTTGCCGTTTTCACGGTTGGCTGCGAGCGGCCCAATGTCGAGCGTGTCGAAGTCGACGGCTCGAGCACCGTCTACCCGATCTCTCAAGAAGTCGCCGTCGCCTTTCGTGACCTGCATCCCGAGGTACGAGTATCGATTGGCCAGAGTGGCACCGGCACCGGCATGACTAAGTTCACCCAAGGCGATATCGACATCTGCGATGCGTCGCGAGCGATCACCGATGAAGAAGCTGCCAAGTGCAAGGCGGCTGGTTTTGACTTTGTCGAGTTCCCGGTGGCCCTCGATGGCATCGCCATTGTTGTAAATGTCGAGAATGATTGGTGCGATACGCTGACCGTCGATCAACTCAAGGAATTGTGGCGTCCGGGCAGCCCCGTCGAAAAATGGAGTGACCTCGATCCGAGCTGGCCTGAATTAGAGATTAAGCTTTTCGGTGCCGATCCCGACTCGGGAACTTACGAATACTTCACCGAGTCGATTGTCGGTGAGAAGAATAAGATTCGCTCAAACTTCTCGCCCAACTCCGATGATAACGTGCTCGTCTCGGGTGTAAAGAACGACAAGAAGGCGCTCGGCTACTTTGGCTTTGCTTACTACGCGGCCAACACCGACATCCTCAAATTGGTGGCCATCGACAACGGCGATGGCACACCGACTAAGCCCAGCGTTGAAACGATTCGAGCGAACACCTACAAACCGCTCTCGCGGCCACTTTTTATCTACGTGCGTAAGGATGCCCTCATGAAACCGGGCGTGGCTCAGTTCGTAGATTTCTATTTGAATAACGCCGACAAACTCGCCGAACAAGCCGATTGTGTGCCGCTGAGCAAAGAACAGATCGAGAGCAACCTCGAAACGTTGAAAGCGGTGATGCCCACAACCGAGTAAGCCGCTGCTTTTCCCGACAGAAGCCACCATCAACCGCGCCTCGTCGCCACGAATGTCAAACCCCGCCCCCCACACCAAGCCACCCATTTCGCCTCAACAGGTCTCGCGTGGGCGATATGTTTGGGAGGGGACAATTCAAGTGGTGCTGCTCGCTTGTGCGTGTGTGTCGGTGCTTACCACGATTGGCATCGTCGTGGTGCTGGTTTTCGAGGCGTTTGGTTTTTTTCAAGAGGTCAGCCTCTGGCACTTTTTGACCGGCACGGTGTGGCGACCGCGTGACGGTGAGTATGGCATTCTGCCGCTGTTCTGCGGCACGTTGCTTGTGACCGCCGCAGCTGCCGCCGTGGCGATACCCTTTGGATTGGGGACCGCGATTTACTTGAGCGAATACGCGACGCCTGTGGTGCGCGAAGTCATTAAACCAGTGCTCGAGGTACTCGCGGGCATCCCGTCGGTTGTCTACGGATTCTTAGCGATCATTCTCGTCTCGCCACTAATTCGTCAGTGGTTCCCTTGGGCCGACGCTACTAATGCGCTCAGCGCGGGCATCGTGGTTGGCATCATGGTGTTGCCGCTGGTGGTATCGCTGAGCGAAGACGTGTTGCGGTCGGTCCCTCGTTCGCTCCGCGAGGGTGCCTACGCACTCGGGGCGACCAAATTCGACGTCGTCGTCAGAGTTGTCGTGCCGGCTGCCCTGTCGGGCATTATGGCATCGTTCCTACTGGCGATCAGCCGGGCCATTGGCGAGACGATGGCCGTGACACTCGCTGCGGGTTTGATGCCCAAGCTAACGCTCAATCCATTCAGCGAGGTTCAAACGATGACCAGCTACATCGTCGAGACAAGCAAGGGAGACACCGAGCAGGGGTCACCGCAATATCTTGGCATTTTTGCCGTTGCGCTCGCGCTGTTTGTGATTACCATGCTACTCAACTTGTTGTCGCAATGGATATTGTCGCGGATGCGGGAGAAATACGAATGAGCCGCTTTCGCGAGTACCTGAACACGCCCGAAGCCGAGCGCTTTCAGCGTCGCGGGCAACTATTCTCAAAGCTATTTTCGTTTGCGTGCGCGGCCGCGACAATCACTTGCGTGCTGTTGCTGCTGGTGTTGGTCGGTGCGGTATTGTGGCAGGGATTCGCTCGCGTCGATTGGCAGTTTGTCACCGGCCTCAACGAGGGGTCCAAATGGGACAAAACGGGCATCTTCGTCGAGCTTATGGGAAGCCTGTGGCTGATTGGCCTCACCGCAATCATTGCCGTACCGCTCGGTGTAGGGGCGGCTCTCTATCTCGAAGAATACGCCCCGCCCAGTCGTTGGCGGACAATCATCCAAGTCAACATTGCCAACCTTGCCGGCGTACCTTCGATTGTCTACGGAATCCTTGGGCTCGCGCTCTTTGTGCGATTTATGATGATGGGGCGCAGTGTGATTGCGGGAGCGCTGACGCTTAGTCTGGTTGTCCTACCGATTGTGATCCTGGCCGCCCAAGAGGCGCTGCGAGCGGTTCCGGGATCGATTCGCCAAGCGTCGTATGCGTTGGGCGCGACCCGCTGGCAAACCACCTGGCATCAAGTGTTGCCAGCAGCGTTACCCGGAATCATGACCGGCGTGATTCTCGCGATCAGCCGTGCACTGGGCGAAGCCGCTCCGCTGGTTGCCGTCGGCGGCGTCGGCTACGCGAGCGCTGCTCCGCAGGGATTGCTCGATGTGTTTTCGGCAATGCCCCTGCGAATTTTCTTTTGGGCGCAGCTTCCCAACGAAGAAGCCCACGAACTGGCGGCTGCCGCCATTATTGTCCTGTTGGCCGTGCTGGTGCTGATGAACGTCGGTGCCGTTTGGGTACGCTATCGATCGAGTAAAAAAATAAAATGGTAACGCCAACCACACAACCGCAATCACCCCGTCCCGCCAAAATGAGTGACTCCGAGAATACCGACTTCCAAAGCTCGGTTAGATCGTCGAGCGAGCATACGCTACGTACAGCCGACGAAATGCGCGACGCGGCCATCAAAGTCAGCGTGTCGTCACTCAATTTCTGGTATGGCGATCACCAGGCTCTGTTCGACATCTCGCTCGATATTCCCGAGTGCTGTGTGACGGCGCTAATTGGGCCTTCTGGATGTGGCAAGAGTACTTTCTTGCGGTGCATCAATCGCATGAACGATATGGTCGAAAGCGCACGCGTCGACGGGGAAATATTGATCGATGGACAAGACATTCGCGCGTCGCGGGTCGACGTTGTCAATTTGCGCAAGCGCGTCGGCATGGTATTCCAAAAGTCGAACCCATTTCCGAAGAGCATTTTCGAGAACGTCGCCTACGGCCCCCGCGTGGCGGGTGTTCGCTCGCAAGCGGTGCTGCTCGAAATCGTCGAAAAATCGCTTCGTCAAGCCGCGCTCTGGGAAGAAGTCTGTGATCGACTCGACGAATCGGCGCTGCGGCTCTCGGGGGGACAACAACAAAGGCTCTGCATCGCTCGCGCGCTCGCGACCGACCCCGACGTATTGCTGATGGACGAACCAGCTTCGGCACTCGACCCAACCAGCACCTCGCGAATCGAAGACTTAATCTTTGAACTCAAGGAGCGGTACACGATTGCCATCGTCACCCACAATATGCAACAGGCCGCGCGCGTAAGCGACCAAACGGCCTTTTTTTACGAGGGAGAACTGGTTGAAGCAGGGCCAACCAACACGCTATTTACCAATCCCACGAAACAAAAAACCGAAGATTACATTACTGGTCGCTTTGGGTAAGCGACGGCGAAGAAAGAGGAATGTTATGAGCAAACATCTCGAACGCGACCTCGAAGTGCTCGAACGCGAAGTGCTCGCGCAATCGGCGATCGTCGAAGAGATGATTCGCGCGGCTTGCCGGTCGCTCTGTGAACGACGGACCGATCTGCTTGAGGAGATTCTGCGGCACGAAGACCGTGTGAATGAACGCGAAGTGTTGATCGAAGAATCGTGTTTAAAAATCCTTGCGCTTCATCAACCGGTCGCCGTCGATCTTCGTCGCACGGCAACCTTGCTCAAGATCAATGGTGACCTCGAACGCATTGCCGATCTTGCCGTGAACATCTCTGAACGAACTCGTTCGCTGTGCGACCATCCCGAGTTTGTGATTACCGACACACTGCAATCGATGGTCGCCGAGTCGATCCGCATGGTCCGCTCGGCGCTCGACGCGTTCGTCGACCTCGATGTCGACCTAGCGCGGCACGTCTGTGCCCAGGACGACCGCGTCGATGACTTTAACCGGCAAGTGATCGAAGAACTGCACCAGGTAATGCGCGACCACCCCTATCTTGTCGAGCCGGCGCTCCACTTTTTCTCGGCAGCCCGGCACGTCGAACGCATTGCCGATCATGCCACGAATATTGCCGAAGATGTGATCTACCTCGTCGAGGGCGAGATCGCCCGTCATCGGGTCGATGGACCACAGATCAATTAGTCATTACTAACAGTTATTGCTACCGATTCGACGTCATCGTTTCTCACACTACTGCCCTCCCAGAGAAGTCGAAATAATGGCTCGTTATAAGATTCTCATTGTCGAAGACGATCTGTCGCTGGCCGAGGTGCTCGACTACAACCTGAAGCAAGATGGATACGAGACGATTGTGTCGCTCGATGGACAAGACGGCCTAAACCAAGCCAAGCTCAAGGCACCCAATCTTGTCATTCTCGATTTGATGATCCCGGTTATCGACGGCATGGAAGTTTGTCGCCGCTTGCGTGCCGACCCTGTCACTCGCGGCATACTGGTATTGATGCTCACCGCCAAGAGCGAGGAAACCGACCAAGTCGCGGGATTTAGCGTCGGGGCCGACGACTACGTCACCAAACCATTTAGCGTCAAAGTCCTGCAAGAACGCATCCGCGCGCTGCTTCGCCGTAAGCAAGACCCCACGTCGGTTGGCGATGTGCTCGTGAGCCAGGGAATACTGGTCGATCGCGAGCGGCACCGCGTAACCGCGGGCGACACCGTACTCGATTTAACGCCGAGCGAGTTCAGTTTGCTCGAAGCTCTGCTAAGGCAACCGGGGCGTGTCTTCGCCCGTGGCGAGCTTATCGACGCCGCGCTCGGGGGCGATTCGCTGGTGCTTGAAAGGACGATCGACGTGCATGTGCGTGCGCTGCGAAAAAAAATGAACGAATATGCCGACCTTATCGAAACCGTCCGGGGCATCGGCTATCGTTTCCGCGACCCGGCAGCCGGGTACTCGGAGCACGAGGAGTAGCGTTTTTGCTGGCGACACTGTTTGTTTTCGACGCGGAGACGCTAGGAATCGCAAAGATCGCCAAAAAAGCAGAATTGTAGAGGCAATTGTTTGATGGCTGATCGAGCATTTCGTGCAAGCCGTTTGCGTTGAATTGTGCCTCTGCTTTATCTTCTTTGCGGTTCTTGGCGACTTGGCGTGAAAAACGGAGTCGCCGAACTACTCGCTTGCGTTCCCACTAGTCGCGAGTTTACAACTAAAGTCCTGATCGCTTCACCCCGACGCCTTGCACTATGAGCCTTGCCGATTCTATTGAGCAGCGTGCCGCGCAGTTTGCGCAGCGTTACCGTGACGTGTTCGACGAAATTTCTCGCGTCATTGTCGGACACGAAGACATCGTCCACGGTGTTCTCACCTGCCTGTTCGTGGGAGGTCATTGTCTGCTCGAAGGAGTGCCCGGACTGGGCAAGACTCTGCTGGTCCGAACACTTTCCCAAACGCTCGACCTCGACTACTCGCGAATTCAGTTTACTCCCGACTTAATGCCGGCAGATATTCTCGGCACGAACATGATCGTCGAGGACGAACGGGGGCATCGAGAGTTCAAGTTCCAAAAAGGACCGATCTTCACGCAGATTTGTTTGGCCGACGAAGTGAACCGCGCGACGCCTAAGACACAGTCGGCGATGCTCGAAACGATGCAAGAAAAGTCGATCAGCACCGCTGGCCAGGTGTTCAAACTCAAGCCACCGTTCTTCGTCATGGCAACGCAAAACCCGATCGAGCAAGAAGGCACCTACCCACTGCCCCAAGCACAGCTCGATCGAATTTTCTACAA
>JBGSWC010000212.1:0-4025 GCA_041752635.1 Pirellulales bacterium | reverse complement strand
GACAAAATTCGGGGTTTTGTCCGCTCCAATCGTGTTGGCTGTTTCGTGGACAAAACGGTCAGAACAAAAGCCGAGCCTTCATCCTTCATCCTTCATCCTTGATGGCGACAACGCTGTGGCCCCCACTCTCGAACAAACCCGGGACGGCGAAAACGCTATTGAGTAAATACTGTGTCATCTTACTTCCTTCCCCCCAATCGTGACGCTCACACTACGCCCACACCACGCCCGCAAATCACAACACTTTGCCGACACTTCGACGTCACGGCGGGGTTTCAACTCCTGAGCGGCTTTCGAGGTTCTGAATTCGCGAATGAGAGACTCATCTATGCGACTCACGTGTATTTGTCTGTGCTGTGCCGGAATTTTCGTGGTTGGCAGCGCGATCGCCGACCAGCCTATTTTGCCGGCCGTTGCCGACACCGGCCTGTTCGCGCGACTCGACACTTCGGGCGACGGGCTGCTGGTTGAGTCCGAAATAACCGCCGACCAGCAGCGGATGTTCGATCGCCTGTTGCGACGCGGCGACAAAGATGGCGACGGCCAACTCACCGCCGAAGAGTTTGCCACGGCGATCGAGCCGACTCGCGAAGCCAAACCCTTGACCGAACAACCCGAGTCGACCGCCCCCGGCGGCAACGCCGCTCGCGTGCTGCTGTTGCTCATGGACAGCGACCCCGATGGTGTCATCCGCCGCGACGAAGTCCCCGCGAAATATCGCTTCGCATTCGACGGCTTCGTCGATCAAATCGACTACAACAAAAACAAGACGCTCGACGCTATTGAGTTAGCTCGCGGGGGCCCTCAAATTATGCGGGCGGCGATCCGGGCGACTGCCCGACTGCGGATCGACGTCGACAAAGAATTTCGGCGGCTGAAGGCCGCACAAGGCGACCTCGTCAACCGGTTCGACGAGGCTCCGACGCGCGAAGGCATGTTTGCATCGCCCGCACGGGCGAAAATGCTGTTCGCACAACTCGACCAAAATGGCGACAAGAAAATCGAAGCCAGCGAAATCCCCGCGCAAGGTGCCGGTAACTTCGAGCGGCTCTTCCGCACCTTCGACGCCAACCGCGACAGGGCGCTTTCGGAACAAGAATTCGCCCGCGCCGCCGAGCGGATTGGCCAATTCACGAACCCAGGCAAGCCGTCGGAAGCCAGCGACACTAAACCGGCCGTCGCCGAGCCAACCGAACAGCATCGGCGAGTTGCAGCGAAATTGGTGGAGGGCATCATCAACAGACTCGACAAAAACGGCGACAACCAGCTCGCTGCCGACGAAATCACCGGCGCCATGGCCGAGCGCATTCGGCAAGCCGACATCGACGGCAACGGGTCGCTCGATACCGACGAAATCGAGACCATGAAACAATTCATGGCCGAACGCCTTGCCGCCGGCGGCAACGGCAAGCAGCTTCGCCAACGACTCCGCGGCAATTAACAACGCGAGCAACCCGGGGCCTCGAATCGGCAGCGTCCGGCCTGTTGGCATTCGCTTCATCGACCTGGTGGTTCGGTGGTCTTTCGAATGCGTAGTGTGAAGTTGCAAGTTGTATTCTTGTGCTTCCACTGTGTTGTGCCGATCGCAGTCGGATAGCATTTGCGTGGATGTCGCTCGTGCGACAACGCAAGACCGCAAACGCAAGCAACCGCCGATCGACGCCGACATTGCATCACGAGGAATCGCGGGACTAACCTCTGCTGTCGGACCAACAGCCCACACCCACCAAATCTGCGATATCACAGATTTTCATTATTTTGCAAAATCTGCTTGTAACGAAGGCTGCGATCGGGTTACGATGCGCTAAATCTTGGTGAGGCCCCGCCACGCTCGGGGGGTTATTCGCCGAGTAGCAGCGTGAAGAAGCAGAACAGAGAGGGCACAGTTTGGCTTCTGTCACTTAGTGGAGGTATCGAGATCGTAGTTCCGATTCGGTCAGCCATTTTCACCGCGTTGCTTCGATGGCCAATTGTGGTGCGCTTTCCAAAGTGCGAACCCATTTGGGGCTGTTTTGCGCGCGTGGAAAACAGTTGATCACCCATTTTCTTGGGGCGCGGCGGTGGCTTAGAACGTTTGGCCGCGGCTTATTCCCGCCCATCCATTTTTTGTGGAGTAAAAAAGACGATGAAGACTAAAAACCTGCTTGCTAGCGTGATTGTTCTCGGTCTGCTAACCGGATCAGCGTCCGCCACGCTCTACGTTTACGAGCCCTTCGATTACACTCCCAATGCAATTCTCACGGGCCAAGGGGGCGCTCAGGGGACGGTCGGCGTTTGGAACACCGCCGACGTCGGAATCGGCGAGAACGGCGGCAAGACTAATGACTGGTTTGTGCATGCTGAGGGCTCGCTTTCGGGTGTCGGGCTCTCGGGTGCCAACCCATCGGCCGAGCCGCTTGGGATGCACCAATGGGATGGAACCGTTTCCAATTTGGTCACCTCTGGCGGCTATACCGGGCTCTGGGGTGCCGACGATTGGGCCGATCCCGATGGGCCAAACACCGGCGAACCGGGACGAAACCTGAGCGGCGACATTGCGCTCGACCCGAGTGTGACCGCGAGTTTTCAGACCGGCACCACCACCTGGATCAGCTATGTCGCGGTCCGTGGCTGGGACCGCAACGAAGAAGCTCCCAACCTCGTACTGGGTACGGGCCCTGCGCCCGATGGCTCGCGGGGCGATAATTATGGCGGAGTCGGCGGAGGCGACACAGGGTTCGGCACTGGTGGTGGTCCAACACAAACAAACCGCGTTCACTTCTATCCGATGCACTACAACGCGGGCCAGTACACCAACGTCATTGGCGAGATCCCCAACAACGCCTACTTCGGTGGTGGCAGCCAGGGGGCCGACAATGCCTTTTGGAGTGTCCCTGAAAGCGATCGGATGGACTGGGTCGAAGTCGATCCGACGACCGACCTGTTTGGCGCGGTCAATATTGTTGTCATGAAGATTGAGTGGAACGCCGACACCAACGGCGAAGATATCCTCTCGGTCGCACGGTTCCTCGAAACAGACACAATCTCCGAAGCGAACTTCGACGCGCTGATCACGGCACAGCCCAACCTTTCGACGGAGAATTGGTTGTTCAACAAGCCGAATATCGACGAAACCCAGCTCGACACGCTGACATTCATGGGACTCAAGAACTTTGTCGACGAAATTCGTGTTGCCGACAGCTTCTCCGAAGCCCTGCCCGCGCCGACATCGACTTCGATACTTGGCGACACAAACGACGATGGAGTCGTCGACACGCTCGACATCGACCCATTTGTGTTGCTGCTGACGGATCCTGCTGGCTATGCGACAGCTTTCCCTGGCGTCGACCCGCTCGCTGTTGGTGACATCAACATGGACACGGTGGTCGACACGCTCGATATCGATCCCTTCGTCGCTCTGCTCACAAGCGGCAGTCTTGCATCGGGCGGCGGTTCTGTTCCCGAACCTAGCACCCTAGTCTTGCTGGCGAGCGTTGCCCTACTCGGTATGCGAAAGCTTCGCAATTAACAACGTGCGAAAGAGCGAACGAGCCATGCCCCTCAGCACTGCCACAGTAAACGGTGGTGCTGAGGGCTCCCAGTACCATTCAAATTGGTTGGAGACCCCGAGTTGTTGACGGTCCCCCGATCGATTCCGAGCGTCTCGGCAATCCTACGATTAAAATAACCGGCTTTGTGGAGTGAATGGGTTGTGTGGACTTGGGCCATTGAAAGTTGATTCGCCATGCGGCGGTTCCTCCCACATGAAGATGAGGGGACGACCCGGCAGCATGGCTGGCTTTCTAGTGGTCGGTTTCGGGCGTCCGTGACAAGACTTCCACCCTCAAGTTGACAAACATGCCTGGCAAACCCAAAAAAACCCCTTCCGAGACGAATCCCGGAAGGGGTTAAAAAAACTGGCGATACCTACTTTCGCACTGGTAGGCACTATCATCGGCTCCGAAAGCTTAACTGCTGTGTTCGGGATGGGAACAGGTGTTTCCTTTCGGATATGGTCGCCAGAAGAGACCGGCGGGCGTGTGGGC
>JBGSWC010000211.1:0-6065 GCA_041752635.1 Pirellulales bacterium | reverse complement strand
GCTTTACCTCGCTGCCAAGAGTGCGGCTCACTCGCGCGACGCGGCTCGCGACAATGGTCGCCACGAGCGAAACGCCCGTGATCGAAAGAAATCCCACCAGCAGTGGCGGCCCAAACGCGGCCCGCCAAGCCGCGTCGTATTCATCAGTCGGATAAAGCACATGCAACACTGCCGGCCTCGTCCTTCCCGGTGCCGTCGCCAGCCTCAGCGACGAATGGTAGTAGCCACGTCCGTCGATTTCGATTCTTGGCCCGAGAGCGATCTGCGAGCCATCGCGCGCGAGCTCACGCGACGGAGCATCGACATCGAGCGATGGACCGCTCGTTGCCAGCACTTCGCCCCATTCGCTGGTGACCACGAACTCGCTCTCCGAAAGATCGCGCATCTGCTCTAGTACCGGCCGGGTCAGCGGGAATCGCGGGTCGGCCAGCACTCGCACGACTCCCGCTAATTGCGTCTCGATTCGCTCTCGGGTTGCCGTTGTCACCCACCACGCACTGAGCCATGCAACGGCCACTAAGCTCGCCAGCGCAACCGCCAACAGAGGCAGCAATAGTTGATTGCGAATTGAATAGCGCATGGCAGATCGGCCTGTGTCGTGTCGAAGTGCGCGACAGTGTTGTCGCGCCATCCGACAGATTGTAGATGCCAGCTTTGTGGCGACTTAGAGTATAGGGTCAAAGTAGCCGCTCAAAGCGATTGCACCAAGACTGGCGCGATAGTTGCTCCGCAATCGTTGCTCCTAAAGTTCCCACCTTAATCGCCCCCCTCTCCAACCGAAGGTCAACTGTGACAAATTCTAAACTTACCTATCGCGGTTTCACGCTTGTGGAACTCTTGGTTGTCATCGCGATCATTGGCATTCTAGTGGCGCTACTGTTGCCTGCTGTGCAGGCCGCCCGAGAAGCGGCCAGACGAACCGAGTGTAAGAACAATCTCAAGCAACTCGCGCTGGGAGTGATGAACTACGAAGGAACCTATAAGCATTTGCCGCCTAGCGCGATTGTCAACTTACAAACGACTTCGACCGCCAACAACGGTTCGTGGGGCGTGCATGGACGCATCATGCCGTTCCTCGAACAAGAAAACCTGCGCAACCTCGTCGACATTGAATTAGGTTGGGACTTTCAGCAGCCCATCAACAATGTTCGCATCGAGCCGTTTCAGTGTCCCAGCGACGACAAAGCTGCCGAGGTTCGCGACCCAGGAGGCGGCAAGGTGTTGTTGTGGCCCACCAACTATGGATTCAACATGGGCACCTGGTTCGTGTTCAACCCGAAGACTGGCCAGGGAGGAGACGGTCCCTTCTATCCGAACAGCAATCTGCGATTAGCCAAAGTGACCGACGGCACCAGCAACACGCTGATGGTCTCCGAGGTCAAAGCGTGGACCCATTACAACCGCAATGGTGGTCCCGCGGCGACGACGATCCCCAACACCATTGCCGAGGCCACCGCGGCGGTGAACTCTGGCAGCGACAAAAAGAATACCGGCCACACCGAATGGCCCGATGGCCGAGTCCATCACACTGGCATCACGGCTACGATGACTCCGAATACTTATGTGCCCATGGACTTTAACGGCACCGAAGTCGACGCCGACTACAACAGTTGGCAAGAAGGCAAGGATGGCATCAACGGCAGCCCCACTTACGCCATGATCACTTCGCGGAGCACCCACCCGGGCCAGGTGCAATCGGCGCTGCTCGACGGCTCCGTACAGTCATTCACCGACGATATCGAGTTGTTCGTCTGGAGAGCCCTCGCCACCCGCAACGGCGGCGAAGTCGTGGGAGATATTCAGTAGCTGGAAAATGACAGGATCACCGGATTTGCGGGATCGACAGGATTTAGAATTCGCCTCAGCCGATTGATTCTCGCGTCAATCCTGCTGATCCTGAAATCCTGTCGAAATTCTGTGAAGCAGCGCTGAAAGTCATGGCGACTTCCGCCACGAAATTGCATCCCAAGAAGTCGACAAGCACGACGAAATACATCCTGCTGGCAATGTTTCGCTCGTCACTCTTCCCGTTGACCTCCAATGAAAGTCGACTATGGGTCAAAAAACCAATGCATTTGCCAAAGGGGGCTGCGGTTGCCTCTTGGTGTTCTTGGTGCTCGGATTATTCGCTGTGCTGCTAGGTGGGAACGTACACATCGACCCCGGCGGTGCGATCATGCTGTTTGTGATCGGTGGGGTGATCGGACTTGTCGTCTTGATGATCTACAACAAAGGGAAGGCGGATTCTGGGCCGCCGAACGACGAATTCGATTGAGGTGAATGCGAAGACGTACATTCCCCGACGCTCTTGCCGAGTTACGCCACACGGCCACTGCCTTGCCCAGCTTCCGCAACCGGCATTCTCGCCACTTTCACTACACCTGCCCCGCCCTGTGCGTCGATGACTCCGTTAAGAGTCTCTGCGCACATCGGCTGGGAGCGATTGGTTATGAAAGTGGTGAATGCTATCACGCGATGCGGTCTGTTTGTGATGCTGGCATGCTGGCAGTTGGTTGCCAGTGGCAACGAACAACTCGCGCCGCAAAGGGTGTTTGATTTCGTCGACGCCGGAGGCAATCGCCCGGCGGTGGTCAGTAGCGTCGCGATGAGCCGCGATGGCCGTTGGATGGCGGCCGCTGGCGACGACCACATTGTGCGAGTCTACGACACCCAGCGGCTTGCCCAAGTGCAACGACTAGCCGAGCACCGCGATTGGGTGCGTGGCGTGGCCTTTTCGCCCGCCGGCGATCGACTCGTCACAGTGGGGGGCGACCACGCCCACTGTGTGTTTTGTCCGCAAGATGGCACGCTGATCGAAGCCCACCAACACGGTACCGGACCACTGCGGGGGGTTTCGTTCGCTCCGTTGGCAGACAAGTTCGCTACGGTCGGGTTTGGCACCCAAGCACAGATTTGTAGCACCACCGGCGCGCCGCGTCAGCAACTCGATTGCCCTTGTCGCGACACCTCGGCCGCCTGTATTTCACCCGATGCAAAGCGCTTGGCCGTTGCTGGTCGCAATGGCGTCGTGCGGATTTTCGACCTCGCCGGGGGAGCCGCTCCGATGGACATCGCCGCCGACACGCGTCGCATTCGCGCCGTCGAGTTCAGCCCCGATGGCTCGCGCATCGTGGTGGGTGGCGACGGTCCCGAAGTGAAATTCTTCGATGCTAGCACGGGTCGCGAACTCAGCGCTTGGCCGACTCGCCCTGCGAAGGTGTTTTGCCTGCGTTACCTCGACAACAATCATCTCGCCATCGGCGGCACCGACAACACCATTCACATCTGGAACGTGGGAAGCCAAACCATCGAGCGGCAACTCATGGGCCACACCGGAACCATCACCTCGCTCGCCTGCGACTCAGCGGGCCGGTTGTTGGTCTCCGGCAGCTTTGACACAACCGTCCGCCTGTGGAACTTAAATCCAACGGCAGGGAACCTCGCGGCCGAACCGACACCCGCCGCGGTGCGATAAAAGCTTTAGACACACGAAATGTAGCCACGCTCGCCAAGAGCGTGGACGCCGAGTCTTCAACGTCAAAAATGAGATCGATCCACCGTCTGGCGACGGTGGCTACATTACACAACTCGCTTCACCATTCGCGTCGTTTCATGGAGGAAACACGTGGGAATTCTCAGTAGCCTGCTCAACACTCTCGCCGTCAAACCTCGCGCGCCTCGCAAGGGGGTCGTCGCGCGGACGAACAAGCCGCGCCGGGTCGAACACCTTGAGCCGCGGCAGTTGATGGCCGCCGACCTCGGTGTCTCGTCAGAGATTCTGCTCGGCGCAACTTACTTCGAAGAGGCGACCGGCGACGACACGGCTGCCGACATCATTCAGGTTTCGTTCGAGGGAGGAGCCGTCGGAACGACGCTCGACCGCCTGGTGATCGACGGCGACAAAGCGGGCAATGGCGTCAGCGTCGGCGACGTCTTCTTCGACACCCAAGCGGGTGGTCTTGGTGCGTTCGCGGCAGTAGGCCTCTCGGTCGTTTCGCACGATGGTTTCACGATCGATGGCTTCACGGTCGTCGATGGCGGTTCGCAAATTGTGTTTCACACGACCGGTTGGGACGCGGGCGAGAAGCTCGTCTTCAGTGTCGATGCCGATGAGTTTCAGTTCGTTGAAGATGGCGCCGTCGTGGGCGGCGCTATTGTCGACCCAACAGGCGTCGACACCAACGCGCTCGTCGAAGGGGGCGAGTTTCAGCGGAGTATTTTGACGGGCGATTTCACTGCCACCGGTTACGAAGACATCACCCTCACCACCACATTCTGGGACGACTTCGACGGTCGCCGCGACGACGCCGAAGCGGCTACCGGGCTCGCACTGAGTCTGCCCGACGACAAATACAGCGACACAGACGACTTCTCTGACCGCACGGCCGGCGCGGTGGTTCACGCCCCTCAGGTGCTGTTGCCAACGATCGAGGGAACCGTCTTCCACGACGTCAACCTTGACAACGACCAAGATCCCGGCGACCTCGGTATCGCAGGTGTTGAACTCGCCCTGTGGAAACTTGAAGGAGGCACCTACGTCAACACCGGCATGACGGCCACCACCGATGCCGATGGTCACTATGTGTTTTGTGACGGCATGAATGGTGTGCGGCTGCTGCCCGGCACCTATCAAGTTCGCGAAGCCCAGCCCGATCCTTACTTCAGCGTCGGTGCCGATGCTGGTCGCGTTGGCAGCGAGCCACGCGGGTCGGTGCTTGATGTCGACACCATCACGGGCATCACGGTCGCCTCAGGCGAACACAGCATCGAAAACGACTTCGCCGAGGCGTTGCCAGCCGCCATCAGCGGCTATGTCTTCGTCGACTACGACGACGATGGCCACTACGACGCCGGCATCGAGCCTGGCATCGCTGGCGTGACGATTCAGGTCATCGCACTCGACACCGTCAACAACAGCACCGGCATTCGCACGATTACGACCGACCAAAATGGCTATTACGCAGCGACTGGCCTCGTCCCGGGCCACTATCGCGTCGTTGAAGTGCAACCGGCCGGCTATTTCGACGGCAAAGACGAGGCGGGCACCGTCAACGGCACGACCGTCGGCGCCGCCGTCAACCCGGGCGACGAAATCAACGGCATCCATCTCGGTGGCGGACAAGCGGGCATTCTTTACAACTTTGGTGAACTGCCCCCCGGTTCAATCAGCGGCCGCATTCACGTCGATCCTAACGCCGATTGCGATTGGGATAATCCTGAACAACTGCTCGCCGGTGTCACCGTCGACTTGCTCGACGACCAGGGGAATGTGCTCGACACGACCACGACAAATGAGTTGGGCGAATACCGTTTCGAAAATCTCGCGCCAGGCATCTACCAAGTTCGCGAGCATCAACCAGCCGAGTATTTCGATGGCGGCGAACGCATCGGTTCGCTCGGTGGCACCACTAGCGACTCAAATGGCTACAGCCTCATCAGCGGGATCAACCTCGCCGCTGGCCAGCATGGCATTAACTATGACTTCTGCGAATTCATCGGCGCCACACTCTCGGGCTACGTCTATCACGACAAGTCCGACGATGGCAGCTTCGACCGCTCCAGCGAAAACGGCATCAGTGGCGTGACGCTCAAGTTGATGGACGCCGATGGCAACGACACCGGACTCCGCGTCACCACCGACTCGACCGGCTACTATCAATTCACCGACCTCCCGGCCGCCACCTACTGCGTTATGGAAGTCCACCCCGCCGGGTGGCTCGACGGTACCGACACCCCCGGCAGCCACGGCGGCACGGCCGACAACCCGCCGCCGGGCGATATGATCTGTGACGTCACGCTCACCTACGGCGACAACGCGGTTGAATACAACTTTGGCGAGCTGCTCGCCGCCAGCATCGCCGGTCGTGTGCATGCGTCGACCGACGGCGATTGCGACTTCGACGACCCCGATATTCTGATCGCCGGCGCACAAATCGACCTGCTCGATGCCTCGGGGAACGTCGTAGCGACGACCTACACGAACGCCGCTGGCGAGTACTCGTTCACCGGTCTGCGGCCCGGCGAGTATCGCAACTTCGAACACCAGCCCAGCGGCTACTACGACG
>JBGSWC010000210.1:0-8895 GCA_041752635.1 Pirellulales bacterium | reverse complement strand
CGGTGCGCTTCGCCGTTGATGGGGTGGCCGAATTCCTTATAAGGCTGTCCGGCGGCGGCGAGGAGCGTGGCCCACACGTCGCCGAGGCGGGTATAACCAGGCTTGCTGCGATTGATGTTTTCGGCGTTGCCGGGGGCGAAGTAATGGTGGCGTTTCAGCCGCGCTCCCATGTCGCCCAGCATCATGATGCTGAAGTTCACGCCGCTGGAGTGATGGGTTTCGCCATTTTCGCTCATATAAACCATCATCGTGTTGTCCAGCATCGTTCCGTCCCCTTCGGGAACGGCGTGCAAGGCGGCGGCAATCTTGGCGATCTGTGTGAAGTGCAGTCGGCAAATCTTTCGCCGCGCCTCGAGGATGTTCTTCACTTGGCCGTGGCCGACGCCGGAGTGCATATTGCCAATGCCTCCGTATTCCGAATCCAGCAGATCCAAACGCATCGAAACGACATTGGTCAGGCCGCTTAACATCGCGGCGATGGCAATCTCTGTGTGTCCCGAGCCAATGAGGACCGGGTCGCCAACGCTGATCTCTTCGGGAGGTGTCGGCGCGTATTTCCGCAGCCGATCGCCCATCGCCTCCACTTGTTGTCGACTGTAGCGGAGCGACTCAAACGAGTTTAAGTAGCGATCGAGTTGCTCCCGTTCCGGCCCGGCAACTTCGCCGCGCAGGCGCTTGGCATCCTCGACGAAGAAATCGAGGATGTTTGACTGTACATCGTAGGCTTGTCGGGCGGCACCACTATCGGTGACTCCAAACAGCTCTTTGTAGGCGCGCTTCGGCTTCGTATAAAATGCGATTGGCTTTCCCGCGCCTTCGGCCGACATCGGCAAGTAGGAGACCCCTGACGGAGACCGAAAGTCCTGACCCAGGCATAAGTGGGGCACGGGGGCAGTCAATGCGCGTGCCAGTAGGGAGTCGACCGTCGGTCCGAAAACGTCGGTCGTATCAAAAATCCTGGCGGCAAAGCCGCCGAGGGTTTGATAATGGCCTTGGTGATAGACATTGAACCCTGAATTGATTCCTTGCAGGATCGAGACCCGATCGCGATAGGGTTCCAAAGGTTCCATCACCTCGCTGAGTTCGCTGTCGCCGGGAATCGGCAGATCGGCGGCGGGAAACGGCAACATCCGAAATTCGTTGCTCGGCTTGCCGTCGACTACCAGGTCGCCTTTGTCGTCGTAGTCCAACTTGTAAGGAAGTCGATCCAACAGGCCGCGCGGCTGGATCATTTCGGCCCAGAGTCCGCTGCTGCGAAGGAAAAACAAGAATCGCAGTGGCTGTTGACTCTTTTCAGCAGTTTGCGCTTGGACGCGGCCCAGCAGGGCGCCCATCAGGGGAGCGAGGGTTACGCTACCCGCTCCGACCGCGGCAGACTTGAGAAGATGTCGTCGGTTGTGTTGCATGGAACTGGTCTTTCAAAAAGGTGGGCAATGTCTGAGCACAACTGTGCTAGGCGTGGAACAATTGCGATAGATTCCACGTTTGATTCTGTATAGCTGGCCGCCGCCAAAAATGACCCGCACGGGCATCGGCCGGTGTATACATCCAGACGAATGCCGTGTTCGGGGTGACCTCGCCGACAATCGGTCCGGCGACTTTTCGCTCTGCCTCGACGAGCGATTGCGGCGACGCTGCGGACCCCGCTCCCAATACGGGGTCGAGCCATGCACCGATCAAGCCGGTGAGTGCCGTGAGTTTCAAATGGCGGCGGGTGATCTTCATGGCCCGTGTGCTTGGGGTATCGGCTACTTTCGATACAAAAACGAATCGCTCGTCAGCAGCGAGACAAGTAGTTCGTTGAAACTTCCTTCGTTGTCGACGTACGTCTTGTCGGCAGCAATCAGTGTTGGCGAATCGCTCAACACTTCGTTCCGCCCCATCCAATAGCGGAAGGCATGGCGGATGATTGATTGTCGGACCCGCGGCGACTTGGCCAACTTGTGAACCAGATCGATCGCGTCGTCGACCTTGCCATCGAGTGCCGGATCACCACTCGCGACAATGGCACCGCTGGCGTCGATTTCTTTCGGCGTATGCTTGTGCTTGCTCAGGCCGACCATTTCCTGTTCGCGGTATCGGCCTCGGTCGTCGTAGATTTCGAACGCGTAACCGAGCGGATCCATCCGCTGATGGCAGCGGATGCAGCGATCCTCTTGCGTGACTCGCATTCGCTGGCGCAAGGTGCTTTCGGGTTCATCCGGTACGCGGGCGTCGACATCGAGCGGCACCGGAGGGATTTTTCCGGCCAGCAAGTGTTCGCGAACCCAATGCCCGCGGCGGACGATGTCGTTGTCCTCCATCTTCGAATAGGTGGACAGCCATGCTGGGTGTGTCAGGATTCCGGCACGGCGGCCGGGAAGTTGAATCGGCTTGCCATCGGGCCAGTCGAAGGTGTTGCCGTCAATGCCGTAGTAGGTCAGGTAGTTGACCTCGTACCCAATCCACGGATCGTTGTGGACGGTTCGGGGGATCAGTGTGCGTCCCTGCAGGTACGCATACATCCGGTTGTATTCTTTGTCCTCACGCGGCTTGATATTGTCTTCCCGTCCTTGGCTCCGCTCCCGCTCGATCCCTTCCTTCGTCTCCGCAATCGTTCGTTCGATGATTGCCTCGCGGATTTCCGGCGAGTGGAAGTAGGGAGTCGCCACAATATAGCGATCGCCCGTAAGCAGTTCCTCAAAGACGTGTTTATCCTGCTGCAAGGCGTGCTCGACAAACATGTCGGCGTCGCGAACCAGGTAAATCGCCTGTCGGGGCCAGCCCTCATCGTCCTTGAAGACATCAATCGACTGCGTGTAGCCGAAGAATTCCTGAAAGAAGCGGAGCTTTCGCTGCTTTTCGATCGAGTCGTCGGCCAGAAGCCGGCGGACCTCGCGCTCGGCGTCGGCTTTGGTCTGTAGCCTACCGCTGCGTGCCGCAGCCCATAGAGCCTCGTCGGGACCATCGTCGGTCAGTGCATAGGCAATCGCATACACCAATTCGTTGGGCGAAAGCATCCTCCGGCCAAACTCATCGGGATCACTCATCCCGACCTCCATGCGGAAGACGAACTCGGGACTGACGACCACCGCCACAATCAGTCCCCGCAACGCCGACTCGGAACCGGCCTGGGTCATATTCTTCTGCAGGAGGCCGGTGTAGCGAACAACTTCATTGTCGCTGGGCAGGCGATCTAGAAAAAGTTGAAAGCACCGGCGTACCGCTGCCTGCTGCTCGGCCTCGGTCGGCGCATTGGCAAGGGCACCGTTGTCCTTTTCGGGGAGAAACGGTTGGAACTCGGTCGGTCGTGGTGGTGGCTCGAGCTTAAACCTTTCCCACTCGTCGCCGCGCCGATAGAACGGCAGTCCCAACGCAATCGGCGGTTGAATTTCCGGGGCATAGGATGTCTCATCGGAAGTCAATCGCTCGGCAATCTGCGAGCCCGCGTCCATGAGCGCCCGCAGCGCCGCCTCGTCGGCATGCACACTGCCGGAGAAGTTGGTGAAGTGTGTGGGATCGAGCGCGGGGAAAGGTTGGCTGTAACTATAAGCGGCCCACTTGGGATCGGTCCGCTGGTGTGTTTTTTCGTAGCGCAGTTTCGGAATCACCCATAGTTGTTCCATTAGCGCATCGTACTGCGACTGGCTCCGTCGCCAGAATCGCGGCGGCGAAGAGGCGGGACCGGCGAACTTTCCACTGAACAGCCGCTCGTGATCGACAAGGTTGCCATCTTGGGGCAACGGCCCACCGGGTATGCTAGGTTCAATGCCGGCCTCGTTCATCGAGTCGATTATCCATTCAATCACCGCTTCGCGATCTTCGAGCGGCGGCCGCTCTTCGCTGTCAGGTGGCATTTCACCAGTTGCGAGTTGCGTCAGCACCCGTTGCCAAAGCATGGCGTTGTTTGCGTCGAAGGTGTCGAGACCAATCAGAGTGAGATCGCCCTCGGGGTCGCTCTCGCCATGACAGTCGGCACAATGATTGTTTACGAACTGCGAGATCGCCGACGAATCATCGGCGGCGCTGGCTATGAGCGCACAAGAACTAGTCAGCGCACAACAAATAAAGAAGTCCGCAATCCGCATCGAAGGACTCGATTCGCGAGAGTTGGTGGGATGGGGCGAGGGTGAGGTGGCACCAAAATAGGTAGGGTCTCGCTGGCTCTGAATATAGCAACTTGGCAATGCCGACGCGAGTTTTCTTGGAGAATGTGAATTAAGGCGTCAGAAATCGGCTGTTTTCAGAAGACAAGCACCGTGGCGACGCAGCGACGTGGCGTAGCGCTATGCGGAACGTGACCGGCAAAGACTTGGGGCTCGACATTGCAGCGTGGCATAAGTCCCTAATGAATTCGGCTGAGCATCGCGAACAATACATGTGTCCCTACACTTGGGGTGACGTAAGGTGCAACATCGAAGAACTGTGTAGCGACAATTAGTTTTTCCTTTCTCCGACGATTAGAATTCTCCCTGCTAGCTGACGAGCGTGGGGGTCGTGCGATCACGTTTCCCGTTACCGCAAGACGTGGATACGCATCAATTCCGCCGGCGATGCCCAGTCTTCTCTCCGCTGGTTTACGCGAACTTGGTACTCGATGCTCACTGCCAAACGAACTAGCAGCGGCACCCGGTGCGGAAAGAAAAATAGCGTGGCCCCGGCCAAAAATCGTTGTAGAAACTGGCCGCGCGGCAGCTTACATTCGGGATTCACAAATTGCCGCTGGCGGCTTAGCCGTGAGTAGGGGCCGGCCGGAGCCTCGCTTTCCCTTACGCAATATGGCCAAATTTTATTGTCGAAATTGGCCGCGCGGTGTGGTAGAAAGGGCGTACTGAAAAATGTGTTCGATCCGCACTGCTGGACAAGCCCGACAGTGGCACCCGGTTCGGCAGGAGCCTCGCCTTCTCGTCAACGTCGCACGGGCGGGACGCCCATACTGCCAACTCTTTCCACTCGACTCTCCCCACTCGACTCTCGACTCTCAAAAATGGGTTTTGTCCGAAATGTCACCAACTGGTCAGTCAAAACCCAGGTACGAAATTCACGGGCGATGTTTGAAAGCGACTGGAAAACAAGTGGTTTTAAGGATTTTCGAGCGAGACAAAATTCGAGGTTTTGTCCCCTCCAATCGTGTTTGCCATTTCGTGGACAAAACGGTCAAAACCACAGCAGAATAAGGTAGGATGGCCATTCATCAAAATCACGACGCCTGCCCTTTGTGGGCTCTCGATACACAACCACCGACGGAGTACCAACCATGCAACGTCTGACTTACATCGCCCTGCTTATTCTGTTCGTCGCTGCCAATTGCGCTCGCGCTTTGGAGTTCGAGGGCAAGGCTGGCCCTGGTGTTGGCAAACACATAGTCTTCATCGCCGGCGACCACGAGTATCGGTCCGAAGAGTCGCTGCCGGCGCTCGCGCGCATCATGGCCAAGCACCACGGGTTTAAATGCACGGTCTTGTTCAACATCGACCCGGCGACGGGCGAGATCGTGGCGGGGACTCCGTCGAACATTCCCGGCATGGACGCGCTCGATTCGGCCGACCTCGCCGTCGTCTTTCTGCGGTTTCAGAATCTTCCGGCCGAACAGATGAAACAACTCGATGAATACCTCAAGCGCGGTGGCCCGGTGGTCGGGATGCGAACGTCGACCCATGCGTTTCAGATTCCCAGTGGCGAGCCTTATGCGAAATATTCGTTCAAAAGCAATGTCGACGGCTACCAACTCGGTTTCGGGCATCAGGTGCTGGGACAAACCTGGGTGGGCCACTATGGAAGGAACCATCGGCAGAGCACGCGTATCACGCCCGTCGACGAGATGAAAGATCACCCGATATTGCGCGGCGTCAAAGATGTCTGGGTGCAAGCCGGCGCGTACGTCGGCAAGCCGGTCGACGGCGACATCCTGACGATGGCCCAGCCGCTCGAAGGGATGACACCCGACTCGCCGGTCGTCGAGAGTCTTCCACCCCAGCCATCGGAATGGACACGAACCTACAAGTCAGCTTCGGGCAAAGAAGCCCACGTCTTTACCACGCTGTATGGCACGCCCGAGGACCTCACGAACGATGGTTACCGCCGACTGATGGTCAATGGCATGCTCTGGGCCATCGGACTCGAAGCGCAGATTACTCCCGATCTCGATATCTCGTTGGTGGGTCCGTTCCGACCCAATACCTACGGCAACCAAACCCATGCTCTGGGCATCAAACCCGAAATGTACGATGGATGGGAGTCCCCGATTCCGGCGAACAACAACGTTAACAAGCCGAACGGGTAATCGATCGTCGATTGATAAACGAAAGTCTACCTCAATACGCCCGGCAGGATTCGAACCTGCGACCTGCGGATTAGAAGTCCGCTGCTCTATCCAACTGAGCTACGAGCGCGTGATGTTGTTCGCTTCTATCATACGCTAAGATTCCGTCTGTTCCATCGTCATCGAACCTCGTGTGAAAAATGACCAAAGATGCGCCCGGGCCGACAATCGCTGAGTTCCAGCAGCTCATCCGCGAAATGTACTTCGAGAAAGACGAGACACGCGGGATCGACGGCACGTTCATGTGGCTCATCGAAGAAGTCGGTGAACTCGCCTCGGCACTCCGCGAGGGGACTCACGAAGAGCGGATGGGGGAATTTGCCGATGTTTTGGCGTGGCTCACGACCATCGCTAACGTCGCCGGTGTCGACCTGAGTGAGGCCTTAACGCACAAATATGGCTCGGGCTGTCCCGGTTGCCGGCGGTTTGTGTGTCAGTGTGACGACAGCGAAAAGCCCTAGTGGAGCCTTCCGGAATTCGCTGCCGGTAGGCGGAACAGTTGTCTGTCGCGCAGCCAGTAGACAACCAACAAACATGTTAGTGCGTCATTTTTCGTTCTGCGGAAGGAATTTCGGAAATGACGCACTAGTCCTCCGCATGACGCGGAGATTGCCAGCGTGTAGACTGCTAAGACCGTTTGACCGCTCATAACTGCTACTGATCCGTGACTCGATTTCACGCCCTCACAACTTCGCTCGTGCTCGTAATTGGCGTTGGGTGCTGCGCGGTGGACGCGGCCGAATCGCCGCGAATTGTCAATTGCGAAATTGGCTTCAACGGCTTCTATCGGCTTGGCTGCTGGGTACCGATGCGATGCACCATCGAGGGGGGTGAAAAGCCGGCGAGTTTACAAGTCAGTGTCGTTGCGCCCGACAGCGATGGGTTGGGCGTTCAATACGTCTCGTCGTCACAACCGCCGTTCGCTGTCTTGCCGGGCGATACCAAGGAGTTGGAGCTGCTGATTCGCGTTGGCCAGTCGGAAGCTCCCGTGCAAGTGACGATGGGGGGCGAAGGGATGCCGCGTTCGCAACGGCTCACGCTGACAACCACGAACTCCAAACCAGAGCAGCTCATTCGTGGCGGTATGCCCGCGACGGTTCGCCACCTACTTGAAATCGCATCCGAAGCGAGCGGGACCGAAGCAGCTTTTTCGCAAACACAGCAGCGTCCGGAGGTAGGAACCGTTGTCACCACCGTCACCGACATCAGCAAATTGCCCCGCGAGTCGATTGGTTACGATTCGATCGATACTGTCGTCATCGCAACGTCAGGCGAATCGGCATTTAGGCTGCTGCGACCGAGCGACGCGCGCATCGTCGCCTTGCGCGAGTGGGTCGAACAGGGGGGGCAACTGCTCATTTCATGTGGCGAGAACGCCGACGTCTTGTTTGGCGACGATGGCGCGCTCACCGATTTCGTAAAGTCCAAAGTCACCGGCAGCACCACGCTCGACAATCCCACGCCGCTCGAACAATTTGCCTTGAGCCGCGCGCCGATCGGTCCGCGCGGCAGTACCCAAATTACCGTCACTCGAATCGTTGACGTGAGCGGAGAAATTCTCGCCCACGCTGGCGAGCGGCCGACCGACATGCCGCTGGTTGTCACCAATCTCCTTGCGCTTGGGCGGGTGACGTTGCTCGCCTGCGACATTAACACCCAACCATTGCGTGGATGGAAGGATCGCGACAGGCTATTGCGAAAGCTGCTTACCGGTGCCGCTGTCGTCGATACGAAGGACGAAGACTTTAATGGTTTCTATTACGGATTTGCGATCGACTTGTCTGACCAACTGCGAACACAGCTCGACACGCAACTCGAATTAGCCGGCATTCGCACACCCCCCTTCTTGGCAATCGCGGGACTCGTCTTTCTCTATATTCTATTGATCGGACCATTTGATTATTGGCTCGTAAAGAGCGTCTTCAAAAAGATGGAAGCAACCTGGATTACTTTCCCAACGATGGTTGTCGCGACCTGCGTTGGTGCCTATTGGCTCGCTCACTACCTCAAGGGGGACGACCAGATCGTCAATCAGATTGAAGTGGTCGACATCGACACCGAAACCGGCATCGCGCGTGGCACTCTTTGGCATCACCTCTTTAGCCCCCAACCCAAGCGATACCAATTGTCGCTAGCCGCCGAGGGAGTAACCGGCCAGCCCCTTTCCGCGCCCGAAACCAACCTCGCGTGGCTCGGCCAAACCGGTTCGGGGCTGGGCCGTATGGGAACCAACGCGCCGGCGTCGCTCTCGCAAAATCCGTCGTATCTGATTAGCGAAGATCGTCGGCTCATGCTCGGACGGCCCATTCAAATTTGGTCGACTCGGACGAGCGTCGCCCGCTGGCAGCACGAAGTCGACCAATCCATCACAGGTGAGCTGTCGAAGTCGAGCCGCAGCCGGTTAGTGGGCTCGCTCAGCAACGAAACGGCCACGGATTTCAATTCCTGTTATCTCATTTACGACAAGTGGATCTGGTTGATCCCGAGCTTTTCGGCCGACGAATCGATCGACATTAGTTCGTTGGCCGATCCGATTTCGGTCAACACCTTCAATCGCACCGAGTTTGGCTTCGAGTCCGAAGACCTAAACGAAT
>JBGSWC010000209.1:0-12785 GCA_041752635.1 Pirellulales bacterium | reverse complement strand
GGGCTCAAAAAGGTTAAGCTGTGCTTCACCCATCGCGTGACCTCCGCTCGCGGAAAGAAGTTGTTCAATAACTCTTTAAACGCAGCGTATCACGCGATGGGTTCCTGATTTCACTCGATCTTGGTGAATAATTCGGGATTACTACTTCCTCACTGAGAACGGGAAGTAGAGAAACCCGCTAACGAGTTTCACACGATTCTGCGACAGCGCCGACAGTTAGGATCGCGACCGTGCGAGAAATCCACCGCTACCGAGCAAAATCAACAAGGCAATCGCTGATGGTTCGGGCACGACTGACGTCGCCAGTGAGCCGCTCGTCGTTGGCGTCAGCAGCAACAGTGACGCTTCGTCGAAGTGAATTGCCCCTCCTTCAATCATCGATTGCTGGAAGAAGATATTATATCTGACAAAGGCAGTACCAACCGGAGCAATCCCATTCACGGTGTAGTTGATCCATTCGTCTTCTAAGCTACCAAGATTGGCGTCGCGGCCGTCAAAGATGGGCGTCCTTGCCGTCCCCAGGATGTTGTTGCCCGTGGCGTCACGAAACTCCAAAACGATCTCGGCGTAATTATTAGTCCCCCCGCTTTCGCCGAAGTTGGTTCTCCAAAGATTGTATTGTTCGACCCCCACAATCGACTCCCCGGTCGAATCGTTGGGCAGCGCAATCGTGGCCCCCAAGTTGTCGCGCCAAACCGTGTAATCAGCCGCATTGACCAAGCCATCGTCATTGAAGTCGCCTTCTGCTCCGGGACGAATCGAATCGAACGACGGGACACGAGCCAACACAGAGGCCTCGAATTCTTGGCCGGCGGATGCCGTTGCATTTTGGAACATGCCCGAAGCGTTCGGCAAGTTCGAAAATGGCCCGTAGAGTTTCACGGACGTGAGCCCGCTAGAAGGGGGTACTTCTTCTCCAAAAGCGAGGAACGCATTGTTGAAACCATACCATTCCCCCGTTTGTGTTGCTGGATTGTTACCCTGAGGAACTGGCGGATTAGGGAATGTGTTCGATAGCGAGTAAAAGGGAGTGATTTCGAAGCCGCCGTCGACTAGCAATTCTGTCTCCGTCGTGTTCAGGCGGTTGACTTGTACCCAATCGACTTGGACCTTAAATCGCTGATTCGTACTGGGCGTTGAGGCTGGCAGCAACGCCGCGTTGAAGGCATCGCTAAAAGTTTCGTCGGGAGCCCAAATGTTGAAGTGTAGCTTCATCGGATCGTCGGGCACGCCCGTCGTCGCTGTTCGCACCAAGCTGTTATTCACGTACCACTTAATCGCCGCCGGCGTTGCCCCCGCTTGGGGAGTCCACTCGACCTTGTAAGTTTGGAACTGCGTCAAAGCGAGCCCCGGCACATTATGGAAGGCACCGCTCCCATTATCATCAAATGTGCCATCGTCCCAATAGTTACTAAAGGGATCCTGAGTTGCCGCACCAACAACCTGATTGCTGATTAATTCCCAGTCGATCTCGTCGCGAATGAGCGGGTTGGTGCCAACGACATCGTAAAGAAAGAATCCGTTGACAATTCCCCCTACGGTCGTTGGTTTCAGTCGCATCCGAGCTTCGATCGAGATTCCACCGGCGCGGGTGAAGTTTCGTTTTGTGAGAATGTCAGTCCCCAGGAACTGATTGCCAGCGTTACCTGGATTGTAGGTGTCGAGGTCGAGTTCCAAGACGAGATCATCATCCGCCAATGCTTCAGTAATCCCTTGCAGCGGCATATCGGTGGCCGGGTTGCCGCGGAACTGCGTACGTCCAACAACAGTCCCTTCGGAATCGCCGAACGGGAGTCGCCAGACGCGAGGATCGACGATTCCCGAATCGTCGAAGTCGTCGCGCAACAACAACTGAGCATGTGAAATTCCAGACGATAATGAGACGAAAAGAACTACCGCGAGCCCAATCGCTGACCTGATCGAATACATCCGAAAATTCTCCGCCTGTTTTGTAATGAAGGCTTCTGGAAAAAGCCGATTCCCCGAGCGCGTAAGTCCGCGGCAACGTGAAAGGAACTTGCATCGAAAAGAGTTGACGCGGGGCTCTTACGAACCCCGCGACAGCAATTCCATTGACATCGTTAAGCGACGGCGCGTCGGGTTCGAATAGCAACGAATCCCATGATGGCCAGTCCCGTCATCGCCATCGTCGACGGCTCCGGAACATTCGAGAAGTTGACGTTGTCGTAGTACACGCCCGAAGGGTTGAAGTTCGTCGCAGTGCTAGCGAAACCAAACTGCAAGATCTGCCCCGACAGCGATCCATCGATCGTTATCGAAGTCGAATACGCATCCCAATTGCTCGGAACGTTGGTCATATCAACAGTCAAGAAGTTCGTCAGCGCGAATCCATTACCCGGATCAAGCGTCTTGATAAAAGCCACGGCTGTTGTGGGGGAAGCAATACCGCCGACATCAGGCAACACCGCATCGAAGGAGAAAGTGTAAGTTTGTCCGACATCGCCCGCGGCAATGGTTCGCTCCTGAAAAACGTTGGCTTCGATCAGATTTCCATTATTGTGATCGCCGTTGTTGTAGTCGCTGTAGATGTTGAGGTACTGCGTGCCTTGATTCGGTCCCGCTTGGCCGGTGGCAATCGCTGAAAACGCTGGCCCACCGTTCGGGGCTGGGCCCGGACCGTAGCCGTAGAGGTAACCCCCACCCGGATTGAACACGTTTCCGAAGAATAGCCAGCCATCGTCGCCAAGTGCGGTGCTGCTGGCCATGTTAAGGCCTTCAAAATCTTGCGAGTACGACGAAAGTTGGGCCGACGCAGTGCCGCAAGTCAAGCTGGCCAAGAGGAGGGCTAAACAGAAGTAGTAACACCGTTGCATGAGATCATCTCCAGGGACTGAACAGAAAAAGCTGTGCCGTTTCGATGCCGAGGAACCGAATTGCTGCGAACTTTCGAACAGAAAGTTCGGTTGGGCATTGGAAATCGCCAAGCCCGAAAAGGTCCCGCGTGCCGTGTGCCGTGTGCCGTGTGCCGTGTGCCGTGTGCCGTGTGCCACGAAAAGTAACAGTTGCGTAACAGTTCTCTTAAGATTCTGTTCGGGTCGCGTCGCCATGTCAATAGGTTAGTCAAAAAAAACTTTCGGATTGTTGTTTTTTCCCAATCCCAACCAAGGTTTCTGGCATTATTGCCTCGCTTATTCTCTTTCTTCGTAGTTTGGCGAGCGATTCACAAGACTCCTCGTTCAAGGAACGTCTTCGCATTATCGAACGCCCGATTCTTCGGAAAACTGTTTCTCAACTGTTTCTGACTGGCTCGGTTTCATTCTGAATTTCGAATTTACGGGAGCGGAACCAAGAGACGATGCGAGTCCCCGTTGGCGAAGCGACTGGTAGCTCATTGCCGACTCGCTTCGCTGGCACTCGGCGAGTGATAAGTCGTTGCGGGGCAATCTCGTTGCGGGGCAATACCGCAATCGTAATTGAAGGCTCGACAAAGCATGGCAGTCTACTTTCGACTGCCACTGATTCGATCGTCTCGCTGGACGCCCACATTCCAGGCTGGTCAAGCGGAAATCAGAACTGACTGAATTCGTGTCGTCGTTGCAGCACGCATGAGGCGGAATGTACGAAAACTCGCGGTGTGAAGCGCGCGACAGCAGAGAACAAATGTGGCATGTCATTTGCCTAGTGAAACAAACGAGGAGAGTTGATACCCCCCTGTGGCTGAAACCCAGCTACGAAGCTCGAAAGGTATGGCGATGAAAAATGCGATTTGGTGCGTCGGGTTAATGTGTCTTGTGGCCGGATGCGATCAGCCAATGGGAAACCAGCCGGTACAACCCGACAACACAGGCACGAACGAGCGTGACGCGGAGGGTGCAACCACCACACCTTTCGATCAGTCCAACTCGCAACCAGATATCGATCTGGTGGCAGAGATCCGAGCCGAAGTTCTCGATCTCGACGATCTTTCGGTTAACGGCCGAAACGTCAAGATTATCACCGAAGCCGGCAAGGTGACTCTCCGCGGCCCCGTCGAGTCGAGGGCCGAAAGCGACGCGATTGAGCGGGTGGCCAGCGGCATCGCAGGCGCGGAGAACGTGGTCAATGAACTTGAGGTGAAGACCGAATAAGAACCCGTTGTGAAAGTTACTTCCAAAAACACCCTTTACCTAAAAAGCGAGAACGTGATGAAGACCGACCATGATCAAGCCGTATTTTGTATCGCCGACAATCGCATCCAGGCGTTGTCGATACTCGAATCACTTCGAAGCGCCGGATTCCGCGAATCAGAAATTTCTGTGGTGATGGCCCATGAAGACGGCGATGGTGACATTGTCGTTGAGGGAGGCACCAAAGCTCCTGAAGGTGCGGCTGCCGGCGGCGGCAGTGGGCTGCTGATCGGTGGTGCGTTGGGATGGATGGCGGGTATCGGTACCTTGGCAATTCCCGGGTTAGGGCCCTTTATCGCGGCAGGTCCCATTATGGCCGCTTTAGGAGGAGCTGCGGTAGGTTCGGCCGCTGGCGGGTTGACCGGCGGTCTGATTGGCCTGGGATTTTCTGAATACGAGGCCAAGCAGTATGAGGGCTATTTAAAAGATGGCAATACGCTGATTTCCGTCGCCGTGTGCGATGACGACGAGGTCGAGCGCGCGAAGGACATATTTGAGTCAGCCGATGCGTCACACATCTCTACGCAAAATATCGAAGAAGCCGATTGAGTGACTGTTTTTCGATTCCCGATTCCGTCGGTGGGGACATAGGGTGCATGTCGAGTCGGCATGGCCTCGACCTTGCCAACTTTTTTATGGAGATTAGCCATGTCAATAGAAACTCTCGCCGACGCATTCTACGATGAATTGCGGGATATGCTCAGCGCCGAGAAGCAGCTTGTGAAGGCTCTGCCGAAGCTGGTGAAAAAATCTTCGAATTCCGATCTGAAGAAGGCGTTTGAAAATCATCTGAAAGAGACGGAAAAGCATGTCGAGCGCGTGGAACAGGCGTTCGAGGACACGGGCAAAGCGGCTCGTGCGAAGACGTGTGAAGCGATGAAAGGTTTAGTTACTGAAACCGAAAGCGTGTTAAAAGAGGATGCGGACCCGACGGTGATGGACGCGCTAATCATTGCGTGTGCCCAGAAATCAGAGCATTACGAAATTGCTTCGTATGGAACTTTGTGTACCTGGGCAGAGTCACTGGGTTACGATAACGCATTGAAGCAACTCAAGATGAACATGGCCGACGAAGAGGCGGCCGATAGGAAGCTGTCGGATATCGCGAGGAAAGTCAATCGCGAGGCGATTCTCGCCGGTTGAGTTGTTCTAAAAGGGGTAAATTGAAAAAACGGAGATAATCGCACGAAGATCAGGTGCGTCAGGTTGCTGTGGATTGTCGTAACCTGGTGATGGCTCTATTTCCGCACCTTCTAGAGCCGGAAGGGACGCCAAAGCATTGCTTGCAGTGTTTTCGGTCGGTGACACAGCAGTGGCGATTATCTCCGTCGTTTTCATCGCCTACGTCGTCGCGAATTCGCGCAAACTCCTGCGCTATTCACAGAAATTTGCCTTCGATTGAATCGTCTAATTCGTCGGTCGAAAAATTCCGCTTTGTGCGTCGCTACTCCCTGGGATCGACAGCCCCCCGGTTTTCGTGAGCGACGAAGTCGTGCAAACTGGGCCGCTGGCAATCTCAAATCGGCGACCAATCTCTCATGTACGACCGCGACACGCTGCACGAACTTGTTCGCACCCAAGCACTCAAATTCGGATCGTTCACGCTCGCCTCGGGCAAACAGGCGAGCTATTACCTCGACTGCCGTCAGGTCACGCTCGACGCGCGGGCCGCGCCACTCATCGCGGCCGGGATGATCGAGTTATTGCCTGAGCCGATGCCCGAACTTGTGGGGGGCATGGTCATTGGTGCCGACCCCATCACCGCCAGCATTCTCACTGTCGCCGGCATGAGAGACATTCCACTGCGCGGGGTCATGGTCCGCAAAGAACCAAAAGGCCACGGCACGAAAAAGTTTGTCGAAGGCCCCTACCACGAAGGCGAGCGAATCGTGATTGTCGAAGATGTCGTCACCACCGGTGGCTCGAGTCTGCTAGCGATCGAACACTGCGAAGCCGTGGGGCTCGAGGTCGCCGGTGTGCTGGCGATCGTCGATCGCCTCGAAGGGGGTCGCGAAGCCTTCGCCGAGCGAGGCTATGAACTCAAATCGCTCTTCACTGTCGCCGACTTTGGTATCGACGTTTAGCTGAACAGCGCCAGTTCGCGAGGCAACCGATTCCAGGGAACGCGGATCGTCGCGGATCGTCGGAGATGGATTTTGATGGAAAATGCGATGAATGGCGACAGTCGCACCTCCTTGGGCTTGAGCCCTTAGCGAACTAGCCGTCAACTTACGATGCACGAACGATGACTTTCTGCGATAATCGGCGTTTATCTGTGCTGCCTCGATCAACGACCTGGCGCTGTCCGTTTAGGCCTTCGCGAAAAAACTGCTCATGACTTGGCTCGATTGGTACAACACGCTCGAAAAACCATCGTGGACACCAGCGCCCTCGACCATCGGGCTGATCTGGCAGATCCTCTATCCGGTCATCGTTGTGACATTCGGATTTGTGTTTGTTCAGGCGCTGCGCAAGCGAGTGCCGCCGATGGTGGCGTTGCCGTTCGCGATTAATTTGGTCGCGAATCTGATTTTTACGCCGATTCAATTTGGGCTGCGCAACTTGCCATTGGCGGCGGTCGATATTTTGGTTGTGTGGGGGACAATTGTCTGGATGATGGTCGCTGTTTGGCGACACTACAAATGGGTCGCGATCGCCCAGGTGCCCTACTTCGTTTGGGTGTCGATAGCGACGGTCTTGCAGCTCTCGATTACCGCCTGGAATTGGGGGTCGTGAACTGGCGAGCCTCGACGCTGGTCTTGTCGATTGCGTTGACATCGAAATTTGCCAAGTCGAAGAATAGCGCCGCGGCCCCAGACAAAGCAAAAGCAACTATCGAGGAGAAGCAAAATGGATACCATGCTCAAACTATTCGCGTTCACTCACCAATACGCAAAGCTGCTCGTCAACGATATCGACGACGCCGATTTCGCCCGGCAGCCACACGAGGGGATGAACCCGCCGGCGTGGATTCTTGGTCACCTGGTGCTCGCAGCCGACTTTGTGCCGATGTTGCTCGGCCAAGAAAAAGCGACCGACGACCAGTGGATGGCCACCTACGGTCCCGGCTCAACGCCGACCGACGACCGCTCGGCTTACGCCAGCAAGGAAGTGCTGCTCGACCTGATGCAGTCGACTTACGCGCGGGCGATTGAATCGGCACGGGCGGCTACCGATCAGCAGCTCACAGCCCCCAACGAAACGCCATTCCTCGCCAATCAATTGCCAACCGTCGGCGACTTGATGGGCCACCTGCTAACGACTCACGGCTCGGCTCACTTGGGTCAGCTTAGCGCCTGGCGTCGCTGCGTCGGCAAGGGCTCGGTCCTAGGTATTTGAGCCGAGCTTCTCTGTGTCGTCCGTGGCTCAGAGGTGATAACATTTATTGTTTCACAATCGTTTCCGCCTCTCGGTGCATCGCCGGAACTGCGCTTCGCTCGTTCCGGCCTACGATCTTTTGAGGCTGCGATACTCGCGATCAAGTAACCTCGCGTAGCTAAAATGCTCGACTTCGAGCAAGTGGCGCGGCGAGTCGATGTAGCGGATACCGCGTGCTAGGTCGAGTCGCTCGTGGCGTTTGCGGTCGCGGAGTTTGTGTGCCGACGGGTGCTCATGGTCGAGGCCATTGATGTAAGCCGCCATCACGCGGGCTTGGCGGTCGACGAGACCCCATTGGCCACTGTCGGGCTGAATCAGCCCGGCGATGAACAAGTCGTCGCGCTCAGGGTGCATCATATTCAGATAAAGATCGGGGCGACCGTCGCGCCAGTTGAGTTCGCCCGCGTCAACGAACGGAATCGTGATCTTAAAGCCCGTTGCGTAGACGATCACGTCGACCTGCTCGCGCGAGCCATCGGCGAACACGACTCCGTCGCCGTCGAGTTGTGAGATGTTCGGCTTCACGGTGACGTCGCCATGCGCCGCATGGTAAACGAGTTGTGAGTTAATGATCGGGTGGGTCTCGAACAGTTTATGATCGGGCTTTGGCAATCCCACCTCGCGCGGCGAACCCATCACCAGCCACCCCATGCCGGCGGCCAGAATCCGCCGTAGCCAGAGCGGCACCCGGCACCACAGCAGCCGCTCGCCGACAACGTCGATCGGCGTGCCATGAAAAAACTTCGGCAAATAGTGGTAGCCGCGCCTCATGCTGAGAAAGGTTTGCGAGGCGTGCTGTGTGCTTTCGACTGCGATATCACAGCCTGAGTTGCCCGCGCCGACCACGAGCACTCGTTTGCCGGCGAGTACATCGGGCGTTTTGTACTCCGACGAATGAAGCGTGAGACCAGTGAATTCGCCGGCGAAATCGGGCCAGCGGGGATCCCAATTGTGACCGTTGGCAATCACAACGCCTCGGTAGACAAGCTCAGTACCATCCGCCAAGGTCACCAGCCAGCCATCGGCGGAACGCGCGATGGTGTCGATCGAAGTGTTGAAATAAATATGCTTGCGCAAATCGAACCGCTTGGCATAGCTCTGCAAGTACCGCAGCACCAGTTCGTGGCTTGGGTACTCTGGGTAATCGTCGGGCATGGGAAAGTCGACATATTCGGTCAGCTTTTTGCTTGAAATTAAGTGAGTCGAGCGACAGACGCTGCTGCGTGGTTTTCCAAAGTTCCAATTGCCACCGATATCGTCTTCGCGCTCGTAACAGTCGACCGCGATGCCCCGCTGGGCGAAGTTTTTGACCACGGCCAGCCCACTTGTGCCCGCCCCGACGACACACCAGCGATCGCGCGTCGATTGGTCGATCAACGATGGCGGAGCAGGCGCAATGAGTCGGGTCACAGACATCGAATTCGGGCAAGCAAACTGGGTGGGAATTGTCGAATATTTTTCGCAATTAAACATTGACACAACGAGGTCCAAAAGGGCACAATGCGTCGGTCGACCGCATGACACGCGGTTGCACCCCGTTCGCCAGCGGGCTAACCGCACCGCTTGGCTGCTATCTCCAACCTGCCTTGCTCTCTACGTTTTGCATCCCTTTGAAGCCTCGGTAACGTCAGCTCGGTAAAGTCGACTGCAGCAGCCAACAGAGCGGAAAGGGCCGATCCCTTTCCGCGGTGGTTTCGTCTGTCTGGCCTTAAACATAATTCGTTTGGCCCGGTGTTGGGGAGTGCTTGCTATGGCAGGGAAAGCCGTTTCTGTTGATCGATACCGTCTTGTCGGCACATTTGAACGTTTGCGGAAAAAGCTGCTCGATATGCCCGACGATGGTCGGCTCGATCGCCAACTTTCGTACTGGGTGTTGCCCAGCGACCGGCGGCTACCGCTCGCGTTTCTCGATCGCACGCTTCGTGACCTTCTTGACAAACCGTTCGACGAGTTGATTTCGACCCAAGGGGTCGGCCACAAGAAAGTGCTCGGCTTTTTCGATCTCTTGCAGCGGGCCTCGAAAGTGGCCGCGGCCGATTTACCGTTTGGCTTCGAGAGCCCCAACCGCCGCAAAGCGAGTGCCGCGAAGGCCAACGGCGGGTTCGACCCCACCGTTGTTTCCGAGCAACTGTGGCAAACCTGGTGCGAATCGGTGCGACGCGGCAATTTTGTCGACCGCAAGCTGGGTGAGCTCGCCCCCACGCTGCTACGGCTGCCGACGGTCATTTGGGACACACCGCTATCGGACTATGTCGATCTGTCGCTGTCAGCCATTCGCAATCGCAAAACACACGGCGAAAAACGGGTGCGGGCGATTCTCGAGATCTTTTGTACCATTCACGAATCGATCGCGACTGCGAATCCCGGCGAGAACATGGCGGTCGACGTTTTGCCCGAGTTCGTGCGTCCCGCCACGGCGTGGCTCACGGCGACGATGCCCAGCGACAAGAAGCTGGGCGTCGCCGACGTCCGCCGCCAACTCGCGGTACCACTCACAAAGCAAATCGAGATCGACCTGGGATCCAACGTCGCCCAACTCGCCTCCGAACGCCTCGAACTCGAAGGCCCTGCGCCGCCGGTGCGAATCCAATCGACTCGATTGGGAGTGACCCGCGCACGCGTCTATCAATTGCTCGAAGACTGTGGCCGAGTGATGGAGGTCCGCTGGCCTCAAGGCCGGTGGCTGCTCGCCCCACTGCATGCCAAAGCCCGCTCGCTCGGCACTCCCGCCAGCGCCGACTTGCTGCAAGGCATACTCGACTTGTTTTATCCTCCGGCCGATTGCTATACCGCGTTTGATCTACGCGATGTCGAGCTGAATGGTGTCGAGCAACCGGCCGAGGCGTAGGATTGCTGAGTAGGGTGTGACAAGCCCGCATGCGAGCGAAGGCACAACAGCGTTTGGCTGCGACTACATTGTCGTGCGAAGGCGGTCGATTGCGCGTTCGATCTGTACCGCATCATGCTCGAAATTCGGATGGTCATTAATCAGAGTCATCACTGCGGCAACAGCCTCTCGTTGTTTCGTATCCAGTAAATCCATCCACCCCTCCGGATAGGGCGGGTCGTAAAACAGGTAACGGATAAAGTCATAACGATATTGGTCGTTGAGTTCCGCCCTCAAGAACGCGGGAAGATGGAAGATGAATCCACGAGCGTCCATAAACGTGGGAGATGAGTAGTTCCGATTGAGAGTCTCGACAGGAATGCGACGCCAGTCGGTCTGTTCGTCGCGTGCACGCAATTCGGCTAGTTCTTCGTCGCCCGCGTAGTCGTCCAAGCCCGAGGCTTCCAGCAGACCGATGCCATCGCCGAGAGTTAGACCGGCGAATGCATCTTCGATCTGCCGAATAAGTGCATTGAGTTCTGCGTCGCGATTTACCCAATCCTTGTAAACGTCGATGAGCGATTCGTGTCCAAGATCGCGAAGATGGTCAAGGTCTTCATCGGTAATTCGGAACGTAGGTTCGTTTCTCATTGCGATGCTGCGAAGATTCTGATGGCTACGACAACGATTGGCTCGTCCGTTCATGTTACCAATCGATCGCCACGAAAAGCTCGAAAAGATACAAAAAATGGCGAGTCACACTTAAGTTTTCTTCCAGCATCGTTCATCGAAGAGAGTGCAGCTTCATTTTCGCGCCTTTTCGCGTTTTTTGCGGCGATTCGCACGCCAATGATGTGTCGACGAATGTCGACAAATCTCACCACAACGCTCCACCTCAGGGGTAAATTCGAATCGGGTGGCCAAAATTAACGCTCGCATTCATCTCGGCCATCCGCCATCTTCAATCGTACTAATCCGATTTCCCCATTTCCCATCCCCTCGCCAAACGCAAAATGATAGAATTTGCCCAGCATCATTCCGACGCCAACCAACTCGTCGCGCTCAACATCCGCCGGCTGCTCGCACGGCTGGGGTGGCGGTACGACGATTTGGTCGAGGCCAGCGGGCTCGACGAGCGGACCATTCGCCGGCTCGTGAGGGGCGAAACCGAGCCCCGGCCTGGCACGATTCACAAGCTGGCCGAGGCGCTTGGCGTCGCGACCGATGAGTTGTTTCTCGACACGCCCGCTTTGTTTGCCGGCGAATTCGACCGCGCGACCAATCCCCAGGTCGCGGCCGCCGTTGATAGTGCGCCCGAGCGGTTTGCCGGGTGGAGCGGGCTCGACTTCGACGAGCTGCATAGCCGATTCGGTGTCGGCGGCGAGCTCACGGTTGCCGGCGCGCTCGAAATGGCCGACGCCATGAACGACCGACGTGAGACACTCGAGCGGGCGAAGCAGTTACTCGAAACAAGCGATGGCGAATTGCTCCGCGAGTTCGTCGACATGCTCTACCGCCGCGCCGCCGGCGAGAATGTAGCCACCGTCGCCAAGACGGTGGAAGCGTAAAGCGCAAACTCGTCCACCGTCTGGCGACGGTGGCTAAATTGGTTCCGCCACCGCCACTGGTAGCCGATCGATGCGCGAAGCATTCTCGAACTCGCGAACGCGATAAGTCGTGCCATCGGCGGTGACGAGGCGGTGGTTGCCGTCAAGTGTCAGCTCGGTATCGAGCGTCACCCGGAATGTTTGCTCGTGGGTCGGCGGCGATTCGTCGAGATCGGCGACCAAGGCTTGGGGCTGGATGTGGGCCGGTACGGCTGGATCGACGAGCTTCCAACCAGTGATCGTCGCTGGCGGTCCGCTATCCCATTGGGCAAGTTCGATGGCGACACGGTTGTCGAGTCCGAACGCGATCGAAAGATTCCGCGCCGTCACCCGCCAACGCGTGTTGCCGCCGGCGGGTTCGACTCGCACAACGACGCTACACACACCGGCATCGTCGATCAGTCGATCGCCGAGTTTTGGCGGGGGCGTCGCGGTCGGCCACTCGAATTGCCACCGGGTGTCGGTCGAGGCGACGTGGCCACCAGTGGCTTCGGGTTCGACGACGGTCGTTTCAAATCGCCAAGCTTTCACAATGGCAATCGACCCGCCCCGACGACGCTTGAGCGTGATCGGCACCGTGATGTCGACCACTTGCGAAAAGTCGCCCGCAAAATCGATGTCGATTGCCATCAGGTCGTACCTCGCGATTGAATTTCAAACGGCTCGTACTCGGCCAACTTGCGATCGCACCAGTCGAGGCTCGCTTCGAGCGATTCGACATACTCCTGCCAATGAACCCGCTGGCCATCGATCCAGTAAGTCGGCTTCGGCTCGGCACGTATCTCGGCGATACGAGCAAGCGTTTGCGTGCGAATGGCGGTAATTTGCTCGGTGTCGGACATTTGT
>JBGSWC010000208.1:0-3980 GCA_041752635.1 Pirellulales bacterium | reverse complement strand
GCCCGCCGGCGTACAGAGAACTTTTAGGCTCGAAGCCTCGATGGAACGGGTGGTCGCTTGTTGTGCCGCAATTCGAGGCGAAAGTTCCAGGTTCAGCGTTTCTTCGACTCCAGCGGTGTCGCACAGCACGAATCGCGTACCTGCGACGTCGAGCGTCGCCAGCAGCGCGTCGCGCGTCGTACCGGGCGTCGGTGAGACAATGGCCGGGGTCACGCGCTCGTCAGTACCAAAGCTTTCGGCGAGCGTATTGAACAACTGGCTCTTGCCCGCGTTGGGCGGACCGACGAGCGTCACCAGCGGCAATTCGTCGTCGACGCGTCGAGTCGCCAATTGGTCGGCCATTTCGGTCACTCGAGCGGCAGCGTAGCCGAGTCGCCCGCAAACGTCGTCGCTGGTCACGAACTCAATGTCCTCTTCCACAAAATCGAGCCCCGCTTCGATGTCGGCGAGCAGGTTCACCAGGTCCGATCGAAGCTTGGCCAAAGGCTCCGCCATGCCACCGGCAAGTTGACCGAGTGCCGTTTGCAAGGCCTTGGCGTTGCCTGCATCAATCGTGGCAAGCACCGCCTCGGCTTGTGTCAAATCAATTCGCCCGGCCAAAAACGCCCGCAAAGTGAATTCGCCCGGTGCCGCCAGTCGGGCTCCGTTCTCGATGGCCGCGTGCAGGATGGCTTCGATCACGGGTGGCGATCCGATAGTATGAAGTTCGACGATCGGTTCGCGAGTGAAGCTCTGAAGGCCTGGCCAAACCATCGCGATTGCTGGCAAGTGAAACGATCGTTCACCGAGCTCAATGTCGAGCACCACGTCGACGGCGGTGGCAACAGTCGGAATTTCGATCGCTGCCGTCAACTGGCTCAGCACGCGAGCGGCATCGGGTCCGCTGATTCGCACCACTCCTCGCGGTGCGCCGCCCGCTGCCGACGCGCGGGCGACGATCGTGTCGTGTGTATCGTACTCGCGCGAGAGCATGGTCGCGTAGCAGGGTCTCTGTGGGCCGCGCGTTGGGAAAAGCTAGAATGAAACTGGCACGGGCCGAAGGGACCGTGCACTTTGGTCCGTCGTTACGATTACTTGTTTTTCTTTTTGCGTCGGGCTCGTTCGGCCGCTTTCGCACCTTCGCCCGCCGATGGTTTGGGCTTGATCGGAGTCGTTGTGGCTGCTGTGGTCGGCAGTGCTTGGGGACGGGGAATCAGCTTGCGTTCGGTGATGCCCCAAATACTCGACGCAATGAAATAGAGACACAGCCCGCTGGCGACCTTAAAGAACATGAACCCCATGAAGATCATCATGTACTGCATAATCTTTTGCGTCATGGCCGTTTGCTCGTCCGTCGCCGGCGGCATGAACATTGTCTGCTGCAAGACAAACAACCCCACCGTCACCAGCGGTAAGATGTTGAGGTAAGGGCCGAGCGCAAAGACGCCATTGCCGTTGTTGAACGATTGCCACCACCAACTCGACCAGTCGAAGAACATGTCGGGAGCGGCAAGATTCGAGCAGAAGCGAATCGACTCGCTGAAGAGCGGGGTTTGCCGAAGCTCGACGTCGACCATCAGCGATCGATAGAGCCCGATAAAAATCGGCAACTGCAGGAACATCGGCAAACAACCAGCCATTGGGTTGTAATTGTGCTCCTTCCAAAGCGCCTGTTGAGCGGCCGACCGCTTTTGCATGTCGTCTTTGTACTTGGCCGTGATGCGATCCATTTCAGGCTTCATTTCCGACATTTTCGCCATGTTCTTGGCGGTCTTCAGGCTGATCGGCATCATGCAGCCTCGCACCAAAACCGTGAGCATGACGATAGCTATGCCATAGTTGCCAACGAGCCACGCGAAGAAGTGCAGAATCGCAAGCATTGGTTTGGCGACCCACCAGAACCAACCGTAATAAAGAAAGTCGCTGAGCGAATGATTCGGATCGTCGAGCGCCCGATACTGGTCGAGCAAATCGGGTCGCTTCGGCCCCGCGAAAACTTCAAAGGAATCTCGCTGCGAACTCCCGTCGAGCCCCAAAGGGGCCAGTGCAAGCGGCTTGCGTGTGATTGTAAAGCTGCTGTTGTTAAGTTTGACCGGCTGGTTTTTGGGGAGTTCGGTGCTGGCGAGGGCCGCGTCGACCGTTTCGACCCACGCGTCATCTCTCGATTCTTTCTCGGGAAGCATCGCTGCACAAAAATACTGGGCGTCGACTCCGGCAAACGCTATCGGACTTCCCTGACCGACTGGTTCGGTGTCGCCTTTCGTGATCTGCGGGCAACCAAACTGCGTAAATGACTTGTCAAACACACGCACCACGACATCGCGAATGCCAACGGCTGAAATGAACCCTTGGCCAATTTTGTTGGAAAACCACCACCCCTCGATGGGAAGACCGGTCGGTCCTTGCACTCGGTACGCGACCGTCTGAGGTTGTGGTGATAGATTCTTGATCTCAATTTCAAACTGTAGGTCGTAGCCGGGAAAATCGGGGTTGTCGATTTCGTCTTCAGGCACCCGATCGAGCGTAAATCGCTTGACGAGTTCAACTTTGAGTTCGGGTACGCGCTTGCGAAACACGACACTGTCGACATTTGGCTGATCGACAATCCAATTGCCAGTACGCAGTTCTTCGTTAACCGTTTTCAGCACGTCGTCGGCCGGTTTGATCGGACCAATCGACGAAATCTGGAGCTCAAACGAATTGTGTGCAACAAAGTCAGCGGGCAATTCGTCGCTGAACAGCGCGATATTCTCCGATTCTGGACGAATCAAATCGAGCGGCGCTCGAACGAGCTTTGCGGTGAGTTGCTGAGTAGCTCCATTGCGGCTGACAACGAGCTTCAATTCATTGCGAGGCTTTGTTCTTGAAAGGGCCTTTTGCAAGTCGGCCGCATCGACCATCTGGCGAGTTTCCTTAAGCCCCGCCGCCGTGATGACGTCGCCGACTTCGAGCCCGGCCGTGGCGGCCGGACTGCCCGCCGGCACAGCATTGACGAGCACACCACCATCAGTGTCGGTGGCTTCAATCGCGCCGAGGTGGCCCGACCGATCGTCGATATCAAGGTACCGGGGGCTGGAAAGTTGCAATCGCCGAACGACACCACCTTGGCTAGCGAAATTCACCTGCATGCGATACCCACTCGCGTGGTCGATCGAACCGAGCGACACGATCGACGGAACAACGGCGTCGATGTCCTCGGCCGGTGCGGCAAATGGCAACAACTCGTCGAGCGCGGTCCGCGACGCAACGGTCGCGGTTTGCTCTGCTTTGCCTCGATTCTTGTTAGCGACGTTGGGATCGACCGGCGGCGCGACCGGAAACAAGAATCGCCACAGTATCAGAATCGCAAACGCGGTCAGCATAAAGCTGAAGTAGCGGGGACCGTCCTGGTTTTGCTGTTCCACTTTTGCTAACACCCTGTTGGCTTACGCCGTAACTGAAACGTCTCGACCAATGCAGGAGAGTGACGACCGGCATCGTACTATTCGGTCTTCGCTTGTTAGCGGCCTTGCTTGATGCGGTCGCCCAAGAAATTGTCGAGGTCGGGAATATTGTAAATCTTGTCGGCCGTTTTGTCGCGATCGTACTCGATGCGATGAAACGTCAGTCGGTTTTCTTCTTGGACCACGTAACACGAGCGATTGTCGCCGTCGCGGGGCTGACCGACCGAGCCGACGTTGACCATAAACTTTTGGTCGGTCACTTCATAAACGTAGTTGGTTTCTTCGGGCGTGATAAAATTGCGGTTCTCAGTGAAGATGCCCGGAACGTGGGTGTGTCCCTGAAAACAGCCGTGGGTGATGAGCCCAAACAGCTTTTCCATTTTTTTCTGGTTGTAGATGTCTTCGGGAAAGACGTATTCGTTCACCGGATTTCGAGCCGAGCCATGCACGAACAACCAGTTGCCGTCGCGATGGACCCTGGGCAATTGGCCGAGAAAATCCCATCGACGGTCGATGCGGTCTTGCGGACCGCCCGCTGATTCGAGTTGCTCCCGGGTC
>JBGSWC010000207.1:0-3964 GCA_041752635.1 Pirellulales bacterium | reverse complement strand
TTCGCGTTGCCTCTTAAATCCCGCGCTCAACGACATCGCAAAAGTCGCCGCAGAGTCTTGCCTTGCTGAATTCGTGTTCGATCCGCTCGCGGGCGGTTTTGCCCATGGCTGCGAGTTCGGCGAGGGGTTGCGAGGCCATTTGTTCGAGCAGGCGGGCCGTCTTGTCGACGTCGCCGTGGGCGACCTGCCAGCCGATGTTTTCTTGGTCCAAAATCTCAGAAATGTGGCTTGGCGACGGGCCGAGGTAAAGAATCGGTCGGCCGAGTGCCATCGCCCCATAGACTTTGCAGGGATGGGTGATGCCGACCGATTCGGCCACAAGCGACACGACATGCACATCGGCGGCGGCCGAGAGCGAGTATTTGATTTGGTCGAGCGGTTGGTAGGGGAGTGATACCATGTTGGGTGGCCGGTGGTCGGCGATCGCTTTGTCGACGACATCTTTGCCGTAGCCGGCTCCGATGAACATGAAGTGAAGCGTGGGGTGATCGCGCAGCCGGAGTGCCGCTTCGACGAGTGTGTCGACAGGTGAAGTCAGCGCGTGGTTTCCGCTGTACATGACGACAAACTTGCCGTCGAGATTGTGCTCTTTGACAAAGGGGTTTTCGTCGCGCGGGACGTCGGCAAGCTCGCCTTCGAGGGGCCAGGGGGGAATGATGCGAATCTTGTCGCCAATCGCCCGCTTGTTTTCGATACGCTCGGCCATGAACCGATCGAGCACCACGACATCGCGCGCCGCGCCGAGTATACGTCGATTGAGCCAGTCGAACAGCTTGACCGACAAACTGTTCTCCTTCACTTTGCCCATCGCGACCACTTGGTCGGGATTGATATCCATCACCCAGTACTTAATCGGGACCCAGCGAAACACTCGGATCACGAGTGCAGCGATCGAACACATTGGCGGCGATGTGCTCACGAGCAAACAGACCAGCCGCGGAGTAAAAACACCACGCACGATGGCTTGCGCCAAGAAAATGAGTTGTCCCGCGACGCGGTGCAACAGCGTCTTCTTGCCCAGGCTAGAAAATGGCAAGCGAATGACCTCGACGCCGTCGATCGTTTCGCGCGGCGGATACTTGATGGTCGGATCAGCATAGCCGCGGGCCGAGGTGAACACACGCACGGCGTATCCACGCGAGCTAATTTCGCGAGCGGCGTCGAGAAAGTGCTGGCCAACAGCGGCAGGATCAGGCGGAAAGACTTGGCTGATAATCAGCACTCGCCGCGTTGGTTTTGGCTTTGCTGACACGAATTATTAACAACGGGGAGATCGGGACTATCAGACAGGCCGTTGCCTTCAGCCTGCCAGTTCAGAAGGCCTGCAACATGTCGCTGCGATTCTCGCGATCGACCAAGGCGAGATCTGACTGGACCATCATCACAGCGAGTTCATTAAACGACACTTTCGGCTCCCAGCCCAAGTCGCGTCGGGCCTTCGAGGGATCGCCCAGCAGCAAGTCGACCTCGGCCGGCCGAAAATAGCGGGGGTCGACTTCAATCAGCAATTGCCCGTCGGGACCATAGCCTTTTTCATCGCTGTGGGTGCCCTTCCATGTCAGCGGTAGATCGAGCTCACCAAAACAGACTTCACAGAATTCGCGGACCGAGTGAGTCTCGCCTGTCGAGATAACGTAATCATCAGGCACATCGGCTTGCAGCATCAGCCACATCGCTTCGACATAATCGCCCGCGAATCCCCAGTCGCGTTTGGCATCGAGGTTGCCAAGGTAGAGCCGCTCTTGCAGACCCAGCTTAATGCGGGCGGCAGCCCGGCTGATCTTGCGCGTCACAAAAGTCTCGCCACGACGGGGCGACTCGTGATTGAACAAAATGCCGTTGACCGCGAACATGTCATACGACTCGCGGAAATTCTGTGTGATGTAGAACGAATAAGCCTTGGCAGCCGCATAGGGGCTACGTGGATAAAAGGGGGTCGTTTCGGTTTGCGGTGTTTCCACCACCTTGCCATAGAGCTCGCTCGACGAGGCTTGATAGAATTTGGTTTTATCGAGCCCCAAGGCGCGAAGTTGTTCGAGAATCCGCACGGTGCCGAGGCCGGTCACGTCGCCCGTATATTCGGGAATGTCGAATGAGACGCGGACGTGGCTCTGTGCGCCGAGATTATAGACTTCGTCGGGCTGAAACGACTTGAGCGCCCGGTTGATGCTCGATGCGTCGGCCAAATCGCCATAAACGAGTCGCAGACGAACTTCGGGCTCGTGGGGATCTTGGTAAATGTGGTCGATGCGGTCGGTATTGAACGACGAACTGCGTCGCACGAGGCCACACACTTCGTAGCCTTTCGCGAGCAAGAGTTCGGCCAGGTAGGAGCCATCTTGCCCAGTGATGCCAGTGATCAGTGCGCGTTTGCGAGGGGGGGCGGAAGCAGCCATACAGTGGGGCCTTACGGGCTCGGTGATTGAGTAATGAGTTACCGGTCTTACCAGAACAGGCCACAGCGGGCTAGTTCGAGTAGGCTAGTTCGTTTCAAAAGTGATCAGGTTGTGCTCACCGTCGCTGGCGCGATTTGGTCGCAGTACCAACGATAGGCGTCGGCGATGCCGGTCGTGAGGTCGATCTGGTGTTTCCAGCCCAGTTGATGGATACGCGAGACATCGAGCAGTTTCCGCGGCGTGCCGTCGGGCATTGATGTGTCGTAGACTATTCTCGCCTCGGGATAGACAATTTCGCCGACCAACTTGGCTAAGTCACCGATCGGTATGTCTTCGCCCGAGCCAACGTTGATGGTGCCCGGTCCGTCGTAGTTTTCGAGAAGAAACAAGCAAGCATCGGCCAAATCGTCGACGTGCAAAAACTCGCGGCGAGGGCGGCCAGTGCCCCAAATGACGACCTCGTCGGCATTCTCTTCGCGGGCTTCGTGGAACTTGCGAATCAGGGCCGGGAGTACATGCGAAGACTTTAGATCGAAGTTGTCGTGGGGGCCATAGAGATTGGTCGGCATCGCCGAAATGAAATTGCAGCCATATTGCGTGCGATAATACTCACAAGACCGGAGCCCAGCGATTTTCGCCAGCGCATAGGCCTCGTTCGTCGGTTCGAGCGGTCCGGTGAGCAGATACTCTTCTTTGATTGGTTGGGGGCAATCGCGCGGGTAAATGCACGAGCTACCAAGGTACAGCAGCTTGGCGACTTCGTACTTCCACGCCGACCGCAGCACTGTTGCGTGGATCATCAGATTGTCGTACATGAAATCGGCGGGGCGCGTCCGATTGGCGTGAATTCCGCCAACGAGCCCTGCCACATGCACGACGAAATCGGGGCGATGGTCTTTGAACCACTGGTCGACCGCAGCCGGGTCGCGTAGGTCGACGTCTTGGCGATTGGCAGTGAGAATCTGATCGATGCCGCGCTGTTTGAGTTTCCGGATGACGGCTGAGCCCACGAGCCCACGGTGGCCCGTGACGTAGACTTTCGATGAATCAGAAATTGCGAGCATGGTAAGCTGGGCCGGTGTCGGTTGCGCGTGGAAACTAGATGGTAATTGCAGTAGCGGAAAACTGCAAAGCGCGAGGTCCCCGCGACGATACCTCGACAATGGTCGAATGATCAGCCCGACACGACCGTCGGGGTCACACCCGCGAGAGTGTTCTTTTGATGCGGTTGATCGCCCCGCAACGCCTTGACCTTGGTGAGGCTAAGCTCGCTATCGCCGCTGGTCACTTTGTCGCGAATCGCGCGAATGTCGTCTTCTATCGGTTCGAGAAATTCGAGCACCGACGTCAATTGCGCGAGCGTCGAGCTATCGTCGCGTGCCGCAATGCCGGCCAATTCGAGCCTGCCGACCGGCTGGCCATCGACGACGAGGGGGTGCTGGATCCGCCAATCGCGTTCGGAGTGGCTGTCGATTTCGCGGCTGGTTTCCCAGGTCGCATAGAAGCATTCGTGAACAGCATGAAGATTGATCGTCAGTCGAACTCGTGTTAATTGGTAAGTATCGGCC
>JBGSWC010000206.1:0-13366 GCA_041752635.1 Pirellulales bacterium | reverse complement strand
GTGCCCGTAAGGGTTCGGGTGAGTTGAGTTTCCAGTTGTCAGTTGTCAGTTGTCAGTTGTCAGTTGTCAGTTGTCAGTTGTCAGTGGGCGGTGGGCGGTTTCGCCGCGCGAAACAACGCTTCTATAAAGTCGACGCTCTTGCTGCCCTCTACCCCGGGTGCCACCCGCTGGCTTGTCCAGCACTTAGCATCCAACACAGTTTTACGTACGCCCTTTCTACCACACCGCGCGGCCAATTTCGACAACAAAATTTGGCCGTTTTGAGCCGACAGCGCTAGCTGCGGGTAAGGTAACCACAGCGACACAACGCACGGTCGACGTGACGATGCTACCGTACATCCCACGTCATTCCCGCATGCGTAACCTCGGTCCCGCGCAGAGCCTGTCCTGACGTTTAAACACACATTATTTTTAGCCGAAGGCCTTGCGACACCGTAGCCTGGGGCAACGCCCTAGGAATCAGGAAGGCATTGATTCGTTTGGCCGAAGGCCATATTTAACTAGCAAGGCCTTTCGGGTGAGTTTGGCTTTCAGCCAAAGTGGGTTCGCACATCCTACCAACCTTGGGCGATGCCCAAGGCTACGATGAAAAAGGCCTTCGGCCAATTCCCCTAACGGTCGTTCAAGCCAATCGCAAGATGGGTAAAAACAACAGGGCGGGAATCCAGACGCCACGCTTTCCAACTCGGTCTCGTCAGGCGAAAACTGGCACTCGCTTTAGCCAAGGCAATGTGTGCCACCCGTCGGTCGAAGGTGTGAGATTCTGCTACAATCGATTGCGGTGTTATCGACACGTGTGAATAATACGGTCTTATCCACAGTTTGTGTCGAATAACAAGTTGGGCCTCGCGAGTATCACCACATGGGACTGTTCGACATCTTTCGCCGAAAGCCGCGCGAGCAAGCGCCGGAAGATAATTCCGTGCCGCTCGAACAGACGTCCTACGACATCGCATACTTCATCTTGCCTCGATATGTCTTTGAGTCCCTTGATCGGATTATCGACCTTTGCACTACGACGCCATCCGCCGCTGGACCTTTCTACTACATCATGGCCTGCCAAGCTCGCGGCTTTGAACCTGACATCGACTCAGCAAAGAAGTACCAGTGGCACACTGGCGAGTTCGACAATGAGAAATACTTGGCCTTGGAATATCCCACGCCAACACCGGTTGATATGGGTGACTCGGACCCGATCACAATCATGCAATCTGGGGTAAAGATTGTGCTTGCGCCGTACTTCTCGGTGATTCTTTACGGCAAAAACTCGAAACCGACTTATTACATTCTTGGCCAATCGCCAATCGGTGGCGGCACAACCGTCCGAGCAATTACCACAGAAGGAATGAATTGCAACATGGGGCCAGGTCCGGAGCCAAAGCTTGAGTCGTTCTTCGAGGCCATTCGCGAAAGGCGGTCTGACGCGGCACACTGAATGGCCCAACATCTAAATGGCCTCTTTAGTCAAGAGCGCGCAGCGGTAGTTTCACGAATTGCCAATTTTCTTTTTAGGGTTCCGCCGAGCCCCCTTTTGTCGAGCCTGAGCCGAGGTCGGCGCGGTTCGACGTGATCGCAATTCGAGTTGTCAGCAACGGCTCGAGCGGAGCCGACGCGCTGGTGACTGCGGGCGTGGTTCTTTACCCGATGTCTCGCCCACTCTTCTTGTCGAAGGCAGACTGCATCAAACATCTATCGAGGGTCGCTGCACCGCGTCTTGCTTTGCGGCGAAAGCCCTAGAATCCCATCTTGGCCCGCAGGGAGGCTTGTCATCGGCCGCCAGCTCCCCTCGCGCCGACGTGCGAGAGAAATCGCCCCCTCCGCGTTGCCTGCAGTCCGCCGCTCTGTTTACAATCCCCAGTAGGCGGAGTCGCACGTGCTCCGCGGCTCAGTTCAACAACGTTTTATCGACCACGGCTGCCGCCGCAGACGATAAAACGCTATACGTTCGTCGGACAAACGCACACTACATGGACTACGCATCAATCTATGCGGAACTGAAACCGACCAATGGCACTACATGGCGTGCCATGATCGAAGACGATCGTTTTCGCCTGATGGATTGCCCCATCGCTATCGAAATCGATACGCGAAGCGTTCCTGATGAATCGCCGGTTCCCGACATCTCTAACGGGGAGTGTCAACTTGCAGACACGATCCTAAACGGATTGGACACCTGCATCGCGGAATCCGAACGTTTACTCGAAAATGACCCGAGCATCGGACATTTCCGCATCAATGGCGGGGCCAGAATCGTGAATCCTCACATCTGGATCTCGCGAGAAATAATGGCACGGGACGGCGAGAATCGGTGGGCGATGGTATTGGGCGTCGATGTGAATCCAGATTTTGGATGGCACATTGAATTTGATGGGCTAACTGCACTGGAGATTTGGGCCGGTGACTGATTAGCGGTATCACTTCGGTCAAGCGTAATGGACACCTTTCACGAACCCCAAATACCGACGAACCTCTATATGGCCTCTTTAGTCAAGAGCGCGTAGCGGTAGTTTCACGAATTGCCAATTTTCTTTTTAGGGTTCCGCCGAGCCCCCCTTTTGTCGAGCACGGCTGCCACGCCCACGTTGCGAAGCAGCGTGGGCGTGAGCGAGACGCTGCAATCATGCTTGCCCTACTGCGGGATGCGAGCATGGCAACCGGCTTCACTGCGTCTTCTCGGTTCCCAGCGGAACACTGCGACCACGCTTGATCGATTCCTGCAACAGCGATTGCAACTCTGCCACGATTTCTGGGTGGACTTTTGACAGGTTGTGAGTCTCGCCGGGGTCGGATTCGAGATCGTACAGTTGTCCCGGTGCGTCGGGCTCGGTATCGGGCAATTCGTATACTTTCAACTGCGGATGGTTGGCGTAGTTATTGCCACCCGAGCCTTTGTGGGCGAGGTATTTCCAGTTTCCACGACGGATCGCGAGATATTTTGCACCGGCAAAACCTTGTTGCAAAATGTACGGGCGAATGGGCGTTCTGTGCTCGTCATTGTCCTCGGCACGAGTCATCGCTGGCAACATGCTAAAGCTATCTTCGGCGGCATCGTGGGGCAGCGATTCGCCCACAATGTCGGCCACCGTCGCCATGATGTCGGTTAGCGACGTCAGTTCATTTGATGTTGTTTTTGCGGCGACTTGGCCCGGCCAGCGGACGATGAACGGAACCCGGTGGCCCCCTTCCCAGTTGTCGCGTTTCACGCCCCGCCAGGGCCGCGCGCCGTCGTGTTGGTGATCGTGACGCATGTGGTAGACGGTGGAAACTTCGGGACCATTGTCGCTCGTGAAAATCACGAGCGTGTTGTCGGCAAGGCCTAGTTCTTCGAGCGTCTTCATCAGTTCGCCCACCACGTAATCGAGCTCGAAAATGAAATCGCCGTGCGGACCGGAGTTTGTTTTGCCTTGGAACTTGTCGGCGGGGAACGAAGGGAGGTGAACCGCCTGAGCCGAGTGGAATAAGAAGAAGGGTTGGTCGGGCGATTTTTCTGCGTGATTTGTGAGAAACTGTTGACTTCGCTTTAAGAATTCGAGATCGACGGTTTCGAGATCGAAGTCGGTGGCAACCACGCCGGCACGATTGTCTTTGGAGTAGGGATGTTTGGGTAGCGTTTTGCGATCGAGTCGCCCCGCCGGAGGCGTGGGAATTTTGTTGCCCTCGATGTAGGCGTAGAGCCAATCGGTTGTCGGACAACAGGCGGTGCCAAAGAAGTGGTCGAAGCCACAATCGACGGGCCCGCCGACGATGGGACGCGAATAGTCGATTTTTTCGACCGCCTCGGGTGAGCCGTCGTGAATCGGATTACCTTCGCTGTCGTAGAACGTGAGTCCGATGTGCCACTTGCCGAAACAAGCGGTCGCGTAGCCATTCGCTTGCAGCATGGCCGGCAGGGTGAGTCGCCCGGGGGCAATCAGTGATGGTCCACCAACGCCGGTGAAAACGGTTCCTCCACGAGGAACGCGAAACGGCATTTGGCCGGTCATAATTCCGTAGCGAGTCGGCGTGCAAACAGTGCAAGGACTATGGGCATCGGTGAAACGCATGCCCTCGCCGGCGAGGCGATCGAGATTGGGAGTCGGAATTTTAGAATCGGGGTTATAGCAGCCCACGTCGCCATAGCCGAGATCGTCGGCGAGGATCAATAAAACGTTCGGCCGCGACGCGTCGTCGGCCAACGCCGCCGTGGGACAAGCCAGCCATGCAGCGCTAGCTGCGAGCACCAAGGCAAGTGAAAAGTTGACAGCGCAGTAACGAGGGGAAGTTGGCATTTGTCACAACACAGGTTGAGGTTGAAAAAGTTCGATTGCGCGCCACTCAGCATAACCGATGCAACCGAGTGTGAGGGTGACAGGAACGACAGTCGCTGCAACTCTGGATTTATGCGAAACGACCGAGTTGCCGCGGTCCGACGACGCTGGGTGGTTACGCCTGGTCGGTGGGGCGATGGATGGCAGATTATAACGATTCTGCTGTTTTTGTCGAAACTTCTCGTTATCCGGGCAATGTCGGTCCGATAGATTCTAACGAACGGGCACTTCGCGCTCGCGGCGTGCTCGCTAGCAACACACAAAAATGGGAAAGCAAACGGCCCGATTGGCCGTTGTCCTGGGGGGATTTCTCGATGACTCTGCGCACTTTCGGCTCGGCCACTCGTCTTGCCTTTGCGATGGCTACTGTTGTTACTCTCGCGGCTACAGCGTCGGCACAAATGTCGGCTGCGCCGATGCCCGGTGGTCCCATGGGGGGCCCGATGATGGGGGGCGTAAACCAAGCCGTCTATCAACCCGGCATGCCCACGACACCCGGCCCCGGCCAGGTGCGTAGCGCCGATTTTACCGACGCCTATGGCAATCCGGCCATCGTGCCAGCCAGCTTTGCGGCCGCCTATGGGGGCTGCGCGCCCTGCGAAGGGGGTGGTGCTTATGGTGGTGTTGGCTATGGTCTCGAAAACGGCTACGGCGATGCGTTCGCCGGTGGTTACCCCATGGACCAATGCGGGCCTCATTACTTTGACATCGGCATCGAGTATTTAAGCTACAGCCGTGACGAATCAACTGGTTCGATCGGCGCGCTATCGTCGCTCAATCGGACCGCACCGATTGTGCTCACTGGTGGATCGGTCAGCGACGAAGAGGCTCCCGGCTTTCGGCTGACGGGTCGTTATGATGTGGGTCCGTTGTCGGTACTCGAAGCAACCTATTCGGCCGTTTATGACATGGGTGGCGTAGCGACGGTCATCGACCCAAACCCCACCATTGTCGCGGGCACTCCGATTGGCGATTTGTTTACGGTCTTCACAAATTTTGGTACCGTGCCAGCGGGTGTAACTGGGGCCCAAGTTCTCACCGAGCAGTCGCTATCGAACACACTCGATTTTGATAGCGATCTGCAAACGGCCGAAATCTCGCTGCGTCGCTACTGGGTGGGGTGGAGTCCGCGGGTTTCGGGAACATTGCTGGCTGGTTTTCGTTACACCCGACTCAGCGAAGACTTAAACTTTCGCACGACATCGATCGCCAATGGCAACTTCAGCGCGATCACCGAAACCGACAACGACCTGGCCGGTTTCCAATTTGGTGGCGACATGTGGGTGACCGTTCGCCAGGGCATTCGATTCGGTGTCGAAGGCAAGAGCGGTATCTATCACAATCGCTACGAAGTGAGCAACTACTTCACTGGTGCCGTGCTCCCGTCGGAGCACACGGCCGAAGGGAATGTTGCCTATCTTGGCGAAGCCCGCTTGATGGTGGTGGCCGACATTCTGCCAAGTGTCTCGCTCAAGGGAGGCTACGAAGTGCTGTTTATGAACGAATTGGCACTAGCAGCCGACAATTTCAACACCAACAGTCCCTTCGTCAACGGCGGTCGCCAAGTGGCCTTTAACGACGACGGCGAAGTGACCTTCGGTGGATGGTCGTTTGGAATGGAATATGTGTGGTAGGTGGAGCGGGGCGATTTCCCCCGATTCACAGCGAACCAGGCCCACTTTGCACGTGTCAAACTCGAAAATCGTCCGAAATCGGTCGCCATGCAAACATAGGCAGCCCCACTCGGCGGAGTATAATGCAAACGTAGGTCGGCGGAGACCGCTGGCCGTTTGTCTCATTACCACGACACGGGAGAGTACCTCGACTTGGCACAAGAAATCGATCGCAAACAGGGAGTCAGCAGCGAGTCGGCTATTCTCGTTGGAGTGCAACTCGCCGACCGAGGAAACTCGGAAGTCAGCACGGAAGAACCGCTCACTGAATTGTCGGGCCTAGCCGAAACGGCCGGTGCCGAAGTGGTGGGGCTGCTCACCCAGCGGCGCGAGACTCCCGACAAAACGACGTATGTCGGCAAGGGGAAGCTCGAACAACTCGAACACATGGTATCGGCCACGGAAGCCGATGTGGTGATCTTCGACAACGACTTGTCTCCCGCTCAGGTGCGCAATCTTGAGCAAGCGCTCAAGGTCAAGGTGCTCGACCGCACCGAATTGATTCTCGACATCTTTAGCACGCGTGCGCAGACTCACGAGGCCCGCCTCGCGGTCGAGTTGGCGCAGCTAGAGTATTCGCTACCGCGGCTGAAGCGGATGTGGACTCACCTGTCGCGCATGAAGATGGGTGTCGGCATGCGTGGTCCGGGCGAGAAACAGCTCGAAACCGACCGCCGTTTGGTCGAGAAGCGGATCGCCGACCTCAAGGGCGAGCTCGATAAAATCCACCATCGCAAGCAACGCGAAGTGGCTGGTCGTAGCGATCGCATGACGGTGTCGCTAGTTGGTTACACGAACGCCGGCAAGAGCACACTGCTCAACTCGTTAACTGGTTCATCAGAGTTCGCCGAAAATAAACTCTTCGCGACGCTCGACACGCGCACCCGTCGCTGGCAATTGCCCGGTTGGGGTCCGGTGCTGCTCAGCGACACGGTGGGGTTCATTCGCGACTTGCCTCACCGGTTGATTGCGAGCTTTCGCGCGACACTCGAAGAGGCCAATCAGGCCGACTTGCTCATGCATGTCGCCGACGCCAGCAACCCGGCGGCGCTCGAACAGATTCGCGCTGTCTACGACGTGCTCGAAGAAATTGGTATCGAGCAAAAAGATACGCTGCTGGTGCTCAACAAATCCGACGCGGTGAAGGACGAGCATCTGCTCGACCGACTCACGAAAATGTATCCCCATTCGGTCGCGATTAGCGCGGCAACGGGCGAGGGGCTCGATCGACTTTCGACTGCCGTCAGCGAGGCACTCAGCAGCAACTTCCTTGACGTCGATGTCGAAATGGGCATCGGCAACGGACGACTGCTCGCCTATTTGTCGGAGCATGGCGAGGTGCTGAGCCGCACGGTGACCGACGAACGGATGCGGGTCCATTGCCGAATTCCTCAACGATATCTGGGTCGCATTAAAGACTCTGATGTGGTGATTCACATGCGCGTCGGCAAGAACACTCGGGCCGACGACCAACTGGTCGTTCCTGAAGTCGCGTAACTTTGTTGTCAGTGTACTCGTCATGCCTCGCTACGAACTCAACGGCATGAGAGCCATTGTCACAGGGGCGTCGAGTGGCATTGGGCGCGCACTCGTCAAGCAGCTCGCCTCGCGCGGCGTATCGGTCGTTGTTATCGCCCGCCGTGGCGAACGACTCGCCGAATTACAAAGCGAGCTGCAATCGCCCAATTGCCGCATCGTCCCGGTTGTGGGCGACGTGACCGACGAAGCGATTCGGCGTCAGGCAATCGATGCTGCCACGGAAGAACTGGGCGGGCTCGACCTGCTCGTCAATAACGCCGGCATCAGTGTGCAGGGGGAGTTTGCTGATGGCACACCCGAACAGGCTAGGCGATTGTTCGAGGTCAACTTCTTCGCCGTGATTGAACTCTCGCGCTTAGCTTTGCCGCTGCTGCGAGCATCACCGCGTGCCGCGGTGGTGAATGTGGCGTCGATCTTGGGCCATCGCGCGATACCTTTTAACAGTGAATATTGCGCCACGAAATTCGCGCTACGCGGTTGGAGCGAAGCGGTACGCGCCGAATGGGGGAAATGGGGGATTCGCGTCTTGGTGGTATCGCCGGGAACTACGCAGACAGAGTTCTTCGAAAACCTGATCGAGAAACGCCGCGAGATGCCGTGGGACCAAACTCAGGGTGACTCGCCCGAGTCGGTCGCTCGGGCCATCGTGCGCGCACTCGAGCGCGGCAGGACCCATATTGTTCCGAGCACACGCGGCTGGTTCTTGTTGTCGGCCAATCGGTTATTCCCAGGCCTTATCGACGCGGTCATGCGACGGTTCGGTAAATCGCCCGACACGCGCCGAACCGACTGAATCGATTCGCCGACAACCGCCTATAACTCTTCGCGCAACTTATTGAAGTATTCCTCGGCATGTTCGCGGCGCGAGCGGGGAAGTCGTTCGGCCGTAAGTGGGTCGGCCGGTTCGGCGCTGAGGGTGCCTTGCTGCTCTTGATCGGCGAGTCCCGACGAGCCCTTCACATTGGGACCTTCAACTAAGCCACCAAAGGTAGCCGAGCCTTTGCCCGGTTTTTGACGCACTTGCGAATCGCGGAAGTTGGTGGGGTTCTCTTCGTCAGGCCGGGGACCAGTGCCGCGACCTTCGCCCATGCCCTGGCCTCCTTCTCCATCACCTTTGCCCGCGCCCCCCTGGTTTTGCCCCATGCCGTTGCAAGCTTCGCAGCCAGCTCCCTGGCACTGAGCGCAGTCCATGGCGTCTTTGGCCATTTGAATCTGGTCGAGTGCCTCGTCGAGCATCTGCATTTCGTCCATCTCTTGCTGCATTTGCTCAAGCTGGTCGGCCATTTCCTGCATCGCGGCGGCGGCTCCCTTGGCGTCGCCTTGCTGCATGCACTGCTGGCATTGACCAAGCTTCTCGGCGAGTTCTTGCATCTTGTCCATTTGAGGTTTTTGCGCGGCCAACTTGTCGAGCTTCTGCTGCAACTCGGCCGCCTTGGCCAGGTCGCCATTCTTCTTTTGTTCGTCGATTTGTTTCTTGAGATCTTCCATGCCATCGCGATTGGCCTGAGCCGCATCGGCCAGCTTTTGCTGCATCTTCTCAAACTGCTGTTCGAGTTGTTCCTTCTCGTCTTTCGTCAAGTCATCCTTCGAGAGCTTGTCTTTCAGCTTGTTCATTTCGTCGAGGGCTTTTTTCCAGTCGCCTTGCTTGATGGCGCTGGCGACCTTGTCGGCGGGGCCTTGGCCGAAGTCTTTCATGTTGTTGAGCTGCTTTTGCAATTCTTCGCGTCCTCCGAGCTCGGTCTTGCGCTGTTCGAGTTGCTTGGCCAAGTCGTTGAGCTTGACGGTCGCTTTCTTGCGATCGAGGTCGCTGGTCTTGCTCAGGTCGTCGGTTCCCTTTTCGATTTGCTTGAACACATCGGCGGCGTCTTTCAGGCCCTGCTGTTCGGCCAGCTTACGCTTTTCGGCTAGTTTCTTGGCGAGTTCTTCTTGCGACTTTTTGATTTGTTCGGGCGAGACAACATTGGTCGCCGGATCGATGCTGCTGGTCGCGACGCGAGGCGAAACGAGCATCGCAACACACAACGCAATGCAGGCGGGCACAACCGGCAGCAGTGCACGCCGTGAAAGCTGCGGACGGAACCGCTCGCTCACTTCGATTCGCTCAACACGGTGCACCGCGTCATTCAGCAGTGCTCGGCCGGCGGGGGTCGCCAATTCTTCGTCGCTGAGCGACAGGCTGCTCGCCACCCGCTCGCGAAGTCCAAAGCGGCCATCGAGTTCGATCGCCGCGTCGAGACGGCTGCGATGCGAAATCCAGGTCCATACCGCAGCGATCAAAAGGCCGGCACCGGCCGCGCCGAACAGCCACGCCCGGTCCCAAGCGGCGGGAAGGCCTTCGATGACAAACAGCCTCGGCACGGCAATGGCAATCAAGGCGACAATCAAGGACGCGAACAACCCCCAAACACACCTTTGCATGAATTGCTCGACAAGCAACCGAGTGTGGGCACGACGTACCTGGGCCAGTAGTTTTTCCATGACCAAAGACTCTCGCAGAGTGGATAGCGGGATCGGACTGCCGCATTATAGGAGTATCGGCCCCGAAAGTCACGTAAGATAGCGACAATCTCGCCCGACCGAACGATTGTATGCTCGTATTTGAATTAGAAGCTGACCTGAGCGAAGAAGTTCCCCCTCGCGTAACGACCACTGCGCCATTTGCCGCACCCAAGCGAGCTTGCTGGGCCCCAAAAACCTCACAATTTTTGACACAGCCCCTCAACTCGGTTAAATTGCGCCTGCTAGCCGAAATCTGCTAGTGCGAACGACTCGGAAAGATCAGCAGCATAGCCAAAGATACGACCATCTAAATTCGTTTCGAGATGTCGCCCCGCCTTACTTGCTCCCACCTATCGCATCCCACCCCTGCCTACTGGCCCCACGGTTTAGTTATCGCACACTTCCGACAACGGCGTCGCGGCCTTGTCGTGAATCGCTAACCCACGTTTGGCAACTTCGAGCAAACATTGGCTGCCATCACCCGCGTTTGCTTTCACCTAGCTCGGCGCACCAGTGCGCCTATTGGAGGGTAATCAAATGGCTCGATCGCATCGACCACTCCGTCGTCGTGGATTCCTCGCAGCCGGTTCATTAGCTGGGCTTGGATTGACCCTGGGCGACTTCTTCGCCCTGCGATCGGCTCAAGCGGCGCCGAAGAATCCGGCCGCGCCGCCGGTCCGTGCCAAGAGCGTCATCCATATCTTCTTACCGGGCGGCATGGCGTCGCAAGAAACGTTCGACCCCAAGCCCTTCGCTCCGATTGAATATCGGGGCGAGTTGCAACCGATCAACACCAAGATTCATGGCGAACAGTTCAGCGAGCTGCTCCCCAAAACGGCCAACATTGCCGACAAGATTACTGTCGTCCGGTCGCTCACTCATGGCGAAGCCGCCCATGAACGTGGGAAACACAACATGTTTACCGGCTATCGCCCCAGTCCGGCGCTGCAGTACCCGAGCATGGGAAGCGTCGTAAGCCACGAGCTCGGCTCTCGCAACAACTTGCCGGGTTACATCTGCATCCCCAACCAGCCCGATCCGGCTGCCGGTACCGGCTACCTGAGTTCGTCGTTCGCACCTTTCACGCTCGGTTCCGACCCCGTCCGTAGCGATTTCAAAGTACGAGACCTCGAGCTGCCGAAAGGAGTCGATCAAGATCGTTTCGTCCGCCGCCGGTCGATGCTCGATGTTGTCAATCGCGACTTCACATCACGGGTGGCTTCCGACAACATCGGCGCGATGGATAGTTTCTATCAGCGGGCTTACGACTTGGTGAATTCGCAGCAGGCCCGCGAGGCCTTCAACATGAACGGCGAAGACGCCAAACAGCGCGACCGCTATGGCCGAGGTACCGCCGGCAGCCGCATGTTGCTGGCTCGCCGCTTGGTAGAGGCCGGCGCTCGCTTTGTGACGCTCACCTACGGTAGTTGGGACCACCACCAGGGAATCACCAGCAACATGCAGAAGCAATTGCCGGAGTTCGATCAGGCCTACGCGGCGTTGATTGCCGACCTCGACGAACGTGGCTTGCTCGATTCGACACTGGTGCTTGTTTCGAGCGAATTCGGTCGCACTCCGAAAATCAACAGCGACGGTGGCCGCGACCATTGGTCGAAGGTCTTCAGCGTGGTGCTCGCCGGTGCCGGTGTCAAACGCGGTGCCATTGTCGGCAGTTCAGGGCCCACTGCCACAGAGCCCGATGAAACGCCCGTCAGTCCCGAAGACCTGGCCACGACCATCTACCACCAACTTGGCATCAATGCCGAAAAAGAACTGATGGCCCCCGGTGCGCGGCCGATCGAAATCGTCGACGGCGGCAAGGTCCGTCCCGAGATCCTTTCGTAACCGAGAACGCCGAAGTCGTCACGAATCAAAAAGGGGGATATTGAATTATGCGAAGCATCTTGGCATTGATGGCGCTCGGCTGCGCGACCCTCTACGCAGCCGACCCTCAACTCGGACACATGGTGCCACAGGGCGGACAACGCGGAACCGAAATAACGGTCGAATTCTCCGGCAGTCGCGTCGGACTCGAACCGCAAGAGGTCATGCTGCTCGACTGGGGCACAGAGGGCAGGGGACTCGCGTTCACCGGCATCGAACGCGTCGACGACAATCGGGCAAAGGCGACGCTCACGATCCCGGCTGACTGCCCGCTCGGTCGACATGCACTGAGGCTCCGTACAGCCAGTGGCCTGTCGAATTTGGCAACGTTTCACGTTGGTTCGCTTCCAGAAACCATTGAAGTCGAGCCTAACAGCGATGCCAATAGTCCTCAACAATTAGCGACCGGCTGTACGATCAACGGCGTCGTCGAGCGAGAAGATGTCGACTACTTCGCCATCGACCTTGCCGAAGGCGAGCGACTGACAGTCGAAGTCGAAGGACTCAGGCTGGGTCGCACTTTTTTCGATCCAATGCTCCGGATAATCGATAGCGAAGGATTTGAACTCGCAACCAGCGACGACGAGACAGTCACCTATCAAGACGCATTCTGTATTGTCACGGCACCAAAGGCGGGGCGATACCTAATCGAGTTACGCGAGACGGCGTATCGTGGCGACGAAAACTGTGGCTATCGGTTGCACGTTGGCAAGTTCCCTAGGCCGGCCGCCCCCTACCCACCGGGTGGTCGGGTCGGCGAGAAGCTCGCGGTTCAATGGCTCGGCGATGGGCGTGCCGCTTGGCAGCAAGAGATTACGCTCCCGCGCGAGGCGTGCGACAAGTACGAAGTTTTTGCCGAAGACTCCGCCGGCACGGCTCCCACCCCTAACTTCCTGCGTGTGACGGAGCTGCCGGTTACCCGCGAAGTCGAGCCCAACGATGGTCGCGTTGATGCTACTTCCGCCGCCACTTTGGGCGAATCGCCCGGCGTCTTTGTTGGCATCATCGAGAAAGAGGGTGATCGCGACTTCTTCCGTTTCGCGGCCAAAAAAGGCCAGCGATTCAATGTCACGTCCTATGCCCGTCACTTGCGATCCCCGCTCGATGCTGTGATTCGCGTGATGAACGCCAAAGGTTCACGGCTCGCCGGCAACGACGATAACGAGGGGAACCCCGACAGCCAATCGGAATTCACTGTTCCCGAAGATGGTGAGTATTTGGTCGAGATAGAAGATCATCTGGGCCGCGGTGGCGAAACATTTGTTTACTGGATCGAAGTTGCCCCTGAACCGCCACGCGTCGAGCTAGCCATTGCCGAACAGCGTCGCTACATCGCCACCACCATCGATGTGCCCGCCGGCAACCGCACGGCGGCGCTGCTCGAAGTGCGACGCAAAGGAGTGGGTGGCGATCTCAAGATCGATTGGTCGGAGCTGCCGACTGGCGTGATGGCCGAGTGTCCGC
>JBGSWC010000205.1:0-27568 GCA_041752635.1 Pirellulales bacterium | reverse complement strand
AGCAGGGCAGGGGGCATCACGAACAACAGCAGCAATCGCCCGACAACGCTTTTTCGCACGAGACAAAGTGGCAACATGTATGGTGTCCTGGTATCGCGTCGGTTGTCACACATGGGGGGCGGGAGGCAAAACTGACGAAGTAGGCAGACTTCGGCATCGAGTAGTGACACGCTAAATCCAGTATAGCAACTCGACGACAATCAGAAAAATCGCCTGGTCGCCCGCTACGAGTGACTTCGACATGTCCAGCGGCGGATTGTTATCGGTGGATTCTTGCGTCGGTCGATGAAGCCGAGGCAGGTTCGGGGTTTCCGAAACTGACCGAGGTGAGCTGCACCGCGGGGAGTTCCGTGGCCATCAGCAAGCTGCCCCGAACGCGAACGCCCAGGTAGATTCACTAAATCTCGCCGGGCTTCTCAGCCATTTTTTTGGCCGAAGGCCTTTCGTCACCGTAGCCTGGGGCATCGCCCCAGGTGGCTGGGTAGTGGTATTTGCTTTGGCTGAAAGCCATATTCAACAGTCCCGAACGTTGGTCACATCAGTCCCATACGTACTGCTCATCGAATTCAATGCCGTAGGTCTTGAGGATCGCACGATACTCCTCCTGAAACGATCGACTTCTATGGTGTTGCTCTTGGTTGCAGACGTAACGCTCCGCCTCGTCACGATCTTTCGGGCTCACCGAGAACATTCCGTATCCGCGCTGCCAATAAAAACGGCTATACCTGCTGCCCAATGTTTTGACAAACTTTGACGATTCGCGTTTGACGTGTTCGACGATGTTCATCGGGGCTGTCTTTTTTCCGATGTCAAACAGCATGTGCACACGATCGTCCACCCCGCCTACCACGACCCATGGCGAATCCAGGTCGCGCAGGATCGTCGCGAGATAAGCATGTACCTGCGGTTGGATTTCGTTGTCGAGCCACCGCTCGCGATTCTTCGTGCTGAATATCAGGTGGGCGTAGAGCTTAGTCAACGATTGGGGCATGGTGGGTTACCTGCGCATGAAACAAAGCGGTCGCTGGGTAAATATGGCCTTCGGCCAAATGGGGGTGTTGCCGCTTCCACACCTGGGGCGATGCCCCAGGCTACGGTAAGCAAGGCCTTCGGCCAAGCGATGCGAGTTGCGGCCTTGGTTCGCCAACCCGCCTCGCTATGAAACGCTGAGGGACGTTAAGTCCGAGCCAAAACGCAGCGGTGCAGCTCACCGCGGCGAGTTTCTGCCGGACCTTGGACGCACAGGCGTGAAACGCCGACGCAAGTTAAATCGCGTCGGAAAACGAAACTACAGCCGACTTCCATTCAGCCAAAAAATTGGCGATCTCACAACTCGCTGCGTTAATCGGTTGAGTCGAACGCAAGATCGTAGATTCGCTCGTCGTTGGCCGCTTTGTCTGCGTAGGACGAGCCGAACAGTTCGACGCTCTTGCTTGCGCCGACCGAACCGGTCGCCCGTCGAAACCGGGTCGCCAAAACGGTATGATCGAGTTGTGCCAAGCACGCTCGCAAATCTCTTTGAATACCCGACTTCGATTGGAAGCTCCGATGCTACAGGCGACCCAGCACGCTACCGTCGTTCTATTGTTCGCCCTGGTCGGTCTCGCTGCCGTCCGTGCCGATGACTTCGCCAGCGACTGGCAGCGGCAGTACGACCGCATTTGGATTGGCGAGGCTTACTGGGCCAATCCGATGGAGGACTGGCGAATCAAGTCGGGCCAAGCCGTCTGCATCAATCGCGGCGGCGACCGCAACCTGCATGTGCTCACACATCAACTCACCGACGCGGCAGCGGGCTTTGAATTGTCGGTTCGGGCAAGCGTCGTGGAGCGGGGCGAGCACACTGGCGTTGGCTTCCGCGTTGGCATTCACGACGAACTTAACGACTACCGAGGCAATTGCCTGTGGGGTAAAGGCGTTGACGCCGGGGTCGTGAATGGCAAACTGGTCGTCGGCAATAAGTCAAAGCCACTGCCTGATTCCATCGACATCGGTGACGTTGCGCTCAAACTGTCGTGCGTCGCAGGTGACGAAGGCTGTGTGTTGACGCTCACCGTTCGCGATGGTGAATCGAACAAGGAGCTTGGCGAAATTACATCGGAGCCCTTCGCTGCCGAACAGCTCGTTGGCAATGTTGCCGTGGTGAGCAACCTAGGGTTACCTCAAAACAAGAACACCGGATCGACCTATTCGTTCGCCAACTTCCGTGGCAGCGGCAACAAGCTGTTCGAAGACCTCGACCACGTTTTCGGGCCGATACTGTGGACGATGTACAGCGTGAGCAACTCGCGGGGCGACGCGGGCTACGTGCTTAAGCTCACCGCGTTTGCTCCGCCGCTTGGGCCGAACGGCCCGAAGAACATGACACTTGGAGTTCTCGACGGCGACCAACCAAGAACGCTCACAGCCCCCATCGATGCCGACGCCCGTACGGCGACTTTTCGCATCGAAAACTGGGACCCGACGAGTGACACACCCTACCGCGTTGGCTTGGTCGTGCCCACGACCGACGGCCCTGCACAAACCACTTCGTACACGGGCACCATTCGCGGCGAACCGACCGGTCGCCCTTTGGTACTGGGCGGACTGACGTGCCAGAACCACATCGGTTTCCCCTACTCACCAGTGGCCAGGAATCTCGCACAACTTGATCCCGACATGCTGTTCTTCTCGGGCGATCAACTCTACGAAGAAAACGGAGGCTACGGTATCGAACGTAAAGACGCCGACCGCGCGATTCTCAACTTCCTCCGCAAGTTCTATCTCTTTGGCTGGGCGTTTGGCGATGTGACACGCGATCGTCCAACGCTTTGCATTCCCGACGATCACGATGTGTTTCATCCCAACATCTGGGGCGAGGGGGGCGAAGGAGAGGGAACTCTTAATAGCGGCTATGCTCAGCCGGTGAAGATGGTCGAGGTCGTTCATCGCACCAACTGCTCTCACCATCCCGACTTCTTCGACGCGACGCCCGCCGGGCGAGGCATCTCGGTCTATTACGGCAACATGGTCTGGGTTCGCACCAGTTTTGCGATCTTGGGTGATCGCCAATTCAAATCGGGTCCCGACCATGTATCGACGGGCAAAGGCCGTCCCGATCATGTGCTTGATCGCGACTTCGACGTCACCAAGCTCGACAAGCCGGGACTCGAACTACTCGGCGAACGGCAAGAGGCGTTTCTCGATTCGTGGGCCAGCGATTGGCGCGGTGCCGATATGAAGGTGTTGCTCTCCGAGACGGTGTTCGCCAACGTGGCGACCCATCATGGCGCTCGCGATGGTTTTTTGCGTGCCGATCTCGACTCGGGGGGCTGGCCCCAAACGGCGCGCAATCGCGCTTTGCGGATCATTCGCAAGGCGATGCCACTGCATGTGAATGGCGATCAGCATTTGACGACTCTCGTGCAGTATGGCATCGACAAACCGCGCGACGGCAGTTGGAGTTTCTGTACGCCCGCCATCGCGGTTGGCTATCCCCGCTGGTGGCGGCCCGAAGAGATGGGTCAGACGCCGACCGATCGGCCCGACCATGGGCTCCCCAACACGGGCCTGTTTCGTGACGGTTTCGATCACCCGACTTATGTTTATGCCGTCGGAAATCCCGACGCACAGTCGGGCGCAAACCGGTATGAACGTTCGCACAACAAGGCATCGGGTTTTGCCATTATTCGCATTGATACCGAGAAGCGCACCTACGAGTGCGAGGCCTATCGTTTCGATTGCGATGTCTCGGCCGGGGCGACCACCGAAAACCAGTTTCCCGGCTGGCCCCACACCATCACCCAACGCGAAAACGATGGCCGCGAGGTGGCCGGTTACTTGCCGGCGATTGATTTGAGTGATTACGATCGACCAGTCGTTCGTGTGTTCGACAACGACTCGGGCGAATTGCTGTACAGTTTGCCACCGACCGGCGAAGAATTTAGGCCGTGGGTGTTCGCCAAGGGGCGTTATCGTGTCGAAGTCACCGACGACGATGACGACGACAAGGGCCGCGCTGACTCGCGTGTCGAAACGTTCGATCCTTGATGATAGCAACGGGTCAAGCACAACGTCGTTGATCAAGGCAGCGCAGATTAACGCCGATTGCCGCAGATGGTCATTGATCGTGCATCATGCGTTGACGGTTGGTTCGCTAAGGGCTTGAGCCCACGGAGGTGTGACTGTCGCTATTCAACGTGTTGGTCGGTGTTCCCGTGAACTTCTCTGCGGCCTTCGCGGTTAATCACTATCCCGACGAGTTCTCTTGAGTCATCGCCTCGGCGTTCGTGGCGGCTTGGCGGTTCGCATCCTTCCGATCGCTATCAGAATATCTCATACGCGGCCCGCCGACGTTGTCGAGGGCAGCGCCGCGCTGGAATATCTCTCGACGGTGCGGCCAACCATTTGGTCGAAGCTTTGGCGGCATGTTTGATAAATCATGGCTGTCGCGATGCCATAGGCAAACAGACCAATGCAATAGTCGGCGACGAACCATTCAATCTCGTTTCCCCCATCGAACATGGTCACCGCTGGAATCGCGAGCAAAAAGGGAATCACCAACGAAAAGGCAATCTTCATGAAATCGTCGTCGCCTCCGCCAATCATTACCGGCACACAGCAACACATCACGTAGCCGCCGCCAACCATGATGAGCACACCCATTGTGGCACCGATTGACTTGAGCGTGGTATTGAACTTGAGGCTAAACGCGACGCCCACCGTGCTGGCGAACAAGCAAGTCACCAGCAACATGAGCAGCGTAAAAAAAGCCGCGAACAGAGATGGCAAAAATAGCACGATCTGAAGCAACCAGGTGAAGGCCAGCGGCAGCGGCAGCCAGCGGAATGCGTAGAGGTTGCCGACGACTTTGCCGCCGACGATTTCGCTGGCCGACAGGGGTGTCGACAGCAGCGACAGCCAGCAATCGCGTTCTTTCTCGTAGCTCACCAGTCCTGCCGCGCGGACTCCCACCAACAGCACGACACCCGAGCCGTAAAGCGACGACATGGTTGCCGTGACTCCCATGAATTGTTCCCAAGGCGGTTGCCATTGGTTGCTGTAGTAAATGGCAGCCACAAACGCCGAAACCGACACACCCATGCTGACAACGACGATCAATAGAAGGGCCGCACGACCGATCCAACCAAGTTTCGTGGCGGCCGATTTGGCGAAGCATTCTTTCCACAGCATTGGGTGGGCCCCCACCTCGCGCGTGCGGCGGCCCTTTGTTTCGCGCGTGCTCGCGCTCACCGCGTTCAAGTGGACTCGGCGAACCGCCAACACCGAGATGGTCGCCAGCACGGCGCTGATGGCGACGTGAATGCCCGCCATTCGCCAAATGGCCGATTGATCGAGCGAAAAGCCGAGCGCGCCCCCGCCACTTATCGCCTGACCATAGACCCACAAAGGATTGATGCTCGTAAAGAACTCACAAACGTATTTGATGGGGTCGATGATGAATCCCAGACCAACACCCGATGCCTGCAGGGCACTCATCCACAGCCACAGAATTGTCGGAATCACCAGCACCGCAACGAGCAGCAGATAGACTCGCGTCAATGCGTCGCGGGCGCGGGTTGTCCAGACCGAGATCGACATCGAAAGCATGACCAACAGCAACGACGTGCTCGCGAGAATCACGTAGAACGCCAGTAACAGATCGCCAGGAATCCCGCCGAGCAGACGAAAGATGGCAATCACCGGCAGCGCGACGATGAGCAGCTTGCCAACTAGCAGTACCTTGGCCACCAGTTTCGACAACACAATTTCGGCGTTCGAAAGGTCAGTGGCAAAAAGGTATTCGATGGTCCGCCGATCGCGCTCGGTGGCGATGGTGCCGGCTGCGATGGCCGGCACGACCAGCAACGTGACGGTCAGGGTGATCCACGAAAAGCTCATGAAGAACGCCGTCGCCAGTTCCGACGACTCGCTGAGTGTCAGCTCGCCGCCGATGTCGCGGCCGTTGCGAACTCCGAGGCAACAAGTCCACAACAACAGCAGCAAGCCGGCGGCGAACAAGAGCCGCAGCGCGAAGTAGCGACGCCGACGAGCCGCCGTCACCATCTCGGCAGTAAAGACAGGTCCGAGCAACATATAACTGGGCCACAACATGAAGGGAGTCGAATCGAATTGGCCCTATGGTAGCTGCGCCAACGAGTGAATGGCAACCAACCGTCGACATACCAAGGGGGGCGTGCGGGTTACATTGAAGAGCAGAAAATGGGGCAGCATTGGCCGGATCGACGAGATGAGCGAGTGGGTCGCTGTTCCTCATCCAGTAAATCCGTGCGATCCTGCGATCCTGTCAAAAGATACTTATGCGGTGGCCCAGCACAGCAATACATTGAAGACGGCGTTCTCTTGCACTTCAAGCTTTAGCGACCTTGGTCGACAATCTCAAACGGATCGGCCGTTTTCTTGTCAGTCGGCCAAGCGACCGCCAGAATCGCCGGCAGGGCCACAAGGTCACATACCAGCGCCGTGCTGATGGTGGCACAGGCCATCGCGGCAAAGGTTCGATGGCCCGGCAAATCGCTGAACAGCATCGTGCCGAAACCGGTGACGAGAATAATGGTTGTCATCACCAAGGCCGAGCCAACGCCCACCATCGCTCGGCGAATAGCGCGGGGTGCGTCGCCATCGACGGCCAGCTCTTGGCGAAAACGTGACAGAAAGTGAATTGTATCGTCAACGGCAATTCCTAAGCACACAACAAACGCACAAACGCTCGACATATCGAGCGATTGGCCCATCGCTACCAGCAACGTACCGGTCGCCACCAGTGGCAACACATTGGGCACCATCGATACGAGGCCGACCTTGAACGACCGATAGGCTAACGAGAGGACGATCAAAATGATGACCGACGCCGTGCATAGGCTCCAGCGTAGATCGCTGACAATTTGATAGAGATCGCGAGAGACTTCGACGGGGCGGCCTTCGAGACTAAAACTGAATCCGCCAAAGGTAGTGGCAGCGAGTTGGTCGAGCCGCTGCTCAAGGCGGTCGAACACAGGTGTGTACGAACCGATACCCCGGTCTTGCATCCGCACAACAATCACCGCCGTGCGCTCTTCTGGTCGATAGAAAAAGCCACGCAGGTCGACAGGCAGCAGCGACAGAAACGACGCCTGTGTGATCAAGTCATCGGCATCGCCTGGAAAAGTGCCCAGCAGGTTGCGTACCGACAGCGGAAATTCAAGCAGTGGCTCGTCGTCAAGCATCCGCTCGGCTTCGCGAACGGCTGCCAGAATCTGTGGCGAGTCGTCTTTTAAGGATGCAGGCCAGTTGATTTCGATTTGCACAAACTCGATACCCCCCAAGTGGGCATCGCAATGCGCGAGCGCCTGGTAGGCTTCGCTCGAAGCAGGCATCGCCGAGGCTAAACGATTATCGGGTTGCAGCGCATTAGCGACGTATCCAAACGCGAGCGTCAGCAACACGGCCATGGCCGTAACGAGGTATCGATGGTCGAGCAATCGGTCGATAAGTCGCGATAACCAATTCGAAAGCGACTGGGCGATGTGGCCCTGATGGCCCCGTTCGACATACCGCCCGATCCACGTGCTGCTGATCCACGGCACAAACAGCACAACCGCGACGAACGCAACAAAGACGCCGAAGCAACAGACGGCGCCGAACTCGCGCACATAGCGAGTTTCGGTCACCAGCAGCGAGGCAAAGCCAATCGCCGTGGTGAGTGAAGTGAGCCAACAGGCGAGACCGACGTGTTTGATGGCCGAGCGACTAGCTTCGAGTGGCTCGGCCCCGGCCATACGTTGCCGGCGAATATGCACGAGCAGATGCACACCATCGGTCAACGCGATCATCGAAATCAACACCGGCATCACAATGTCGGCAAGCGGGTTCGTGTCGAATCCAAACAGCCGCACCAGTCCGAGCGCCCAAAAGATCGACAGCATCGGTGCCGCCGAGATCACAAACACCGCGGCCACGCCGCGGAACATGATGATCGAAAGCACAAATGCAAGCAGATAGCCGAGCGATTGAAACAGTATCTGATTGCGATCGAACGCCTCACGCTGTGCCAACAGCAATGGTACATCGCCCGTGAGCCGAACCCGTATGTCGGGAGCGACACCGGCGGCCGACTCCGATGCGTAGGCGTCGACCGTCCCCCGCGCGGCTCCCAATATGTCGTCGACCAAGCGATTTTCGTCGACTCGTTCGCTCGACTCATCGGCCAATAGGGCGAACCAATCATAGACAATGGGCATCAACAGTGTTTTGCCATCGGGCGACAACAACTGGCCGCGAACCAATGGATGGTTGAGCACTCGCTTGCGCGCCTGCTCGAAAGCGAGCGGCGACGCATCGGCCGGCGGCAGCATGGGGTCGGCAAAACCAAAGACGTTGAGAACCGGCACATCGTCGACCCAGAAAATCGTGTCGACAACGTCGAGTTCGCGAACAGCAAACACAAGTTCGCGCACCGCCCCGACGGTTTCGGGCTGAAACAAATCGTCGACTTCGACCACCAAGAAAGCGTTGCTACGCGACAGGTCGAAATTGTTGGTGACCAACTCGCCAACCGAGTCCTGTGCCGACTCAATTTCGGTGTTGTATTTATCGAGTGGGTGCGTGCTGCGGGAAGGAAGAATGTAGCCGAGCGCTGCCGCCACCGTCACCGCGAGTAGAAATAGTCCGACGAGCGGACGGAAGCGAACAAACAAATCGGCGAGGCGTTCCATTCAATCCTTTAGTGTCTTGCGGAAATACACCACTGAGCGCGTACTGAGGTTCTCGTTTTTTGAAATTCCGCGCACCGAGCCCACCATGCTCGCTCCGTGGTTCAAAACCGAATCACTTGCGGCGGAGGATCTGCCCCAGCGCGGCATCGACGACTTCTTGCCGCTCGAGCCGCTTGTCACCCGACAAGTCGTATCGCCGGAGTGCAAACAGGCCGAATGCTTCGGGCAATTCTTTGCGAGCGAGCACCCCGTCGCCGTTGCGGTCAAAGCGAGTGAACATTCGCTCGGCAACGCGGTCGGCCTCGGCCCGTTGCTCGTCGGTGGCGGCAAGAGTTGTCACCTGTCGGTCGAGTGAATCACGGGGCACAGCCACCTCGAAAAAGGCAATCATCATTTCTTCGAAGCTTTGATCGCCCCATCGCACAGCGGCCGAAGGATCGGGGTTGGCCGGATTCTGTTTCGAATTGTCGAAGCGTGCCTCGCATTCAATTTTGAAGCCATCGGGCAGCGGCATCGGCTCGGCCAGTTCGTAGCCGAACTGCCAGTTGAAGTCGTAAGCCGGCACGTCGAGCAGCGTGTCGCTGCGACCATCGGGCCATTTACCCACACAGTTGAACGACTTGCCTCGCAGGTGCATGTGTGGCGCGAGTGCGATCAGCCGCGCTTCTTCGGGCCAATAGTCAATCGTGGCGCGAACGGGATGATTCGCCGCCCCCGGCGGAATTTCGAACTTCTCGTTCACGGCATACATCGTCACCACTTCCTGTTCGACTTCGTCGGGATCGGCAAACACAAGGCCGATCTTGGTGAGGTCTTTGGTTTTGCGACCGTTGGTCGTGTAGTGCTGTTGAAAAATCAACTTCGAACCGGCGGGAATCAAGCGAGCATGTCCATCGGGCAGCAGCATCGAGCTTTGCCCCGGCACATAGGCCGACAGCCAGCCAAGCCCTCGACGCTCGTCGTCACCTGGGGGGCTGATGAACACAATCGTGTGATGCACCACCATTTTATCACCCGGCACAATGTCGCTCGCTTTAACCCACTTGTCTTCAGTAAAGCCCGTGTCGACAGCAAAGTACTGGTACTCGATGATTCCCTCGGCGGGCACTTCGTAAGGCTCGCTCCGCATCGCAATCACCACGTCGGGATCGCGAGGCAGCCGCCAACCTTCGACAAACTCGCGCGGCTCGGGCAATTCGGCCGGATCCCCCTCGGCCGCCCCCGACGCGGCCCAGTCATAGAGAATTTGCTTCTCGTCGTCGGTCATCAACCGAGCGTTGGCGAAGTGGCCATATTTGGGATCAGCCCCCCAGGGGGGCATCCGCTGGTCGCGTACCACCTCGGCAATCATATCGGCCCACCCGGCAACCTCGTCGTAGCCGGTAAGCGAAAACGGCGCGATCTCGCCATCACGATGGCACTCGATGCAATGCTTTTGCAGCACGCGAGCGACTTCGCGCGAGTAGGTAACGTCCGACTCCTTCGTTTCTTCCTTCACGCGACCGATGATACAACCGACCGCGTCGGTGTGGGGAGTCGTCACATCTTTACCGGCAAGAATCGAATCGATGGCATTTTCAAGAAAGGGCTCGCCCAACTCGTGCCGGCCGTAACCGACACCATATTGCTCGTCGACGCGACCTTGGTAGCGAAGCTGCCGTAGCTCGTCGTAGACAAACACCTCGGGAGTCCGCGTCGCCTTAGCGGCGTCAGCGACTTGGTTATTCAGGTCCTTGAGCAGCGGGAACTTCACCGACTGCCGCGTGGCGTACTGCTCGATATCGCGGACACCATCCTGCCGGTTCGAGAATACTCCGACCACCGCCACTCCACGCTCAGCATACTTATCGGCAATCTCCTGCAATCGCGGTCCGTAGAGATTCGCCAACGGGCACTCCGTCCCCAAAAACGCCAGCACAATCACGCGGTCGTCTTCGAAATCGGCCAGCGAATGCTCGCGACCGTGAAAATCGGGGAGCGTGAATTCAGGAGCCGTGCGCGTGGGTGCCTCAGCCAAAGCCACCCCAGGCAGTACGGCGGCCAGCAGCAACAGCAAATTTCTCATGGCAACTTCCGTGACAGGTAAAAACAGTCGCTAGGACGGTCCCAGTAGTGTAGGGCAAGTGGGGCGGAGTGGCTAGTTTTGTTGGCGGGGGCGTCGGCGGCCTCCGTCGAAAGCGAATTTTGACTGGCAATGGCAAATCCAAATGTGTTAAACTGTTCGCATGAATCCTGACCTGCAAATCTCCGACTCAATCTTCGCACAATTGCAATCGCAGGGTGAAGTCCGCGCGATCGACTCGCACGGCGTGACGGTTGTGTTGATGACGCTCGATGCACGTCGAAAGCTCTCCGAGGGGGTCTACGACGACAGCGAGTGGCAACCTGCCGAAATGCTCGCGGTAGCCGCGCAAGCACTCGCCGATCTCGAAGGGTGGGGAGCCGAGGGCATGGACGAATACGACCAAGTCTACGGCCACCTCTTCGACGACGATGCCCAAGATCAGTAGAGGTACCGTCGTCATCTGTCGCGTGCCGGAAGGGAACGCTGCGAAAACGCGTCGTCGGGGCTCTTCCGAGACTCGGCAGTCAAGTGCGAGAATCTTTACACCGTACCAACGTCCGATTGCAGAGCCATCGGTACATTGAGCGATGCGTTAATGCAACGAGTCGACGACGCGCTTCGAGAGTCGCTGGCACTAAAGTAAATGAATCGTGTTACGAGAATCGCGAGCGCAATTAGCGCCATACCTACTCACCTACTCACCTACTCACCTCTTCAAACCGCCCGCTCTTTCTCAATCGCCGTCCCCGCCCCCGCCGCCACGCGGTTCAGTACGTTCAGGAATGCCAGCACGCTCGCTTCCACGGTGTCGGTCGAGACGCCGCGGCCTCGGTAAAGCTTGCCGCCCGATTCGGCTTCGATGGTCGATTCGCCTTGGGCGTCTTTGCCCATCGTTACGCTATGGACTTGGAAATCGCGGACCACGGTCGTGATGCCTGTTGCCTGCTCCAGGGCAATGAACAGCGCGTCGAGCGGGCCGTCGCCCGAGTCGGCGGTGGCGGTGATGGACTCGGCCCCGCGCGAGAGTTTGACCGATGCCTTGGGGACCGAGTCGTGTCCCGCTTCGACATGGTAATCGACCAGCGTCCATTGACTGTCGGCAATCCGACCGCGGCGTTCAATGAGAGCGACAATATCAGCGTCGTACACTTCTTTCTTCTTGTCGGCCAGTTTCTTGAACTCGTCGAACACTGCTTGCAGCCGGTCTCCTTCAATCGGATAGCCGAGCGTGGCGGCGCGGTCGGCCAGCGCGGCCCGGCCGCTGTGTTTGCCCAGCACTAGGTCGGTTTTGGCGAAGCCAACATCTTCGGGCCGCATGATTTCGTAAGTCGACCGCTCCTTGAGAATGCCGTCTTGATGAATGCCCGCCTCGTGAGCGAACGCGTTGCGGCCGACAATCGCCTTGTTTCGCTGGACGTCGAGTCCGGTGATGCTCGACACCAACCGGCTGAGCGGCACCAGCTTGGGCGTGTTGATGCGCGTGTCGGCGTGGTAGTAATCGCCCCTGGTCCGCAGCGCCATGACGACTTCTTCGAGCGAGCAATTGCCGGCCCGCTCGCCGATGCCGTTGATGGTGCATTCGATTTGCCCCGCACCATTCTCGACGGCGGCCAAGCTGTTGGCGACCGCGAGCCCCAGGTCGTTGTGGCAATGCACGCTGATGACCGCCTTGTCGATGTTCGGCACGCGGTCGACCAGCGTCTTGATGACCCGCCCCATGTGAGTGGGCGTGGCGTAGCCGACCGTGTCGGGAATGTTGACAGTCGTCGCCCCGGCGGCGATCGCCGCTTCGACCACTTCACACAGAAAATCGGGCTCGGTGCGCGCGGCATCCTCGGGCGAGAACTCGACATTCTTGGTGTAGCCGGCGGCGCGTTTGACGCCCGCGATCGCGCGGTCGACAATTTCGCTCTTATCCATCTTGAGTTTGAACTCACGATGAATCGCGCTTGTTGCCAAGAACACGTGAATTCGCGGGTCGGCGGCATCTTGCAGCGCCTCCCAGGCACGGTCGATGTCTTTTTCGTTGCAACGAGCGAGGCCACAGATGCTGGCCCCTTTCACCTGCTTGGCAATTGCTTGCACCGCCTCAAAATCGCCCGGCGAAGCAATCGGGAAACCAGCCTCAATAACATCGACCTTCAACTCCACCAGCCGCTGCGCGATCTCCAGCTTCTCGGTCAGATTCATGCTCGCCCCGGGCGATTGCTCGCCATCGCGGAGCGTGGTGTCGAAAATGACAATACGTCGGGAATCGGTGGATGTCGACATGGTTGCGCCTGGGTTGGGTGCTTGGTGATTGAGTAGGTGAGTAGGTGAGTAGGTGAGTAGGTGAGTAGGTGAGTAGGTGAGTAGGTGAGTGGGTGAGTGGGTGAGTGGGTGAGTGGGTGAGTGGGGCTCGCTTCTTTTCGCGCTTGGTGCAGCGGCGACCCAAAAGTGGCTCGACTCAATTTACCTACTCACTTACTCACCTACTCACCCCACAACAAAAAAACCCCAGAGTCTTGTGGACCCCAGGGTTTGGTTTGCTCGAATTGTACGTGCAAATCCCTAGGGCCGACTGCTAAGTAGCAGCGATAGGAGGCCGAGGGTGGTGAGCACGTTGTTCATGGCTTTAAGGATAAGTGAGCAGGGCAGGGGGGTCAAGGTTCGTTTTTTCGCGAATTTCTTATGGCACGTCGATTGTATTGCTAGAATGGGCTTCGGGCGCATTATCAAACAAGAAACATAGTGTGCCACTGGCTCCGCCAGTGTCTTGCATGGTTTCACACGTCATCGATTTGCACCGGCAGAACCAGTGGCACGCGAAATAGCGTTGGGAGTTGACATGTATCGACTAACAAGAGGGATTGTCGGGGCGATTTTATTCGCCGGATTTTTGATGCCGACTTGCTACGCAATCGACGGCGGCACGTTGCGGATGAACCCTCGCAATGGCTGGCTGGCGCTCGAAATTATCACTACGGGCGACAATCCAACCGGCGATGGAGTCAATTGGTCGATGCCCGGCACATTCGATGGCATCGGGGCGTGGCTTCCCGACAGCTCGACGCTGCGACTGGCGATCAACCACGAAACTTCCGATGCGACCATCAGCGAAGTCAACTTGAATCGAGACAGTTTTCAGACGGCCATCGACAGCGTGCTTCACACCGGCAACAGCGGTGGAATCTCATTCGTCACTTCAGCACGTCAAGCGTACGATCGCTGGAGCGACAACGCGGGTGGAAGCTGGACGTCGACTTCCAATGTGTCGAACACGTCGTTCAGTCGGTTCTGCTCCAGCCAATCTTACGAGCCCCACACGTTCGGCACCGACCGAGGATTCGTCGACAACATCTACATCACGGGCGAAGAGGTGAGCGCCGGACGGTTGTTCGCGCTCGATCTGGCGAATCGCGATTTCTACCGCGTAAGCGGCGTGGTCGGCAGCGCGAGTGGCGGAATTGGGGGCATGCCTTTCGACGCTTGGGAGAATGCCGCGCTTGTTGATACGGGCGAGACAAATCACGTCGCGCTTGTGCTCTCGCCGGATGGGGGAACCCAAAGGATGCAACTCTACATCGGCGAGAAGGGAAAGGACGCCAGTGGTAACGCTTCCAATAGTTTTCTCGCCCGAAACGGCCTCGCCTTTGGCAGCTACTACTACTTCAACGGTTCGCTCCCGAGCAGCGGAACCTTCAACAATGGATTTTTTGATACGACGACAACAGGGTCATTGGTTTCGGCCAAGCTTGAGGATCTCGATACCAACCCCAACTCGCCAAACCAGTTCGTATTGGGTGTGCAAGAGACGGGACTCTTCACTTTTGACCTGTCGCTCGACTTCGCGAGCGGAAATTTTAACTCCGACGTTTCTAGTTTCTCGGTGACCAAAACCCGACAACACAACGATAACACCGATGGACTCTTCGGCGATGCCGACAATGTCGACTGGTCGCGCGCCACCACCCTGGGCGATGTCACTCATCCTGAAGGATTGGTCTTTGTCAACGAAGACAGCGGCACATCGGGTGGCGAGACATGGATGATGGCACCAAATGGGTCGGGGCTCACGCTCATCGCCGACACCATCGGTCAGACTGGCGCAAGCGAGTCGTCGGGCGTGCTCGATGTTTCGTTACTTTTGGGCTATCGGCCGGGAAGCATTCTGTTGACCAGCAATCAAGGAAGCAACTCGTCGCTCACGGCATTGATCAATCCCCACGCCACCCTGGCCGCCGACTACAACGTCGACGGCGTCGTCGACGCAGCCGACTACACGATTTGGCGCGACTCGCTCGGGATGTCGGGCACTGGTCTGCCAGCCGACGGAAACGCCGATGGCCAAATCGACGCGAGCGACTACGAAGTCTGGCGAAGCAGCTTTGGCCGAGGACAACCGATTGCCGGAAGCGGAGCGATTGGCGATGGCGCGGTTCCCGAACCAACCGCCGTGGCTCTGTTTGCTGCGATGGTGGGGTGCTTTGTTTGGAGAACAGGTGTTGGAGAACAGGTGGCCGGAACCTTCATTGCAATTCGCGAATTCGGTTGTTGACGCCTTTGCAAAGGGTTACAAAGGATTCTAACGTCCCCGTTCAACGGGCCGCGGCGAACGACACTGATCTCACCAAACCGCGCGGCCCGCGGCTTCGTGTGCAACGGTTTGTTCGGCGTTGCGCCGCGTCACTCTTCGACCTTCTTTAGGCCGTCAACAAATTCACTAAAGGTATTGGCCAATCGGTAAACATGGTCATAGCCTTTTGGCTTTTTGGGCAATTGTCCTCGCCGCCGGAGTTCGATGTAATCCTTGATCGTTGGATCGAGTTTATCGAACATTTCATAGAACATCTTGTCCGGCCACGCCGCGCGCCCCTCGTGGTCGTGCATGAACACGCTGCCGTTGTCTTTCCCAGAACACTTTAGCCAGAACATTGCGCCCATGAGGTTGTCACCAATGGCAACCACGTCTGGTGCCCCGTCGATGAGCTCAGTCGCCTGAGAAACATTGTCATGTCGACCCGCGCAAATAAAGCCGTAAAAACTGTCGATACACGTGCCGGTCCCGCAAGGCGTTGGCTCTTGAAAATCGCAGTTCGCGGTTCCGACAACACCGCCATGATGAACCAAGAATTCGCGATAGTCCGACGGCAACGTCAACGCAAATCGCTTCTCGTATTCGTGGACGAATGTCTCGGATGGCGGAAGACACCATTCCGGCAGTTCGAATCCGAGCGTAGTTAGTTTTGATGTGAACTGCGTTACCACACTGCGGCCTTCTTTCGCCGAACTTGTTATTGGATTCGAAAATCCCAACTAGAAAGATCTAGTTGGGAAAATCCTAGCTAAACCATTGACACAAGTCAACTCAAAATGTATACATGCGTTCACCATTATTTCTGGGGTTCACTTCCCGTTGGCTAGGAGCGATTTCCATGCAGGTTACTCGCAACCACCAATCGGCCAATTCCTCCGTGAGGTCCCCCAAACTTCTCGACCAAATGCGACAAGTCCAGTGAACAGTGCGTGCGTCACGATTGTGGGTGTCATTCTTGGACGACTGAGTGAGTCGGAAATCTCGCTTTACGCCGAAGGCGTTGCATTACACAGCCCTGGGTTGCCACGGCGGAGTCGTGGCTACCCAGGGTGACTGGCTGGAATGCCCCACTACCGCGCCGGGGCTGCGTCGCTCGATTGGCGATTGGGCGTAACGCTGTTGGCGTAGGAGATGACGACCGATGGGTGGCACCCATTGCCTTGGCTAGAGCGAGTGCCATCTGTCGCCTGACGAGACCGAGTTGGAAAGCGTGGCGGCTGGATTCCCGCCCTGTTGTTTATACACGTCTTGCGTTTGGCTTGGTCGACCGTTACGGGAATTGGCCGAAGGCCTTTTTCATCGTCGCCTTGGGCATCGCCCAAGGTTGGTAGGTTGTGCGAACCCACTTTGGCTGAAAGCCAAACTCACCCGAAAGGCCTTGCTAGTTAAATATGGCCTTCGGCCAAACGAATCAATGCCTTCCTGATTCCTAGGGCGTTGCCCTAGGCTACGGTGTCGCAAGGCCTTCGGCCAAAAATAATTTGTGGATAAACGTCACGACAGGCTCTGCGCGGGAATGACGTGGGATGTGCGTTCGCGTGGTCGCGTCGACCGTGCGTTGTGTCGCTGTGGTTACCTTACCCGCAGCTAGCGCTGTCGGCTCAAAACGGCCAAATTTTGTTGTCGAAATTGGCCACGCGGTGTGGTAGAAAGGGCGTACGTAAAACTGTGTTGGATGCTAACTGCTGGACAAGCCAGAAGGTGGCACCCGGGGTAGAGGGCAGCAGGCAGAGGGCAGAGGGCAGCAAGAGCGTCGACTTTATCGAAGCGTTGTTTCGCGCGGCGAAACCGCCCACCGCCCACCGCCCACCGCCCACTGACAACTGACAACTGACAACTGACAACTGACAACTGACAACATGAAACTCAACTCACCCGAACCCTTACGGGCACGGCTCTTGGGTGCTGCGTCGTACGTGCGGGGACGCCCATGCTACCAATCTTTCCTCTAGACTCTCAACTCTCCACACTCAAAAATGGGTTTTGTCCAAAACGTCACCAACTGGTCAGTCAAAACCCAGGTACGAAATTCACTGGCGATGTGCGAAATCAACTGTAAAACAAGGCGTTTTTGAAAGTTGTCGGCGAGACAAAATTCGGGGTTTTGTCCCCTCGAATCGTGTTGGCTGTTTTGTGGACAAAACGATCAAAACCGAAGCGATCGCACGGCACGCCTCATTGCTATTGAGGAGTACGAATTACCAGCAATCTTGGCTCGCTCATATCCTGCATTGCGAAGCGAACTCCCTCGCGGCCGAGGCCCGAGTCCTTGACGCCTCCGTAAGGCATGTTGTCGACTCGCCAGCTTGGCACGTCGCCGATGATGATTCCGCCGACTTCGAGTGTGTCCCAAGCCTGCTGAATCTTGTACCAGTCACGCGTAAAAATGCCCGCTTGTAACCCGAACACGCTGTCGTTCACTTCGGCTAGCGCCTCGGTAAAGTCGCTGAATTTGCTCAACACGGCCACCGGCCCGAAGGCTTCGCTTGCACAGACCTCGGCGTTCTTGGGGACATCTTCGAGCAGCGTCGCTTCGAGCAGCGCCCCCTCGCGACCACCTCCACACAGCAGCTTGCCGCCAGCGGCGACCCCCTCGTTGATCCACCCTTCGAGTCGCTTGGCTTCGCCTGCGGAGATCATCGGTCCGATAAACGTCTCAGGATCTTTGGGATCGCCCGCTTTGAGCGCCTTAGTCGCGGCAACCAAACGATCGCGGGTCTCATCGTAAATTGACTCATGAATGACAATCCGTTGAACACCAATGCAGCTCTGCCCCGATTGGTAGAACGCACCGATGATGAGTCGGTCGATTGCGTCGTCGAGATCAGCGTCGGCGTCGACCACACAAGCGGCATTGCCACCGAGTTCGAGCACCACCTTCTTGCGTCCCGCGCGTGCTTTAAGATCCCAGCCAACTTCGGGCGAACCTGTAAAGCTCAGCAGTTTGAGGCGATCGTCGGTCGTGAACAGATCGGCCCCATCGCGATGGCACGGCAGAATCGAAAACGCCCCCGGCGGCAAATCGGTCTCGGCCATGATCTCGCCGATGAGAAGGGCCCCGATCGGTGTTCGACTGGCCGGCTTGAGCACAAACGGACAGCCAACGGCCAGCGCCGGGGCAATCTTGTGTGCCGCCAAGTTGAGCGGAAAATTAAAAGGCGAGATAAACGAGCAAGGCCCAATCGGCACCGGCTTATACATGCCGCGGTAGCCCTTCGCGCGTGGCGAGATTTCGAGATTCATCACCTCGCCCGAGATGCGTACCGATTCCTCGGCCGCGATGCGAAAAGTGTCGATCAGCCGCGACACTTCGCCCTTGGCATCCTTGATCGGTGTGCCCGCCTCGATGCAGAGCGACATGGCCAACTCGTCGAAACGCTCTTCAAATCGCTTAACGCAATGATAGAGAATGCGTTGCCGCTCGTAGGGGGGGAGCGAACGCATCGCCTCGTCGGCCTCGGTTGCAGCACCGATCGCACGATCGATGTCGGACGCCGACGCCAATGCCACGCGGGTGGCGACTTCGCCCGTGTACTTGTCGGTCACTTCGAGATCGCTGTTGGGCGACTCGGGTTGATTGGCGAGGTAGAAGGGATAGCTCTCGTTGAGCATGGCGGGAGCCTCGTGCTACGCGTGAACATTCAGCGATGTTGCCGAGTCCAACCTTGGCTGAAATCGCCAACGATATTCACCGATCATATCGCCTGCGCGCTCGTCGACAAAGGTCGCCCCAACCAAACGATCAGTTCCTATTCTCGTGAGCAGGTTGACGCATCCGACTGGTTGGCCCTCGAATGGGGCGCGGTCGACATCGGCGAACGGAAGTTGAAACGTGAGCGCTCGTGATGCGAAAAAAGCCAAGGGAAGTATCGGTCCATTCTGCTGGCATTGCCGATATTCGTCGCAAATGGAGCCCGTCGTAAGCCGGGGGGAACTTTCGTCGGCTCTGTTACATCGGTTATAAGTAGAGCTGAGATACTCGCCCACCCACACAGGTATCCCAGTTCACCATTCACACAAAATAAGGCGAAGTCCCATGTATTCGAGTCATTTGTTACGTGTCGCGTTAGTTGCTGTTTCGTTCGCAATGGTTGGTTGCGGCCCGCAAGCGGAAGTCGCAGAAAAGAAAGATAGTGTCGATCACAACGAACATGCGATGCCAACGACCTACGCCGAGTCGGTCACCGATCTTCGCGAGTTACTGACCGAAATTGAAACACATCTGGCCTCCGGCGAGCTTAACGAGGTCGATCACATGGTGCATGATGTGGGCGACATCACCAAAGGTGTGCCCAAAATGGCAGAGTCAGCCGGTTTCGACGAAAATAAACTTGGCGAAATCAAAGCGGAATCCGATCGGCTGTTCGCCACTGTGATGAAAATCCACGAAGGAATGGACGCCCATAGCGGCGAGGCAAAGTCTTTCGACTATTCGACCGTCAAGTCAGATGTGACGGAGTCGCTCTACAAGCTTGAGTCGTACGTCGAGAAAAAGCCCACCGAATAGCCGAGGGGCTACGCCCGTCGGCGAGCCCTCAGCAGAGCTCGCTGTCAGAGAACTTTTCGGCGACGACCAGTAGTTCGTCGGCTAGTGAATCGCCACATCGCGAAATTGATAAAGTTGGCGACCAGCAACAGGGCGGTACAATCGTTTACTGTCCGCCCTGCCTCACCCCACGAGCCAACAATGCCTCCCGTCGAGAAACGTCCAACCACACTCGCCGAACTCCGCGAGAGCGGCTGGAAGTCGAAGACCGTCAAACAAGAGATTTACGATAACTTTGTACGCAAGCTCAAGGCGGGCGAGGAGTTGTTTCCCGGCATCGTTGGCTACGACGAGACGGTGATTCCCGAGATTAACATCGCCCTACTTGCGCAGCACGATATGCTGTTTCTCGGTGAGAAGGGGCAAGCGAAAAGCCGCCTCATGCGTGGCATATCGGCGTTTCTCGACGAAGCGATCCCCTATCTCGACGACCCACAAATTCCGCTACACGACGACCCACTCAAGCCCATCACCCACCGCGGCCGCGAGATTGTCTCGATGAAGTCGCCCAGCGAAATTCCCATCGCCTGGTGGCACCGCGACGATCGCTACGCCGAACGGCTTTCGCCTGGCACCAAGTTCGCTGACATCATCGGCGAGATCGACCCCGCCAAGCTTGCCGGCGGCGTCAGCATGGGGGCCGAAGAGGCATTACACTTTGGGCTGATCCCGCGCATGCACCGGGGCATTTTTGCGATGAACGAGTTGCCCGAACTCGACGAACTGGTGCAAGTCGGCCTGTTCAACATTCTCGAAGAACGAGAAGTGCAGATTCGCGGCTACCCGGTTCGCTTTGATATTGATGTGCTGATTCTGTTATCGGCTAACCCCGCGACTTACAACCGCTCGGGCAAGGTGATTCCACAGCTCAAAGACCGCATCGGGTCGATGATTCACACCCACTACCCGATCGAGCGGCAATTGGGTATCGAGATTCTCGACCAAGAAGTCGGGCTAGGCGACTCGGCCGACAGCGACGTGGTCGTTCCGTTCTTCATGAAAGAGATCATCGAAGAGGTGAGCCGAGCAGCGCGGCGGTCGAAATACGTCGATCACGAATCGGGCGTCAGCACGCGACTGTCGATTGCCAACTATCGCACGATGATCGCGTCGGCCCGCCAGCGTGCGGCCGTGTTGGGCGAATCGCCAGCGGTGCCTCGCATTAGCGACCTGGGGCATTTGCACTCTAGCTCGCTCGGTAAACTCGAACTCGACCTGATGGGTTCGCACCAAATGAGCGAACGACAAGTGCTCGACGCCGTGGTGGCCGAGGCAATCGCCAGTGTGTTCGCCGAATACGTCGAACAGCACAGCCTCGCGGGCATTGCCGAGATCTTTGCCGAGGGGGTGAAAATTGAAGTGGGCGACATGCTGCCGAGCCGCCACTATGCCGAGTTGCTCAAGCGAGTGCCGCCAGTCTGGGACGCGGCGTTCGAGGTGAACGCTAGTGGCGACGAGGCGGTGCGAGCCTCTTGTGTGGAGTTTGTGTTGGCGGGATTGTACGCCACCGAAAGAATCAGCCGCCACGAAGGACATGGGCGGATTGTCTACGAATTCTGAGAGTTCGGCGACGAAGATTCTGGCCGATTTTTTGTTCACGATTTGCAATGAGCCGGCGTTTTAGTTTACAATACGGTCGACTTGGCACTCCCGCGATTGGCGAGTGCGCTGCCGCCGGCACGCGGCAACTTTCCCACCCCTCCCTCCTTCCTTTGGGTACTTTCCATGTTCTACGAGACACCGGTTAGATTGTTGCTGCGCGTCTTCTTTGCGGCGGCGTTGGTTGTTGTTCTCGCTCCTGCTCGCGGCCTTGCCGATGAGTTGCCCGACCCCGACGGAAAGCCTGCCGATATGACAAAGCCGGTGCAGGTTTACATTTTGCTCGGGCAGTCGAACATGGTGGGAGCCGGTAATGTCGCCGGTGACAAAGATGGCACGCTCGCTTACGCCGTCGGTGAGAAGAAAAAATATCCTTACCTCGTCGACGACCAAGGAGAATGGACCGTCCGCAACGATGTCCGGTACGTCCGCGTGATGGGTAGCGGAGCGAACCCGCCTCGCGAATTCAATAACGAGTGGATGACAATCAAGGGTGGAAAGATTGGCCCCGAATATGGCATCGGTCACTATCTTGGCGAAGCCATCGACGCACCGGTGATGATTCTCAAAAGTTGCATTGGCAACCGCAGTCTTGGCTGGGATTTGCTTCCACCGGGCAGCGAGCGCTTTGAAGCCGAAGAGAAGGACAAGAAAACTGGTGAAGTCAAAACATATGTGTACGCGGGCTACAAAGACTCGCCCGACAAGTGGGAAAAGGGGACCGAACCAACGCCAATTGGTTGGTACGCCGGCGTTCAATACGATGGCGATATCGCTAACGCCAAGAAAGTGCTCGCTGAGCTGGACAAGTACTATCCAGACGCAAATGGTTACGAAGTTGCAGGCTTCTTTTACTGGCAGGGGGACAAAGATCGTTACAACGCGGTTCATGCAAGTCGATATGAAGCGAATCTGGTTCACCTAATCAAGCAACTCCGCAAGGATTTCGACGCACCGAACGCGAAATTCGTGTGTGCGACACTCGGCCAAACCGAAATGGGAGCCGAGGGCAACGATGGGCTGAGTCTCAAAGCCCAGCTAGCGGTTGATGGGACATCGGGCAAGTACCCTGAGTTCGAGGGCAATGTCGCCACTGTCTATACGAACCCACTCAGTCATGGTGGTGCGTCGAACAGCCACTATGGTGGCAACGCTGAGACTTACATGGATGTGGGCGAGGCGATGGGCAAAGCCATGAGGGAATTGATGTCGACTGGCGACAATTAATATTCGCCCGCGGTTGAGTTCAAGTTGTTTCACGCGCGCTCCATCCAAATTCGCATGTGTTGGCGCCTCTGCGCGCGATTTCTGCGGAATTTTGGCTGCACGAAAGCAAATTACCAAAAGGGTTGCAAGGCGATGAAAGCGATCTACGCGAGGAATTTCTCAATTCACAGCACCGTCATGTTGTGCATGGCGTTTGGTATTATGTGCATCAGTCTGGTGGCACCAGTCGTCTCGGCAGTATCGCCAAAGCCCGAGGTCGATCGTACGCTGCTGGAGCGGTACACAAAAATGCTCTCGGCACTTCGCGCCGATATCGCTCGCGACCTACCGACGATCGACCCCACCTTCGTCGTCGCTTACCAGCAGGCCCGCGAGGCTGAGAAGCGAGCCTTAGTTGTCGTGAACTCGGCCGAGACGAACCTGTCGGGAATCGCAAAGGCAGCAGGCTTGGTCAATCATGCGAAAGGGAAGTGGATCGGTGGCGCCGATCAAGGTATTGCCGAAGCGCAGGCCAAGCTGAAGAAAGCCACGACTGACGCCGACCGGACCGCAGCCCAACAGGAACTTGCCACTTGGCAAAAAAACCGCGCCGCAGGCGTCGCGGCGCTTGCAGAGCGTCAAGCGGCGTATGATAAAGCGAAACGCGAAGAAGCAACGCTCAAGCAAGCACTGCAGGAAGCCCAAGATTCACTCGCCGCGGCGCGTGCGAAGCTTGCCGCAACCATTGAATCCGTCAATCCACAGTCGCTGCTCACAAGCGACAAGCTCGATGCACGGTTGGCGAAATTCGTCGTGCTCAGTGAAGCGACACCAAAAGGTGTCGCCGAGTTTGCACTGCACAGCCCGGCTCACGAGCGGCTGATTGAAGAACTGCTCGCCGATGACGATTTGTTGTTGCAAATGGTCTTGGCCGATGGTGCCGAGGGGGGCGATTACGGACGGGCCATCAGCATTTATACCGACATTCAAAACAGTAGCGATCGTGCGGCGGGCGGTGTGCTGCAGCGATTGGCACTCGCAACCGCCTTAGCCCACGCAGAGCCCATCCAACAACCAAACGCTGTTGCACAACCCGACGCACCGACGTTTGTCGATCCCGTGAAGCGATACCGACACTTTGAAGAGGCCTATCTGGCTGGCGAGCTCGATGCGGGATTCAACGATCTGAGCGTCTGGGACTTGCGCATGGTGGTAAACGGCGAAGAGCCCGACGAGATTCTCGCCTGGGGCCGCGAGATGCTGCACAATTATCGCCCCGATCATATCGCAACTGACGACTATCGATGGCGCTACGTGGCAGCGGTCAGGACCGACATCAAGTATGGATCACAGGACAACAAATTCGATCAATCGCAGCTACAGTTCTTTCAAAATATCTTGATGAATGGCGGCGTTTGCGGTCGCCGAGCTTTCTTTGGTCGTTTCATCCTGCGTTCGTTTGGTGTGCCGACTATTGCTCGCCCGCAGCGGGGACACGCGGCCCTCGCACATTGGACCCCCGATGGCTGGGTGGTTTGCCTTGGCGGCGGATGGGGGGCCGGTTGGGCCGGACCAGGCCGCGACAGCGATCTCAATTTTCTTGCCACGACTCAGGCTCGCGCAACGGGCCAGAAATATCTGCAAGTGAAGCGAGCCCAATGGATTGGCGACTTCGCGGGAGAGAAACGAACACCGGGCTTGGTTGGTGGTGATCCAGAATTTTGGAATGGAATCGCACTCCACACCCAGCGTCGCATCATCGAAGAGTCGCAGGCAGAAACGCTCGCTCCGGTAGGCGAAGAACTTGGCGAGTCGGAGGAAATCCCCACCGCAAACGCCAGCGAGCAAGTCGCGGTTTCCGACGTCGATCGAGACATTTCGATTGACAACGATGGGGTAATTACCATTCCCGCAGCAGCGTGCAGCCAACCCACCAAGAGCACCGGCAAGATTGTCTTTATGAACAGTGTTCTCGGCGGAAAGCAACTGCATTACGGCCGCAATGGGGGTGCCCAGGACTTCGAATATACATTCGATGTTCCAAATGCCGGACAGTATGCGCTGACCGCACGAGTTGTGACCCCCAGTTGGAAGCAACATCTGTTGGTTTCGGTTAATGGTTCCGAGAAGCCTATCGATATTGCGCTGCCTTTTACGGTCGGCATGTGGGACGTGACGGAACCCGTGAGAGTCACCCTGGTTGAGGGAAAGAACGTGTTGCGATTCTCGCGCGAGGAACCAGTCAAAGGACTAACCATCAAGGACTTTACGCTGACACCGTTGGCGCACTAATCGAGGCGACATCACAGCACGTCAGATTTGGTTGGAATTCCGACGGACTTGGCAAGTTCCGCATTGTGGCGGCTCACGCGTCTTCGGGCGTGACGCCCAACACGATATCAAAATTTGCTGCGAGCTCGCCGAGCTTGCTGTCTTCCATTTTCCGGAATTCGACTGTGACGGAGTCTTGCAACTTTTTGTCGCCGATGCGGCTGTAGAGACCGTCGCGCTCATTGCGTTCCTTCTGGTCGGCGAGGAAGAGTTGGGTGCAGATCAATTGGCGATCTCCCTTCTTGACCAACACATGAATGTGGGGCGTGCGGCCTGGGTAAGGGACTGGTTTGACGGTGCGGAAATAATATTCGCCTTTGTTCGACGTCAAAAAGCGGCCGAATCCTTGAAAGTTTGCGTCACGCGGCTTGTTGCCACCGCTGCGGCTGTGCAGGTAAACGCCGTTGCCATCGACTTGCCAAATCTCGACGGTCGCCCCACGAACGGGCGAACCGCTGGAGGTCAGAACTCGGCCAGTCAGATGGGTGATCTCGCCGATAGCGGGGGTGACATCGTCGTTGACGACGATCAAATCGTTGTCGGTATCGAGCGGTAACTTATCGGGATAAAAAGGCCCTTCGGTCATGCGTGGCGTCTGGGTGAGTTCTTCGGCCAACAGGCCGGGCGTGGTGAATGCCGCGAGGCCGAAGGCCGTGGCACCGACGAATGTGCGGCGACCGACTGTGTAGTTTCTGTTCTGCATGGCATTGCCTTCCTTAATTCAACAAGCGGAGTGGAAAGTGCTAGCGAGTTGGCAAAACTCGGCTGTGCACTCTATCATCTTAACACCACTTGGCGAAATTTGTTCTGCCCCCACCAATTTGGCCCAGAAAGTAGTTAAATATGGATACAATTACCGCCATCGAGCAGCGTCGCAGCATCAAGAAATACGACATATCGGTCCCGATGCCCGAAGCCGATGTGCAGAAACTGATGGACCTCGCGCTACTATCGCCCACCTCTTTCAACATCCAAAACTGGCGATTTGTGCTGGTCCGTGACCCCGAACACAAAAAACGGCTGCGCGCGGCCGCCTGGGATCAAGCGCAGGTCGAAGAAGCTCAACTGACCATTGTCCTGTGTGGCGACGTGAAAAGCTGGCAAAAAGCCCCTGAGCGCTATTGGCGCAATGTCCCCGATGCGACCCGCCAGGTGTTGGTGCCAATGATCGAGGGATTCTATCAGGGCAACGAGCAACTACAGCACGACGAGGTCATGCGTAGTTGTGGCATCGCTGCACAAACGCTCATGCTGGCCGCCAAGGCGATGGGCTATGACTCGAACCCGATGATTGGTTTCGATCAGCAAAAAGTCGCCGAGCTAATTGATCTGCCCGATGACCATGTGGTCGCGATGCTGCTGGTGATTGGCAAAGCGGCGAAGCCGGCGCATCCGCGGGGGGGACAACTCGATAAGGCGGAAGTTGTTTTCACCGATCGCTTTCCCGGTTGAAAAGCTAGAAATTGGCCGCGTCGTTGATGGCGTTCAGATAAAAGTAGAACAGCCGGAAAATCATAAAAACGATGATCGCGACGACGCTCAGCCAGACAGCGAAGCTGGCGATCGTCGCGAGCGTCACGAGCGCGTCGCGGGCTTCTTGTTCGTAGGCGGTCGCGAGCCGCGACATCGACTCGCTGATCTGTCCGCTTTCTTCGGCGACTTGCAGCGCGTCGAGAAACATGGGTGGATAGGCGTGAGTGCGCAGAAAGGTCTCGTACATCGATCGCCCAGCGGCAATGTCGGCGACCATTCGATCGGTGTGCTGGGTATAGAAGGCGTTCCCGCTAGCCCTTATCGCCGAGGGGACAAGTTGGCGAAGATCCATTTCGACGTTGAGCATCAAATGTAACGCCCAGGCGACGCGGGCAAGACAGATTTTTTGGACCGCGGTGCCAATCCCGTAAAGCGATGTCACGAACCGTTGCATGGGAGCGAACCAGAGGGCACCACGTCGAACTGCGACAACACCCGCGGCGATGACGCTGAGAATCGTCGCCACAATGCCAAAGTAAATGATTACTCCGCGAACACCGGTCAGCCCCCAGCCAAGCGGATCGACCTCGCCTCCTATCATTCCGAGCACTAAAATGAGCAGCCCGATAATCATGATGGCCGCCCCAAGTTGGATCATTGGCCAGGCGATCAGCCCCAAAAAAGTCCGGCCCAGTTCATGTTGGAACTTGTAGTAGTCGCTCAGTCGATGGAGCACTTCGGGCAACTGACCAGTTGTCTCGCCGATGCCGAGCATATCGCGCCACAACATCGGAAAGGTATCGTCGGTTCGGTTGACAGCGTCGGCGAGAGAACCGCCCGCTTTAACGGCGTCGGCGATTGATTGCAGTTGTTCACGGAGTCGACCGGTTGCGTTGTCGGCTTCTCGTTGCCAAGTGCGCCGCACATCGACACCCGCTTGGCCGGCAACGGCAAGGCGATGAGAGAAATCCGCAAGACGTTTGCCCGAGAGTCGAGCCACCGGCATGCCTAATTCTTGCTAAAGTCGAGTGCTGTGGCCGGCGAGCGGCCCAGCGGGTTACGGAGAAATTTATTGCGAC
>JBGSWC010000204.1:0-29768 GCA_041752635.1 Pirellulales bacterium | reverse complement strand
CCAAAACGTCGCCAACTGGTCAGTCAAAACCCAGGTACGAAATTCTCTGGCGATGTGCGAAATCGACTGGAAAACAAGACGTTTTTGCAAGTTGGGCGAGAGACAAAATTCGGGGTTTTGTCCCCTCCAATCGTGTTTGCCATTTTGGGGTCAAAACGGTCAGAACGAAAGCCTTCGCGTGGCACTGCTGTTGCTCCCTTCGGGCCACTTGTCCCCCTTATTGCTAAGGGACAAAATGGCCCCACAAGACAGGTCAATCCGACCTTCGCTAGTTTTTAATTTTTTATCGTAGGGGCAGGTCGCCCCAAGGACTTTTCTCACGATGTCGCAAGTTGCTGAGATTGCTCACGAAGCCAGCGGAACTCAGGCCCGCGTGCTGGTCAGCGGTGGGTTTAACTTGTTCTCGTGGACGGTGCCAGACGGCGGGCAGCGGCGCGATTTGATTTATGCTGATCCGAGTTTCAGCGAGGGGCATTGCCGCCCCACTAGTGGTGGGAACCCACTGATGTTTCCCTTCGCCGGTCGAATTGCCAAGGGTAAATTTCATTGGGATGGCGAAAACTATGAGCTGCCCGAGGGGGACGGTCGCGGCAACGCGCTGCATGGCTTTGTCTTCAATCGTCCGTGGCGGCTTACGCACGATGCGGTCGAATCGGTGACAGGCGAGTTTCAGTTGAGCCGCGATGCCAAGGATGTAGTCCGATTTTGGCCGAGTGATTTCTCGATCAGTGCAACCTATTCGGTCGGTGCTCGGTCGCTCGACTGTGGTATCAAGTTCACGAACACTGGCAATTCACCGCTGCCTTGCTGCTTTGGTTGGCATCCTTACTTTCGTCTGCCGCTCAGTGACAGCGGGTCGACGGGAAAAACGACTTTGACTTTGCCAGCCAGCCGAACGCTTCCGCTGGTCGATATGATTCCCACCGGAAAAATTGTGGCCAACGGCAAAGGCATGACACTTGTCGATGGTTTTGAGTTGGGCGAGCACACGTTCGACGAGCCGTTTGTGCTTGACTCGCCAAGCGGGAGCGAGCATGTGGTGACGCTTCGCGACAACTCGTCGGGCCGAGTATTGAAACAATCATTCGACGCCTCGATGAAGTACGCCGTGGTCTACACTCCCGGTCATCGCGAGGCGATTTGTGTCGAGCCTCAAACGGGACCACCCGATATTTTTAACATGCACGGCGTGGGACTCGCCGACGCCATGTTGGTGCTTAGGCCGGGCGAGTCGAAGAGTTATTCGATGAGGCTTGATTGGCTCGCGCAAGGCTGACCATCGGCGGCTTCGACGCGACCTTTCCACTGTACTGGTCGACCTATCCACGACCGGAATAGTGCCTCCCATTGAATGACGAGGAACATCGCAATCGCAACGGGATGGAGCAGCGCGCCCGTGAACGACTGTTGGTATCGCCAGGCGGCGTGCAATCGCGGCGCGAAACTGAGCAAGGTGGCGACACTCGCCAAGGCGACCTGCCAGGCAGGTTGATCTTGCAGCAACGCAAAGACCAAACAGAGAAGCGGAGCGACTTGTCCGAACAGCAGTATTATCGTCACGATCGGAAGCATGGGGAGGTTCGCGATGCCTTCGGTCGCGTTCTTAGCAAGCCCGCGCCAAGTCGCAGCGGCCCCTTCGTACATCCGGCAACTGGCCGTGTCGGTGGCGTCGAACAGGTCGGTCCGCAAGCCCGCCTGGCGATAAAGCCGCGGAAGCATCAGCCCATCGTGCCGTGAACCGCGAATCGCCGCGTGTCCGCCCGTGCGAAAGTAAGCGTCGCGCGAGGTGAGAAACCACTGGCCACATCCGGCACCGAATCCAACGTCGCCCGACTGCCGCATCGCCCGCAGCGAAAGGAACCCGAGCAGCACAAAGTGAATCAACGGCAGCAACATCGCTTCGACGAGGGTGGCGGTGATCTGGCGAGGAAAACCGCTCACGAGATCGATGTCTCGATGCACAAGCGGAATCACGCCGCGACTCAATGCATCGGGAGTAAGCCGCACGTCGGCATCGATGAACACTAATAGCTCGTGCTGGGCCGCCTGCGCGAGTTGCCAACAGGCGTGCTGTTTGCCGTTCCAGCCGGGTGGCAACGTCTGTCCTTCGATCAAACATATGCGTGGATCGATTTCCGCGGAGCGGTTAACAAGCTCCGCTGTGTTGTCGTCGGAATGATCGTCGAGCACGAGCACTTCGAGTTCGACAGCGGTGCTTGCACAAATGCAGTCGAGGCATTGGGCGATGTTGGCCGCTTCGTTGCGTGCCGGGATCAGTACTGACACTGGTCGACTTACCCCGTAGGCAGCCGGCGCTTTGTGGAACACCAATTGATTGCGCCCATAAAAGTAGGCGGGGACCGCAGCGCAAATGAGGCAAAGCAGAATGAGGATTGTCATGACCGCCCAAGTTTATCGCTGTGGGCGGCGCGATAGTTTCGTCCCGTGATTCGCGCCCTAATTTTTCGCATCCCTTCATAGATTCCTCCGACGCCCTCGCGGCCGCCTAGCAGGACTTGAAACTCGGCGGTGCTGCGAGCAATCGAAGCCGTCGCAAGCTCGGATTGGGTGGTTCGGAGCGCGGAATGCAGTCGCTCGTTCCACTGGGCTTTCGTGAGGACGTGGTCGTCGTCGCAGTCGATGGGGTTGCCGAACTTAATGAGAATCTCCGGCCGCCGCTCTTCCCAAAACGAGTACTCGAGCGCCAGTGGTAGGAGGACGCCCCGATGCATGTCTTCGGCCAAGTGTGCAAGCCCCGGGCGGAACGGAACCGAAACATCACGCGGGTCACAAAAACGCCCTTCGGGAGTCATCCAAATGCTCGTGCCCGGGTTCGCGAGAATTGCACGGCTGGTTATGAGAAATTGGGCGGCACCGCGACGGCTTGCTTGATCGACGCCGAAAAAACCAAGTTTCTCGAAAATCGGATAGCTGGCCAGTGCCTCGGCATCGAAAGGAGCAAACAACAGTCGGCCTGGCATCAAGTGCTTCGCGAGCCAAAGTGCAATGAGTGGATCCCACCATGAGGCGTGGTTGACGTAGACAACGACGGGAACATCGGCCGGCAAGTTTGGCGGTGGCGATCGATGCAACGCAAGCGAATGAAAATTCTTCCGCAGATACCACTCGAGATACCAGCCAAACCAACCCACCAGTTGGCTCGAACGACGCGGCAATGCGACCGCCTCTGCGTTGGTGCCGTGCGACTGGCTCGACATCGTGTGGCTAATGCTCAATTGCCCCGCCTCGAAGTTGACCCTTGATCGTAGCGAAACTCTCGGCAAGTTTCGCTTCGGTTGTAAGCTAAACGCTTTGAGCCGAAGTAGCAACTTGCCGTCGATCGGTATCGAGCGAGTCGGCTGCAATCCAGCCACTCATGAGTACCATTGGCATACCCGGCCCTGGGTGAGCCGCTCCGCCAGCAAGATACAGCCCTTTCACATCGCGGCTGCGATTGGCCGGTTTGAACGCACCAAAGTACCGACCGTGACTCGCCAGCCCGTAAATGGCCCCTCGCAGCACGTTGTACCGGCTTTCAATGTCGGCAGGCGTGAGCGATTCTTCGACGACGATTCGCTCGCGGAGGCCCTTCATGCCGGCGGTCTTTTCGAGCTTGTCGAGTATCGTCTCGCGGTAACCGGGCAGCATCTGCGACCAGTCTTGTCCATCGTGTCGGTAAGGAGTGTGAACAAGTACGTAAAGCGCTTCGCCGCCGTCGGGTGCGACGCCTGGCTCGCTCGACGACGGAGCACAGACATAGCAGGTCGGATCGGATGCCGGCACTCCTTGATCGTAGATCGCCTTGAATTCCTGATGCGGGTCGGCTGAGAAGACGAAGTTGTGATGCAGCAAATGCTCGTAGCGCTCGCGGAGCCCAAGGTAGAGCACGACACCCGAACAAGCTGGTTCGTACTTGCGACGCTTAGCAAATCTTTGTGCCGCGACGCCACCGATTAGTTTTTCATGAGTGATCACGCTGTCACAATTGCTGACAACGGCATCGCACTCGATTCGCTCACCCCCTTCAACCTGAACGGCCGTCACATGTCCCGCTTCGGTTTCGATCGCGGTCGCTAGACAGTCGGTGCGAATTTCGACACCTAGTTCGACTGCCAAGCGGGCAAGGGCCTCGGGCACAGCGCGGGTACCCCCCATCGGATACCAAATGCCTTCCTTGGTTTGCATGTGGGCGATGCTGCAAAGCACGGCAGGCGAAGCTTCGGGGTTCGACCCGACATACTGCGTGAAATGGTCGATCATTTGGGCGACCCGCGGTTCGGCGACATACGACCGCACCGTGCCGGCCACCGACGTGCCCATCCGCAACGCGAGCAAGTCTTTCAGTACCGCCGGCTCGAATGTCCGTTTGAGGTCCATTGTGTCGAAGATACCACCGACGCTCTTCCAGAAGAAAAAGCGGTCACTGATTTCATGCAACTGTTGCGAAGTCGCGATAAACTTCTCATAGCCCTCGGCCGCTCTGTCGCTGCCCGAGAAATGGCGGATGTTGGCTTTCATCTGTTCCACATCGGCCACCAGATCGAGTACGTCGCCGTCGTCGAAAAAACAACGCCACTGGGGATCGAGCGCCACGAGTTCAAGGTAATCTTCGATCCGTCGGTTCGCCTCGGCGAAGATGCGATGGAGTACCGATGGCACGGTGAGAATCGTCGGACCCATATCAAAGCGATAGCCATCGCGACGAAGCTGAACTGCTTTTCCGCCAACGGTGCCGTTGCGTTCGAGCAGCGTGACGCGGTTTCCGCGCGCGGCAAGCGTGCAGGCTGCCGCGAGTCCTCCGAGACCTCCGCCAACGACAACGACTTCGTGTTTTGCTGGTGCAATCATTTGATTTCCGTAGATTCTGTCTGTTTCGTAGCACGGGTGATCTCGCTCAGCCCATTCCAGCGTTTTGCGATGGAGTGACCGTGCAAGAAAGTGACCATTCCGGCGATTAGCTCGGCGAGGCCGCTTCGTTTGCGATCGAGGTGTGGGAGCCACATGCCTGTGCGTGCAATGATCGCCTGAGCTTTGGTCATTTCGAGCAGTCCCTCGCGACCGCGTGTCATGCCGTGGCCACTTTGTTTCCAGCCGCCGAAGGGGACTCTCGCGTCGGCGGTGGGGGCAATGAGGTCGTTCACGGTAACGCAACCGGCCTCCATTATTGTGGCGACCTGCTCGGCTCGATGACGAGGCCCGAAAACGGCTGCCCCGAGGCCCCACCGACTCTCGTTCGCGGCAGCGACCGCCTGTTCGTCGCCTTCGACAGTCACGAGCGTTAGCGCTGGTGCGAACAAGTCGTCGTCGAGAATCGCAAGCTTTCGATTGTCGGTCGCAAGCACCATCGGCGGCATTGCCTGTGAGCCAGCACCAAACTCGCTGACCAAGTTCGGCCAAACAAGTTTGGCTCCGTCAGCGAGTGCCTGCTGCACCGAACCCATCGCTCGATTCGCCGCCCCGGCGTAACATATTTTGGTTTCGCACTGGTCGAGCAGTCGCACGAGTCGCTCCTCGATTTTTGCCATCATCGCTGCGCTGGCGAAAACGCGTCGCGGCGCGATACAGGTCGCGCTGGCATTAAAATCGAGACCAAAAGCGAGGCATTGAGCGACGCGAGTCGGATCGGCACCGGCGAGCACGACTACCGCATCGCAGCCCGAGAGTTCGAGGGTACAAGTCGCCCCTGCCGCGGTCGCTTGCCGCCAGACTTGTTGTCCGACCTTCGACGAGCCGGTGAATACGACGTGGTCGACACCAGTTTCGATGGCTGACTTTGCTGCTTCGGCCGTCGCGTCGAGCAGTTCGCAGGTTCCGGCCGGAAGGCCCGCCTTGCAAAGTGTTTCGACGAACATCTTGCAACAGGCTTCGCCACCGAGGGGCGGTTTCAATAGCACGCGATTGCCAGCCACCAGCGCTTGCAGTGCCGGCACAGCCGACAGCAGCAACGGATAATTCCCCGCTCCGATGACTAGCACCTTGCCGCGCGGCTGATGATGGATGCGTACGCGAAGACCGGTGAGCCAATCACGCCACCTACCGCCAGGCGGAACAGTTGGCGCCAAAATCCTAGCCGCGTACTTTTCTAGGAACTGACAAGCATCGGCCAGCGCCCAAACCTCGGCTCCAACACTCTCGGCGAGTGTTCGATCTTGCGTCGGCCTGACCGTGCGTGCCCAGTCAAGAGGGTCGTCGGCAATCGCGTGACGGAGCCGACGGAAGATTTCCAGTCGGTCGCCGACGCTCATCGACGGCCAAGGGAGATCGGCGGTCGATTTCGTCGCGTCGATACCCTTCGCTTCGGTTGCGGTGACTTCCCTAGCGGTGACACTCATCGGTCGCTGTCCACCAATGCGCCGGCCATTGATGCGACGCGAGAGAGGATTGCAGCCACTTCCTGACGATTGATTTTGGCCCCGACACCTTGCTCGGCAAGGCGACCCAGTGCAGCGGCGGCCAGTTCAATCGGCAACTGCGAGAATTGTATGTAACCCGTCGGGGCGTTGTGATTTTTCAGTGTTGCCACATACTGGCGCGCCGACTGCAGGTCACGATACGCAAGTGCGAAGACCTCGCTTCGGTCGACTGAGGTGGGAAGGTAGCTGCGTCCTTGCAACGCATCGTTGCCAGCGTCTTTGAGAATGTTCACGAGCTGCAAGCCTTCGCCGAACTCGCGTGCGAGCGGCATCAATTCGTCGATTGCCCCCGGCGCGAGCCGACGGGCGAATAATCGCGTCAGCATTTCGCCAACGATTCCGGCGACGTAGTAGCAATACTGCCGAAGCTGGTCGATCGAATCGAACTCTACGTTGCCGCGACTGCCCCCCGCTTCGAGCGTCGCCATCATGCCCTCGGCCGACCGGCTCGCATCGAAGGCGACAACTCGAATGGTCTCGGGCTCGCAGTCGTGCAAAGACCGTAACACGCGCGGTGTTTGGATCAGCAGTTCATTGTAAGCGGCGACGTCGGAAGGGGGCGATCGGTCGCACGCAGCGGCGAAGTCACACCAAACTTTGTGGTCGTGATCGGCGAGGCAGCCGATGAACATTTCGAGTGCGTCGATGCGCTGGTCGCGAACGTAGAGTTCGGCGTCTTCGAGCGTATCGGCAATTCGAAACACCAAATAGGCCAAGCCCACTTCGCGTCGTTCGACCGGCGGCAGCAGCGGAATCGACAGCGCAAAAGTGCGGCTAGTTGCTTGCAGCAACTCGTCGAGTTCGGCGTCAGTAAGGGGAGTGATGATTTGCATTCCGTTGGACTATTCGGCCCCCGCCAGTAATGCCGGGGCGAGCATCGGGGCGACTGTTTCCGTCGTAGCGGCCTGTGCCCCCAGGTCTTCGAGCAGTGAATCGACGGCGATTCGAGCCGACGAGTATATGGTCGGCAGTCCGCTACCCGGGTGAGTTCCGCCACCCACAAGGTAGACTCCGTCAAGCTCTTCAAAGCGATTATGCGGTCGCCAATAGAGCATCTGCCCAAGGTTGTGGGCCAGATTAAACGTCGCGCCGCGGTAGATGTGATGTTCGTTTTGCCAATCGGCCGGCGTTGTGACAACCTCGGTACGGATACGCTCTCGAATGTTGGCGATGCCGAGTTTTTCGAGCCGATCGAGCACCCGCTCGCGAAGCGGAGCAGCCTGTTTTGCCCAGTCAATGTTTGCGTGCATCTGCGACACGGGCACAAGTACATACAGGGCACTCGCTCCGGCGGGGGCAAGACTGCCGTCGGTGACACCGGGATTTTGCACATAGATCGAAGGGTCGTCGCTGAGACGATGGAGCGACTCGATGTCGGCGAGGTTTTGCCGGTAATCGTCGGCCAGATAAATCGTGTGGTGCGCAAGTTCAGGAAGCATGCCTTCGATGCCGAGGTAGAGCATGAACGTGCTACACGAGAATTTCTTCTTCGCCAATTTTTGATCCGACCAGCGGCGACGCAGATTGTTCGGCACCAACTCGGTCATCGTCTGCGCAAAATCAGCGTTGATGACCAGTGAGTCGCACGAATAATGTCGCCGTTTGGTTTTCACGCCGACGACTCGTCGACCGACGAATTCGAGACCCTCGACCGGTTCGCCGGTGTGGATTTCGCCGCCGAGCTCGCCAACGAGCTCGGCCATGCGGTCCGACACCCGGCCACAACCGCCGTAGGGGTGCCAAACGCCATGTTCATATTCGAGGAAGGCGAGAATCGAAAACAGGCTCGGACACTGAAATGGCGACATGCCGAGGTATTTGCCCTGGAACGTAAAGGCGAGCTTCATCCGCGGATCGCTGAAATACTGCCCTACCTCGGAGTGCAGCGACCGCCAAGGTTTGAGCTTCGAAGCCGACCGCAGCACATCGGGGCGCAGTAAATCGCGACGGCGATAAAACGGCGCCTCGAGAATTGGTTGAAACGAATTGAGTTTTTCCCGGTTCTCGGCAATAAACCGGCCAAAACCAGCACCGTCGCCGGGAGCGAGCCGATTGATCTCGGCTTCCATGCGAGCCACGTCGGGCGTGCAATCGAGACGACCCGACTCGCCAAACACAAGCCGATACTGTGGGTCGAGCCGCTTCATCGGCACTTCGTCCATGAGCCGATAGCCGCACGACGCGAAGATTTCGCTAAGAATGCGCGGGTAGAGAAAAAACGTGGGGCCGCGGTCGAAGCGAAAACCATCGCGCTCGATCGACGATGTTCGCCCCCCCACATAGGGCTGCCGTTCGAGGACCCGCACCTTTAAACCGGCTCGAGCCAACAGCATCGCCGCGGCAAGGCCTCCGGGCCCGGCTCCCACAACAATTACCTCTCGCGACATGCTGTCGATTCCGTCGAACTGTTTTGCTAGCGATTTGATTCTAACGCTGAGCGATGATAGGCGTCGAGCCGAGAATGCCAACTGCCGCAGTTCACTCGATGCCGGGCCGCTGATAAGCGTGCCGGCCCACCTTGATCGAAACGTGGCGTCCATCGACCTTGACCTGCCCCGCCGCGATGTGGGCCAGCACACGCGGATAGGCATCTCTTTCAGTTTCGAACACACGCGCGGCCAGCGATTCGGCCGTGTCGTCGTCGAACACCGGCACCGGCTGTTGCCAGATGATCGGGCCATTGTCGTACTGATTGTCGACAAAATGGACCGTCACGCCGGTGATTTTGGCCCCATAGTCGAGCACCGCCTGGTGGACGCGCTCGCCATACATGCCCTGTCCGCAGAACGATGGAATCAGCGACGGATGGATGTTGACCACACGATTCTCAAAGTCGGGCGGTACCGTCGCGAGCTTCAAGAAACCGGCCATCGCGACACACTTGGCACCTGCTTTGCGGCAACGATCGAAGATCGCTGCGCCGTAGCTATCGGGCGAATCGTAATGCTTGCGCTCTATGACCACCGTCGGAATGCCGGCAGCCTGGGCAAACTTCAGCCCGCCAGCAGTGGGACTGCTCGAAACCACCAAACAAATCTCAGCCGGCCAATCATCGGCGGCCAGATCGATAAAATTCTTAAGCGTGCGGCCGGAGCCAGAGATGAGGACGGCGAGTTTCAAAGCGGGCACTTCCTTGTTCAGATAGCGGTCACATAAACGTTGGCCGTAGCGTCGCCCAATTTCACTTCGACCGGCTCGGCACCAACGACGGGCGACGCCGCAACATTGTCGGCCAGCGTTTCGCCCACGATATAGTCTCTAAATTGTTCGATCGCCGTGCGGACCTCGGCATCGTCGCTCACGACGCCAATCGCGATGCGATCGGTGAACTCGCAGCCAATTTCCTTGCGCCGATCTTGAATCGCCCGCACCAAATCGCGGGCCAGCCCTTCGCGCACTAGCTCGGGGGTGAGCTCGGTCGCCAATACCACCACCACACCTTTGTCGTTGGCGGCCGCGTAGCCTTCTTTGGCGGTGATGCGGACCTCGACTTCTTCGCCGGTGAGCGCGATGTGCTGGCCGTCGAGTTCGAGATAGATTTTGCCGTTGTCGCGGATGTTGGCCAGCAGATCGCTGCCCGACTGCTCGCCGAGCCACTTTTTGACCCGTGGCAATAGCTTGCCGAGCTTGGGGCCCAACAGCTTAAAGTTGGGCAGCACCTGATGCTCGACATACAACTCGGGCTTGTCGCTATATTCTACCGACTTCACATTCAGTTCGTCTTCAATCACGCCGGCGTGCTGTTCAAGCCACGCCTGGTCGGTGGTGTCGGCCAGAATTACCGTCACCCCGGCCAACGGTTGCCTGACCTTGAGCGTGGCTGCTTCGCGGGCACGGCGACCCAGCGACGAAATGAGCCGCACCTTGGCCATGCGACGCGAGAGGTCTTCGTCGATCAGCGACGCGCCGGCCTTGGGATAGTCGCACAGGTGCACACTCTCGGGCTGGCCTTCGATGGCGCTGGCCAGGTTGCGATACATGGTCTCGGCCACAAACGGCACAAACGGCGCGATGAGCTTGCAGGTCGTGAGCAAGCACTCGTACAGCGTGGCGTAGGCGTCGAGCTTTTCGGGCGCCTGTTTGTCGCTCATCCAAAATCGATCGCGCGTGCGGCGGACATACCAGTTGCTGAGCGCGTCGACAAACTCGGTGATTGCCGCGCAAGCGGCAAAGTTGTCGTAGGCATCCATCCGCTCAACGACCGTGGCGGTCGTGCGATGGAGCTCGCTGATGATCCAACGATCGATTTCGCTCTTAGCCCCCTCTCCCTCTGAGAGAGGGTTGGGGTGAGAGCTGCTCCCTGCTGGCTTCCACTCGTCTATATTCGCGTAGATCACAAAGAACGAATAGCAGTTCCACAGCCTCAGCAGAAACTCGGGAATGCTGTCTTTAATCGCCTGTTCACTGTAGCGAATCGAGGTCCATGGCGGCTGGTTGGCGAACAGATACCACCGCAGCGCGTCGGCTCCGTAGCGATCAAAGATCGCGCTCGGCTCCTGATAGTTGCGCTTGCTCTTGCTCATCTTGCCGACGACTTGCTTGAAGCCCTTCGCGCCGCAAGCGACCATGGCTTCGTCTTCGGTCAGATAGAGTTTTTTGGGATCCGTCTTGTCTTCGTACCACTCCGAGAGCATCAGCCCCAGGACGATGCAATTCTTAAAGGGGTGGGGATACGCAACTTCAACTCCGTGCTCCTTGCTCCCTGCTCCCTGCTCACCCCACAGCATCGTGCTGATGGCCAGCTGCGAATAAAACCACCCGCGAGTTTGGTCGATCGCCTCGCTGATAAAGTCGGCGGGGAACTGCGATTGGAACCTTTCGGCCGCAAGACTTGCTGCTTCTCCCTGCCGGGGACCCTCTGGGTGGCTCCCTGCTCCCTGCTTATACCCCCACTGCGCGAACGGCATCGCACCCGAGTCGTACCAGCAGTCGATCACCTCGGGCACGCGGTGCATGGTGCCGTCGCACTTCTCGCAGTCGAAGGTGATCGCATCGATATACGGTTTATGCACGCGCAAGTCGTCGGGAAGTTCTGGATTGGCCGCCTTCGCTGCTTCCCAAACTTCGAAACCGGTCGCCCCCTTGCGCGCTTTGAGTTCTTCGTAGCCGCATTCCGCAGCTTGCAGTGCGCACGCATCGCATTCCCAAATCGGCAGTGGAGTCCCCCAGTACCGTTCGCGCGACAAGGCCCAGTCGACGTTCGATTCCAGAAACTTCCCGAACCGGCCTTCCTTGATGTGCTCGGGCAGCCAGTTGATCTTGGCGTTGTTCGCCAGCATCTGGTCCTTGAACGCCGTGGTGCGGATGAACCAGCTTTCGCGGGGATACTGAATCAGCGGATCCTCCTCGGCCCGCCAGCAGAAGGGATAGTCGTGCAGATACTGCTCCTGATGAAACAGCAGCCCCCGCTCCTTGAGATCGCGGATGATGTCTTTGTCGCAGTCTTTGACCCAACGGCCGCGAACAAATTCGGGGGCTTCGTCGGTGAACTTGCCGTCGGGGCCGACACAGTTGATGAGTTCGGGCGGTTGAAGGTCACCACTTGCTTGAAGTTCAGTTCGCCATTTCTGGAGAACGTCGTAGTCATCTTCTCCGAATGCCGGTGCAATATGCACGAGGCCAGTACCACTGTCAGTAGTAACGAAATCAGCAGGAAGCACGCGCCACGACGGTGAGATGGGATATCTTCCGTCAGTTGAGTTACCGAGTTTTCCCGGGTAGCTATACGGTGTGCCAAAGTTCTCAAACGGCGGAAAGTAGCCATGATTGACTAGGGCCTCGCCGAGAAACTCTTTCTCAACGACTAACTCACGCTTGGATTTTTCTGAAAGAGCTTCCAATAGATCTTTTGCGGCGACAAAGTATTCGCCCGAATCTTTGTCGACCACGGTCACGTATTCGATATCTGGATTGACCGCGACGAAATGATTGCTGGGCAGCGTCCATGGCGTTGTCGTCCATACGAGCAAAGACAATTGACGCGTGCGGTCGTTAGCCAAGCCGAAGTTCGGGCCGGACAGAGGCATCTTCACATAAACACTCGGATCCGCCACCTCGCGGTATCCCTGTCCCACTTCGCCAGCCGAGAGCGCCGTGCCGCCTTGCGCCCACCACCACACGATTTTATGGCCGCGGTACAGCAGTCCGCGGTCGAACAGGTTTTTGAGGCTCCACCACACGCTTTCGACATAGCTTTGGTGGTAAGTGACGTAGGCGTCGTCGAGGTTGACCCAAAAGCCGAGCCGCTCGGTCAGGCGTTCCCACTCTTGCATGTAGCGCCAGACGCTGGCCTGGCATTTTTGGATGAACGGCTCAATGCCGTAGGCTTCGATCTCGTCTTTGCTATGGATTCCCAGCTCTTTGCAGACTTCAACTTCGACGGGCAAACCATGCGTGTCCCAGCCCGCTTTGCGCTCGCAGCGATAACCCCGCATCGTCTTGTAGCGGGGGAACAGGTCTTTGATGGCCCGCGTCAAGCAGTGCCCGGGGTGGGGCATGCCGTTGGCGGTGGGGGGGCCTTCGTAAAAGACAAACGGATCGGCCCCCTCGCGCTGGGCGAGCGACTTCTCGTAGATTTTGCCCTCGCGCCAAAACGCGAGCGTTTCTTCTTCGAGCTTAGGAAAGCTGACCGAGCCGGGGGCGGGAGAGAACATGTTGAGGGAGGGGTTGGGAGCTAGGATTCGGGGGCTAGGGAAAGCGAGCCGATCCGCAACAGGAACGACCCGCACACGGGTAACAAGTTCAGAGTCCCCGGCCCCTGGCCCCTGACTCCTGCCCCCTGAGTTCAGTCGTCGAAGTCTTCGTCGTCGCTAAACGAGTCGCCATCTTTGCTCACGTCCTCGTCGTCGCTCTCTTCTTCTTCGTCGTCGAAGTCGTCGTCGTCGAATTCCGACTCGAATTCGTCGCCCACCGGGTCATCGTCCCATTCTTCCTCGAAGTCATCGTCGAAATCGTCGTCGAAGTCATCGTCGTCGAAATCATCGAACGGATCGGCGGCCACAATCTGGCCGGTCACCACTCCCTCGACGGCATGCGACTGCCGGACGCTGGGCGAATCGCCCAGCGGTGTGATTTGCTGCAAAGTTCCGTCTACCATTGCCACCATCGACCTACCCCACCCCTCGTGCTAACTTGCCTGGCGGATGGCCAAGCAGTGAATAACCACCCAGAAGAATCAAAATTGTCGCGCCCAGCCGCCGAATGTCAATGTCACCCCACGATCACTTCGTAGGGGCCATGCTCATTGGTCAGCGGAATTGCTATGATATCGTATGTTGGGGCCGTTGGCGACGAGTTTTGGTGATCCCTTAGTTCGTACGCCTCACGTGACCGCCGGCAACCGAAGCTTCCCAATTGATTGAGCAAAGCTAATATGCAAAACACCCGCGATACCAAACTGATTTTCGACCTCTCGAAGCCGGGCCGTACCGGGGTCGTGTTGCCCAAGTGTGATGTGCCGGTTCGCGATATCGAGTCGCTGCTTCCCGGGGCGGCGTTGGCGGCCAAGCCGCCGGAACTGCCCGAGGTGAACGAGCCACAGGTGATCCGCCATTTCGTGAATCTCTCGCAGCAGAACATGAGTGTCGACACCCATTTTTACCCATTGGGGAGTTGTACCATGAAGTATAACCCCAAGCGAAACGAACGGGCGGCGGCGCTACCAGGGTTTGCCGACGTGCATCCCTATCAGCCTGAAGAGACAATCCAAGGCATGCTCGAATTGCTGTATGCAATGCAGCAGATGTTAAGCGAAATCTCGGGCTTGCCTGCCTGCAGCCTGCAAGCCGCGGCTGGGGCACATGGTGAATTCAACGCCCTTCAGGTCGCGGCTGCTTATTTCCGCGATATCGGCGAAAACCGAACCAAAGTGCTCGCCCCCGACAACGCCCACGGCACCAATCCGGCGAGTGCGGTGATGGCCGGGTTCGAGGCCGTGACGGTCAAGACCAACGTCGACGGCGGCGTTTGTATGGAAGACTTCCGTAAAAAACTCGACGACAACATTGCCGTCTTTATGATCACCAACCCCAACACGGTTGGCATTTTCGAGCCCAATATGCGGAAAATTGCCGACGAGGTTCACGCGCGCGGCGGACTCATTTACCTCGACGGCGCCAACATGAACGCCATTCTCGGCATATCGCGGCCCGGCGATTTTGGTGCCGACATGCAGCACTACAACCCACACAAGACGTTTAGTGGTCCACACGGTGGCGGCGGACCGGGAGCGGGGCCGATTTGTGTGACCGAAAAGCTGGCTCCGTATTTGCCAGTGCCGGTGGTGAAGAAAGTCGCCGGTGATCGGTATACGCTCGACTACGACCGACCCAAATCGATTGGCCGCATCCGCAGCTTCTTCGGCAATACGGGCGTGTTGGTGCGGGCTTACGCCTACATCCGCACTCACGGACCCGATGGGCTCCGCCGTGTGAGTGATGATGCGGTGCTCAATGCGAATTACCTTCTGAGCCGCGTCAAACACTTCTTGCCGGTCCCTCAAGGCGACCGTTGTATGCACGAATTTGTCGCCAGCGCGAGCAAGCTGAAGAGCGAACGAGGTATCTCGGCGATGGACATCGCCAAGCGGTTACTCGATTTTGGGTTCCACGCTCCGACCGTTTACTTCCCGATGACGGTCAAAGAGTCGATTATGATCGAACCGACCGAAACCGAGAGCAAGGAAACACTCGATGCATTCGCAGAAATCCTGTTCCAGATAGTCTCAGAAGCCCCCGAAATCTTGCACGAAGCCCCGCATTCGACGGCGATCAGTCGTCCGAACGAAGTGCAGGCGGCCCGGCAACCCTGCCTCGCGTGCTAGAGCTATGAATTGTCGCCTGCTCATCGACCCGCCGCAAAGCGGCGATTGGAACATGGCCCTCGACGAGGCGCTGCTCAACGAAGCGGCCGAACCGGGGCTTGCGACGTTGCGGTTCTATGAGTGGGCCGAGCCGACGCTGACACTCGGCTATTTTCAAACGCACGCCGACCGTCGACGGCATGTGGCGAGTCGCGAGCTACCGCTGGTGCGGCGCGCGACAGGGGGTGGTGCGTTAATTCATCACCATGAATTGACTTACAGCCTGGCGTTGCCGCCGGTTCATCCGCTCGCCGCCGATGCCGAGCGGCTTTACGACGCTGTTCATGGGGTCATCGTCGACTGGTTGAACGAACAGATCGCCGAAAATGTCGAGGCCTCGGCGAAGCTCTGCCAGCGCTCTGACCAGCTTTCGCGCCACGAGCAGCCATTTCTTTGTTTTCAGCGGCGATCGCGGGGCGACCTGCTGATCGACGTCGGCTTGGGAGGTGAAAGAGCCGTGCCGCTCCCCGAAACGCACGACGGGCATTTTAAGGTGTGCGGCAGCGCCCAGCGGCGAAGGGCAGGCGCCGTGCTTCAGCACGGGGGAATTCTGTTGGCCGCGTCGCCATTTTCGCCGGAATTGCCAGGAATCAGCGACCTAACTGGCTGGAACCCGACCAATGCGACCATAATCGAACAACTTTCGCGCCGACTGGCGAGCCGACTTCGACTGTCGATCAGCGAGCCATGTGGGCTAGCCAGCGAGCTGGCCATCGTTGCGGGGGAGATTTGCGAATCGAAGTTTCGAACGATTGACTGGAATCGTCGTCGCTAGGTGCGTACCGGACTACGGCATCCCGAACAGGGGGCTAGTTCCCCAAAATTATGCAAACCTGGGATAGGCAATGCGGCGAACTTGTTTAGAATATTTTGCAAATGTTATTGCAGTCGATCTTTCGTGACTATAATACAGCGTGGGTGGGATTCCTCGCTCGCAAGCTCATCTAGTTCATATTCAATCATCGAGTTTGTTTGCTGTAGTTCCGCATCGATTGTCGATGTTGAGTACCGGGGTGTTGCGATCGTAGATCGCAACAAGTTTGTCAAGCGACAGATTGGGGGAGTTGGGCATGGCCTTTGCATTAGCTTCGCATACATAAGCAGTTCGGACTGGATAATTTTATTCCCACTTCCAACTGCGGAGCAGAAAAAGGGTTGCCATGAAACTTGTAGTTGAGGCAGGAGCCAAGAAAGGCACAGAAATCCCGCTCAAGAAGGATAAATTCATCATTGGGCGGTCGAGCGACTGTACCTTACGCGCCGGTAGCGACGCGATCAGTCGCCAACACTGCGTAATCATCAAGCGAGAGAGTGGATATTCGATTCGCGACCTAGGAAGCCGAAACGGTACCTTTGTCAACGACCAGCGAATCGAAGGGGAAACGGCACTCTCGTCGGGCGATGCCGTGCGCGTGGGTCCGCTTGAGTTTCGGTTTGAGGCACTTCACGACATTCGTCGCGAGAAGAAGCCCAAGGTCAAAGATGTCGCTGACGCTGTGGCCCGCGAAGCGGCCAAATCGGAAGAACCAATCGTCGAAGACGACATCAGCCGTTGGCTGCTCGGTCCCGACCCCGGTTCGAAGGCGATGCGCGATACCCAGACCTTTCGCCTTGACGACACCCACGCCATGAAGAAACCGGAATCGGAGTTAGTGGCGGGCGAGTCGTCTGACATCCACGCGACGGTCGAGATTCCGACCGAAGGTGGGCAAAAAGAAGGCAAGCGCAAGCCGGGGAAGCTCCCCCCATTACCCCCCAAACAGGGTGCCAAAGACAGCCGCGAGGCGGCTGAAAATATCCTTCGCGAAATGACGCGTCGGCGGTAACAGACGCGGCTTAGCGGTCGATTGTGCGAGAAAAAACGCGAACCACCGGCGGCTTCCGATACCTGAGCTCTGCAAATTGCCTGTTGGCGTGAGTGGGCAAGACTGAGAACTGTGCGGCGAATAGCTCGTTAGCGAGTTAAAGTTTTCGCAGCAATTTCTCACAGCACCGGTGCTTGTTGTTAGACTGGGGATTCGTTGAATCCGTTCGGTTTCGTGTTTTTTGCGAAACCCGGTGCCAACGCCTCGGGTAGATATTGTAGGCGACCGGTCAAGCCGAAGAGGATCCGCAGCGTGAGTCAACCCGAACCGCAGTTGACCGAGTCAGCGCTCGTTGGTGCTTGCCTAGCCGGCGACGCCGATTGCATCGTCAAATTGATCAATCAGTTTCAGGACCGCGTGTTCCGACTCGCTTGGCGTATGTTGGGCGATAGGCACGAGGCCGAAGACGTTACCCAAGAAACATTTATCCGCGCGATTCACAGCTTGGCACGTTGGGACAATTCGCGGCGATTCGAGCCCTGGGTGCTCGCCATCGCGGCGAATCGTTGCCGGACGTTGCTCGCGAAACGCCGGCTTCCGCTGATCGATTGCCCTGCAGTGGCCGACGACGTGGCGGCGTCGCCCGACGGTCGCCTCGACAATCGTCAATTGGTCGAAGAGATTGAATTGGCACTCGGAAGAATGAGGGCCGATTATGCCGAGGCGTTCAGGCAGTTTCACGAACAGCACCTCGCTTACGGCGAAATCGCCGCGCGGCTCAAAATCCCACTTGGCACCGTCAAAACGTGGGTCCACCGGGCCCGACGCGAAATCGCCGATCACCTTCACTCACGTGGCGTCGTCGATGTCGAACGCACGCAAAATCAATCACGGGACCAATTGCAACCAGACCAATTATTACCAGACCAGGGGAATCGCGATGCACTGCGATCAAACCGAACAGCGGCTCAACGCGTTGCTGGATAACGGGCTATGCGTTTCAAGCGACGAATTATTGACCGATCATTTGATCGAGTGCCCCTGTTGCGCACAGCTTGCTGACTCATTTGTTGCCATCGAGTCGTTCGGAGCGATGACCGCCGGCCCGAGCGTTGATGTCGCGGCGAAGGTGTTGGCGACTATCGCGCCGCAGCGAATTGTGCAGACCTCGCCACAGGGGGTGCAAATCACTTTGCGTTGGTTGCCCCATTGGGCGACTGCGGCGGCTGTGCTTGTTGTGGCGACGATCGCTTCACTCTACGAACCAGATGGCTCGAATCCTATCGAGTCGCAACCAGGATCGAAACCACCGCCGCTAGTCGCTGGAGATTCGAGCCGAGCACTTGGTTCGGCGGCGATTTCGCTAGCGCCATTTGATCGACGTATTTTTCGTACCACTGGCCACTCGATTGCGACATTCCCGCTGGTCGTAATGGGGCGCGGTGGTACCGCTAACGATGAGCAAGTTATTGACCAGTCGGATCGGCAACCGGCAATCAAGCGTCTACGTGAATGGTGGTCAGTCGACGACAGTGACGCGATTGTTCCCGGTGGCGAGACAGGCTGGTCAGTGCCCGCCGGCGTGGCTTTAGTCGCTTAACGTGCTAGTTTTCTAACTGAATCTCACTCTTAGGCTCGTCAAGTTTAATCGACTCGATTGTTGCAACGTGGCCATCTTTGGGCGTTGCTCCGGCAACGGCTAGCAATCCTCCCTTTGCATCGGGCACTATTTGGTGGAAGAATCGCGGAGTCGACAACTGGGCGACTCGTTGCCAATTGTCGCTGCCCATCGACAAGGCATAGACGCTGCCATTCATGCCGCTGGCGATAATACATTCGCCTCTTGCGGGATCGACCAGTCCCCAGGCCGACATGCCGAAGCTGTTCATCTTCTCGCCGGGGAAGTCTGGGCCCCTCGACCACTCACCCGTTTGGGGATCAAACACAAACACTTCCGAGCAGACCTCGGCGATGTCATTCATTCCGCCCAGCACGAACAGTTTGCCCCCAGCCGTGGCGACAGCCAAAGCCCGTCGCTTGAACGGTGGTTCGCCAATCGCCTTCCAACCAGCCGACGCATCGTTGAAATCGAAAACAACGACGCTGTCTTGCCACTCGCCATCGTCGTCGCCGCTCAGCGTCCAACCACCGGCGACGTAGAGCTTGTCGCCAATTACCACCGCGTTGTGACTCGAACGCGGGGCAGGCAAGTCGGGCATCGCGTGCCACTCGCTTGTGGTCGGGTCGAACTCGGCAAATGTAGCGACCGAGTGCATGTCGTCGTCTTCGTCAGGCGCGTTGCGGGCGTCGAGCCCACCGACGCGATAGATCTTGCCGTTGTGGGCCACGATCGGTAGGCCTTGCAGTGGTTGCGGCATTGGAAGTTCTTCGCAGTCGGCTGTTCCGTCGAGCTTCAGACGCACGAATTTGTTCGAGAGGTTCTCTCGCGAGTGAGTGTGGGCGCGACCGGTGTGGCCACCGTAGGCATAGAGGTAACCATCGCACACAACCGCCCCGAAACTGGCGACCGGCACCGGCAGGCTTTGCCCCAAGTCGTTGGTCTTTGGCTCGGACTTTGGCACGTCGGCAGGCTTTCCGTAATTTGTGGTGATGGTGAGATAATGCGACTGCGACTCGTACTTCTCGCCGCTGACTTCTCCTGCTTCGGCGACTTTGTGTCCGACAATAAAGCCGGTCAAACCTTTGCTGAACGAGCGGAACGAAGCACGTCCGTCGTTGTTCGTCGTGTCGTTGGCTTGTTGTCCTGCCGAGTCGACGAGTGTCACTGTCGCGGCCGGCAAAGGCTCGCCGTTCCAAGTCACCTTCACGTCGATTCCCCCTTTGCTCCGCGAAAGCGTGGCGGCCAGTCCCTTATCGTTCGCCGCAGCCGTGGCGTTTTTGAGCTTCACATGCTGAACGTCATAGGAAAGCAGCGTGCCGTGATAAATACCGTAGTCGCAGCTTGTCGCCAACGCTTGCGACTTGCCGACAGGCTTGGTCGAGCGGCGACCGATGTAACTGTCGTTTTCAACCGCAACGTGTTCGAGCGGAGTTTGTTTGCCCGCTTTGCCGATCTGCATAAGTTTGGCATTCGCGACGCAATCGGGCGTGTGATAGGTGCGTTCGGCAGGGCTTTCGCCAAAGAACAGTAGTGCGTGTCCCTCATTGTCGATATCGAGCCAAGGGAAATGGGCGAACGAGTGTGTTGTCGCGATGATCAGGAATGCACTCGCGAGCCAGATCGTGCGAAAAAAGAGTGAATGCTGCATGTTAACTCCAACTAAGAATTTGAACGTAGCCACCATCGCCAGACGGTGGACGGCTAAGACATGATAAGCTTCGGAGGTTCGATCCACCGTCTGGCGACGGTGGCTAAATCAATTCGACAACTAATCGAGGTCGATCACATTGCCATCGTTGCGCGCAGCCATCGAATCGAGCGTCACCTCGTTGGTGTCGCTCGGCATGAGTCGTACGCTACCGTCGCAGAATAACATATTCACGCCCGCTGGGTGCTCGCTGCGAAATGTTTCCCATTCCAAGAAGCCCGTCACCAATCGATCGCTGTTGAAAACTCCGACGGTCGAACACCAAGTGACGCCCGGGTAGGCAAAAGCCCACTGTGTGGTGCCGCCGGCGGTGGTGCCGGTGCCTCCGGTTCGTTCGTGATAGTTGACGAGTCCGTAGTCGAGTTCACCGGCGAGGAAGGTTTGCGAAGTTCCATCGGCTGTGGATATTTTCGCGAGCGATGTCTTCCCGCGAATCGGGTCGATGATGGCCCCGTTGTGGTTTTTTGGATCGGGTTTGCCGGTCGCGATGGCGACTGGAAACCGCGAAGAGCCGCTGCCAGTGCAGATGCCATAGCTAGCCATGCCCGGCGGGCGCGAACCGTCGAGCGTATTCATCGAAGGGCATAGGAATACCGACAAACTTCGCGAAGTTAGCTCGGCGTTGGTTCCGTCGTTCGGACCAACCGAAAAGTCGTACTGGCCATAGATGTTACCTTCTTCAATAAATGGCAAGCACCACACAAAGGCGCTGTTGGTGTAAGCGTGATCTTCAGGAACAGCCGGCGGCAACCGTTTATACGCATCGTTGTGCTGGTGCATCGCTAGCCCAATTTGTTTGAGGTTATTGACACACGAAACGCGGCGTGCCGCTTCGCGCGCTGCCTGCATCGCGGGCAACAGCAATGCCACCAAGATGCCGATGATGGCAATCACCACCAACAGTTCGATGAGCGTAAAGCCACGACTTCGAGTCGAATCCAGTTGCATCGATTTGATTCCTTTCGTGGGTCAGCGAGCACGGCGACCGAAGTAACGATCTGTGCCAAGACAGAACACTAACGCTCCCGCCAAGCACAACACCATCTGACCGGAGGCTGGTTCAGGCACCGCCATGTCGCCGCCGAATTGTGAACCGCCATTTTGCAATCCAGCGAAGGCTCCAAAATTGTCGCGCCAGACTGTGTAGTCGGCCGCGTCGACCCGGCCATCGCCGTTGCCATCGGCATCGGCATCGGGCCCGACGGTGCCGTATTGCAAACGCCATTTGGCGTAGTCAGCGGCATCGACGATGTGGTTGCCGTCGTAGTCACCTGGCAATTCGACCTCGGCAACACTGGCGAAAGTGTCGATCACGACCTGGTCGAGACTCAGCGAACTGTCGCTGGCAGCAAACTGCAGGTGGAAGTCGGCCGGGTTGCCGGTGACCTGCCATGTGAACAGAGTGGAAACCAAGTCACCACCAAATCCACCGAGTGCTGTGCGACTCAGTTCTTCGATAGCGGTCGGTAAAGTTCTTTGACTCCCACCGTCGTACGAAAGTCGTACGCTGTTGAGATTAAGTTCGGTTCCTAAGGTAACCGTTTGCAGCGTCACTTGAGACTTGTAACCCTCACCGAGTTGGTAGGCGGGAATGACGAGATCAAACGTCGTCGCTCCGGAGAACGAATAGATGTTCCCTGATCCCGAGATAAACGCACCGCTGCTGCCGCCACTCGATTCAGTCAGAGTCGCACCAGCGGGGCCAAACGAACCGACATCAGGGCTATTGGCACTGGTCGCCGAAGTAAAAACATCCCATTGGGCGTAAGTGGAGTTCGCATCGTTGCGCGACCAGTCCTCAAAAGGAGCGGTTACGCCATCGGGCTCGCGCAAGACAATTTGCGCGTCGCACGCGTACGGAGCAATCAGATTGAACAGGGCCTGTGCGGCCATGGAGCAAACGATGAAACGGCTCATAGAATATCAAACCTTGCATTGGTTGTTGTACAAGAAGCCATTCTTGCAACCGGCGCTGGCGGCGGCTGGCCGCCGGTTATCATGCAAACGACGTTTTTCTTAGCGATGCCGGTGTCTCCAAATCGAACCCAGTACGCCCAGGATCGAAATCAACGCAAGCGATGTCGGTTCGGGAATAGCCGTGATGCTCACTGCATCAAGATCGAAAGTGATCAATTGATCGCGTTGTAGCGGAGTCAGTCCCATTGGTTCGGCCACAGAAATCTGAATGTTACTGATCTGATCAAAGACGGATTCAAAACTTCCACCGCCAAAGGTCACGATTTGGCCCGACGGGTTGTTGATGGGATCGAAGACATTGTCGGGGTCAATTAAGAAGGTAATTGGTGTCCATTCGTTCTGAGGAACGTCGGCACCGATAAACGAGGCACCGGGCGTGTTATCGATTCCGGCGAATCGTCCACCGAACGAAATCGGTTGGTCGAAATTGTGGCGGACCAACAGTTCGACGCGAACTACCTTGTCGTCGATCCAGTCACCGACATAGCCCTGATCGCTTGAATTCACATTCTGTTGTCCGCGGAAAATAATCGGAGTGCCGAACCCTCCGGCAAGCGCCGCGAAATTGCGGTCGGTCGACACATAGTTGTCGCCCAAACCATTCGGGCCATCATCAAGCCGATGGGTGAGCGTCTCCATGAAATTGCTTTGCGCCCAGTTGGCGGCATCGACCGTGAAATCTTCGGAAAAATAGAGAAACTCGTTTGCCCGAAGTGATGGAGTCGCAACGCAGATTGCCAGCGCGACACTTAAAGGCCAAATAAGAATTGGCCCGTCAACTTTCTTTTCTCGAAACATGTGGGTGAAACCTCTCTACAAGTAAGAAACGTTCTCACCGTGGCTGGCTTCGGGTCGCTGGCTGTGGTGTTGCGACTGAGTCGCAATATCAATACAATAGCGAGCTCAACCTTGACTTGCAATGCCCCAAGCTTGCTTTGCCAAAAAAATCTCGGCGGCCAATCCATGGACAGCAAACAATCATCTCCGGCCCATCCTGCCAGCGATGCAGCAAAATCACGAATATTCGACTCTCGCGAAATCTTTGGCGACGAAAAAGTGGTCGAAATCCGTCATAACCGCGAGACCTACCGATTGCTTATCACTCGCAATGACAAGTTGATTTTGCAGAAATAGACGGCTATTCGCCGTCGTGAACGGGCACCAACTGCACTAGAGCTACCCAATCGTTAGGGCTGTCCGCCCCGTCGGGCGTCGCCCCCAGAAGTCGCCAATCGCCACCGGTCAACTCACTCGATGGCTCGGCGAATGTTCCTTCACGGGGGTCGAACCACCGCAGCCGGAATCTCTGGTCGGCGTAAGCCGAGAGATCGAGTTCCGCCGAGCCCCCCTCGTCGCGACATCCCTTGGGAAGGTAGATCGCATAGACTTCACCCGGCTTCGCGAACACCTCGCCTCCGCCATAGTCGGTATCGGTCTCACGCAGCAGTTCGTCGGCAGGCCTCATGTTCCAGAACGGAAGCTCGTTCGCGATGAACGTACGGGCGATAGCGGTCTGCTTCCACAGCTTGCTTAGGTCGAGCGGTTCGCTGTCGGTCTTGATGATTTCGCCGAAATCGTCGAGCGACTGGTCGCGGTTGTGGATGTACCATTCGACCCCCGCGCCGCCCGAAAGAAACACGTCCCACAAAATAAACCGCCGTACCGCGTCGACTCGGTCGTTGCCATGCGATGGGGGACCGAGAGTGATTCGGGCTGGCGATTCGGGCTCGTCGACCATCACCGGCAGCGGTCGCTCGGCGGCTGTCGTCGCGCGGCGAAATGCTTCGACCACGTCCGACCAACCTTCGTATTCGCTCGCCCGCTGCAGACTGGTAAGGTCGATGTCCTTTTGGCCCAAAAAGAATCGGTACGACGACAGCTCGGGCTCCGATTCGAAACGGCTGTTGCCAGCGTTATGGACGGTCACTGGATGGTCGTAAGGATCGATGCGGGCGATATAGTCGGCGAATTCGAGTACACGAGCCGCTTCGTCGGCTTGGCTGCCGCCAAAGCCATCGCCAAGATCGTATTCTTCGCACAGATTCCACTGAATCGAGTTGTGATGCCCAAAGCGGGCGATCATCTCGCGATAAAACAATTTGCGCTCAACGTCGAGTTGGCCGTCGTCGAGTTCGCGCTTGTTGGCCGCCTCGGCTTCACCGAACGAAAGATGCAGGTGAATGCCGCGTGACTGCGCGTGGCGAAAGACGGTTTCCCATTGCCTGAGCTTGCTGAGATCGAAGTGTAAGTTGTTGTTGCCCTTGTCGCCGGCGAGTTGATTGGGCGATGAGACGTTTGCATACGGATGGGTATCTTGCCCGTCGCCACCAATGTTCATCAACAGGCAGTAAATTGAGTTGATGCCGCGATCTGACAGGAAGTTGAGTGCTCCAATAATCCGCCGGCCGTCGTGATCGTTGGCGAATGAGAAATCGGGGGTGTCCCAGTCGGGATCGCCTTCGCGCCAGTCGCTCGCGTGGGCGTTAAATTCAAGCAGTTTGCCAACTTTCTGGGTGCCGCCCGACTGGGTGTTGTCGAAGCCTTTATAGGCCAAAAAGTTCTCGGGGCTGTCGGTGCCGCTTTTGATCCAGTAGCCACCGTCGCGCTGCTTAAGATAGTGGGCATTGACATATTCAAGCCGCCCGGTGCGAAAGTGTCCGCTGGCCGACTCACCGGGGGGTTTAATGTCGAATGTGCCTTCCGCGCCATCGATCGATCCGACAGGCTCGCCGGCCGCAGGACTGAGGTCAATGGCCACGTTCACGCCGCCGCGGAACGTCGCTGAGTAGTTCCATTGGCCCACTTCGTCGGGCGTAAACCGCACACGCCAAACGTTGCCGGTGTCACCACCATTGCCATCACCGTCGTAAAAGCCTGGAACGAAGAAGATCTTGTTTTGGGGGCTCTGAAACCGCACAAGTAGCCGGTAGTCGAGGAATGGATTCGCCACGCTCGTACCACCTTTTGGAAGCGGGCGGCCATCGCTCTCGCTCGCGGTAGGGCCGGCGAAGTCGATGGTGATGGTTTCCCATTTCATTCGCGAGCCACTGATTCGTCCTTGCGCACAGGTGGACTTAGGATTCAGCGTCGTGGTCAACAGAATGAACAATAGCAGCAAACGGATCATAGGGCTGTGAACATCGAGGGAGGGCCGGGACGGATTTGACGATTTTAGCAGTTTTCTCGCTACGCGCATCGGTATCGCTGTCATTTTGCCCCACTTCGTCGGCGACTTGTCGCCGTTGTGCGACGCGGTTGTTGACTGACCGCATCGTGTGACCTAGATACTTCTGTCGCTAATTCAATCTCTGCCATTTGCCTGCCACCGCCATGAACTCTGCCCGATTGCTGCTGGTCGACGACGACTACCAAGTTCGCGAATCGATGTCCGACTGGCTCGGCTCGCAGGGTTACGACGTGACCCCCGCTCCCGGTCCGGCAGGGGCGCTTGCCGCATGCGAAACAGCCGGGTTTGACCTCGCGCTGGTCGACGTACGGCTTGGCGAACACGATGGGCTCGACCTGCTCGAACAGCTCGTTCGCCGTTGGCCCGCAATGCAAGTGCTGATGATGACCGGCTATGGTAGCGCCGACTCGGCCGTCGAAGCGATCCGTGCCGGCGCCTTCGACTACCTTACTAAGCCCCTCATCGACGACGAGCTGCTCATGGCCCTCGAGCGGGGGCTCTCGCAGCGCAAGGTGCTCGCCGAGAACACACAACTCAAAGCCGAGCTCGATCGACACTATGGCATGGGCAACATCGTCGGCCATGACCCTCGCATGTTGCAGGTCTACGAAATGATCGAGAGCGTCGCCGACACCCGGGCCACGGTGCTCGTGACCGGCGAAAGCGGCACGGGCAAGAGCATGATCGCGCGCGCGATTCATCGCCGCAGCGGTCGTGCCAAGGGCCCCTTTGTCGAAGTCGCCTGTGGTGCATTGCCCGAGAATCTGCTCGAGAGCGAATTGTTTGGCCATGTCGCGGGTGCCTTCACAAGTGCGTCGACCGACAAAGTAGGCAAGTTCTTGCAAGCCGACGGTGGGACCATTTTCCTCGATGAAATCGGTACCGCCAGCCCGGCGATGCAAGTCAAGCTGCTGCGGGTGCTCCAGGAGTTGCAGTTCGAACCGGTCGGCGGCACCAAGACTCACAAGGTCGACGTGCGGGTTGTGCTCGCCACCAACGAAGACCTCGCCAAGAACGTAGCCGAAGGCAAGTTCCGCCAAGACCTTTACTATCGCGTCAACGTCATCAACATCTTGCTCCCTCCGCTGCGTCAACGCCAAAGCGATGTTCCGCTGCTGGCTAAGCGGTTCCTCGACGAGGTGTGCGAAGACGTTGGCCGCGATGTCACCAGTTTCGCCGACGATGCGATGGCCATGATGCAAAGCTATGCCTGGCCCGGCAATGTGCGCGAACTGCAGAACGTCGTCGAACGAGCCGTTCTTCTCGGCAAGGGCGATGTGATTCGCGTCCAAGATTTACCGATGGAACTTCGTGTCGACTCTCCTTCGAGGGGTGGTAGTTACGTTTCGGGTCAATCACTCAAAGACGCCCTCGAAGGCCCCGAACGACAAATCATTGTTGGCGTCCTCGAATCCAATGGCTGGAACCGCAACGCCACCGCAGACCAACTCGGCATCAATCGCACCACGCTCTACAAAAAGATGAAACGGTTGGGAATTGAGGATCGTGAGGAAATGGGGTTAGAAGCGAAGTAGAAGTTAGCGGTTGGAAATCAATAGCCGACGACCTAGGTGTCGTCGCGTGCCAGCTCCAAAGGCGCTTCATCGGGCCCAGCCGATGGTCGTACAACGAGCTGTGCGACCACTTTCCCACTCACCGGTTCGACCGTTTTCAGGTCGTCGAGCGTAAACAGTTTCTCAAGGGGTAGCGCTCCCGAAGGAGTGATCTGATAAATAATTTGTTCCCGTTGTTCGTCGTAGCGAACTTCGTGAATGACGCCGGTCGCGTGTTCGTTGGCTAGGCCCCTGGGGCGGACTTCGACCCAGTCGCCAAGACCGAGGCCTTCCCAGCGAACTGGCTTCCAGAGCGTTCGCTCGGCGCGGAATTTGATCGGTCCGTAGCTGAGTTGCACCAAATCGCCGGCGGACTCATCCCGTCGAAAGACGCGGTTGCTGGGAAGCAGACTTCGGACCAGCGCCACGTCTTCGGGATGAACCCAGCGGTCGCCATCTTCGGGCCACCACGGAAAATAGCCAAAAGCCGGTTCGCGTTTGATAGAAAGTGACATGAATGTAGCCACCGTCGCCAGACGGCGGATGTGCTGGGTTACGTGGTCCACCGTCTGGCGACGGTGGCTACAAAGATGATGGTTGTGCGGCCTAGAGCATCGCGACGACTTGTGCGAGGGCGACTGTAAAGGCCTCGGTAAACACCTATGATTATACAGACTCCTTTTGAATTACGCCTGCGGTCAGCCCCCTGAGTTTCCCTATGCGCGTCGAATCGTTTTTGCAACATCATGGCATCGCGAGCAATCCGTTTGCCGAAGAAGACGCCCAAACCGATCCGGTTTTCAAAAACCGTTGTCGTACGAACACTTTTCACCCTTCGTGGGACAAAGTGTTCGGCGACCCGGCCGACCCGGCTACCTCGATTGTGTTTGGTGAAAAGGGGGCGGGAAAAACCGCCATGCGGCTCCAGATCATGGGGCGGCTTGCCGAGTACAACGACACCCATCCCCAGTCGCGGACCTGGGTCATTGAATACGACGACTTCAACCCGTTTCTCGATCACTTTGCCGATCGCCTGAGCGTTCGCAAACAGCGCGACCCGGCCAAGGTGCTGGCCGACTGGAAGCTTTGGGACCACATGGACGCGATCCTTTCGCTCGGCGTCACGAATCTCGTTGACCTGGCGCTGGGCAGCAAAGGGGCCGGTCACCCGCCGGCCAATAAGCTCAACGCCAATCTGCGAGAAGCGCTCGACAAGCACCAAAAACGCGACCTGCTGCTGCTCGCTGCGTGCTACGACGATTCGCTCGATGAGTCGTTCGCGAGGCGATGGCAAAGGCTTCGCAAAAGTATGCACTACTACGCCTTGCGAGGATTGCTGACTCATGCGATTGGTATTGCCGTAACGCTCGCCGTCGTTGGAGTGATTGTCGGACTGGGCAAATGGGACTGGCTTGCTAGTCCCTGGCCTTACATTCTCGCACTGTTTGGTTGGCTTCCCGCGATCGGCCGCGCTGTGCATTGGCATTGGCGGGCGAGTGCCGTTCGCAAACACCTCCGCGTGCTCAAACGAGACTCCGGGTCGCTCCGCAAATTGTTTTCGCGGCTGCCGCAAACCGACCTGCACGGCCAACCCCTGCCGAACAAGGCCCGCACCGACGATCGTTACGAGTTGCTTGCCAAGTTCCAAGGCATCCTCCGTTCGCTCGGCTATTCGGGCATCGAAGTCTTGGTCGACCGAGTCGACGAGCCGCACCAAATCAACGGCAAAGACGAGCTGATGCGCGACTTTATTTGGTCGATGCTCGACAACAAATTCTTGAAGCAGCCAGGGTTCGGTATCAAATTATTGTTGCCGGCCGAGTTAATTGAGTATCTCAATCGCGAAACTCGCGACTTCCACCAACGGGCCCGCATCGACAAACAAAACCTCGTACCCTCACTCGACTGGACCGGCGAAGCGTTGTTCGATCTCGCCAACGCCCGACTCGAAGCGTGTGCCGTCGATGGCAAACAGCCGACTCTCCGCACGTTGTTCGCCCCCGAGATTAGCGACCAACGACTGATCGACGCCTTTCGGTCGCTGCGCGTCCCTCGCAATCTGTTTAAGTTTCTCTATCGCCTGATCGTGGGCCACTGCAACGCCTACACCCAGTCGGAACCGATCTGGCAAATCCCCCGCGAAGCGTTCGAAGCCAACCTAGCCGTCTTCGGCCGCGAACAGGCGGCGGTCGATCGCGGTTTGGCGGCCAACTAGGGCCTCGTGCTTCCGCAGGGGTTTTGACCGTTTTGACCACGAAATGGCAAACACGATTGGAGCGGACAAAACCCCGACTTTTGTTTCACGCCCAACTTGCAAAAACCACTTGTTTTCCAGTCGATTTCGCACGTCGCCAGTGAATTTCGTACCTGGGTTTTGACTGACCAGTTGGCGCCGTTTTGGACAAAACCCATTTTTGAGTGTCGAGAGTCGAGTGGGGAGAGTCGAGAGGAAAGGATTGGTAGCATGGGCGTCCCCGCACGTACGACGCAGCACCCAAGAGCCGTGCCCGTAAGGGTTCGGGTGAGTTGAGTTTCCAGTTGTCAGTTGTCAGTTGTCAGTTGTCAGTTGTCAGTTGTCAGTTGTCAGTGGGCGGTGGGCGGTTTCGCCGCGCGAAACAACGCTTCTATAAAGTCGACGCTCTTG
>JBGSWC010000203.1:0-4986 GCA_041752635.1 Pirellulales bacterium | reverse complement strand
GCTGTTGTTCTTCATTCAACTCAATCGGCTTGGCCAATGAACCGCTCATCACTCCACCTCCTGGGACCGGAAAATAGGTAAACCTGATTCCAGTTTAGCAAATGGCAGAATTTTGTACCCACAATCGTGACGCTCACACTTGAGTTACGCTCAGCTCGCAATTGGCTCTGCTTTTCTAAAAGCATATGTTAAATTTATCTTGACTAAACTCTTCAACGCTGCTCTAACAGCCCGTTAAAAAACCCGCCTAGCGACAGTGGTAGCTGAAGTAAATGCCGGTGATTTTGCAGCTGACGCTCCTGGGACACAGCCATTCTACGTGAACTCGCCAAGTCGCCGCAACTTGTTGATGTGAACTGAGTTATTGCCGACCGGATGCGAATGATGCGACGATGCCGGCCATCGTACTGGTATTCGGCGACCTCGGGTGAGCGAAACTGGACCTACCCCCGTTTCCGTGTCTCTTTTCTGTTCACGAGGATCTTGCAAAACAGCCAGCAGTCGCTGATAGCATCTCAGACAATACCTTGACTTTGTGAGAATCTCTCACGGGGGGAATCTTCATCGGGCCGTCTACGAATAGAAATGCCCCCCTCCTGTTGAAAGTTAGCTCCAGATCGCCCACGACTTCATATGTGGTTGCGACTTCCTGGAATGGCCCAATACATCTATCTACCTGTGCGGCAATCGCCTGCTTGACCGCCGACGACTGCCAAAATCCGGTGTAGCTACGGAATGGTCCGTGCTTTCCGCAAATGACATAGGCGTTGTACAAAGGGTAGAATAAGCGAATGAACCCGGGAGGTACCCTAACTATCACGGTAGGCAAGTTTGGAGGGCATTGCCAGCGCACGCTTAATTCGAAGGAGCCGCGATCATATCGAGTAAATCTGACTTCGTAATGGTCGACGATCATGAGGCGAAATACTTTAACCTGTTTTGCTGCATCTTTTTTGGCTAATAAGCGTAACTGCATGCTCCGCCCTGGAGATCGCAAGTCAATTCGAAATCTCTGTTGAACATGTATCGCCCCCAGAACAGCCGCGCTGACACGCTTCCGACAGTGTATAACTCGCAGTTCTTGGGAATCGTCTTGTTGAGAGACTTCGTGATTAAAATCGTATCCACCGCCAACTTCTATAGCAAAGCCCAATCCAAATGTCCCTGTGCCTCCCGCCCCTCCACGGCGTCCGTTTCCAATTGATCCTGAGGCGTTCAATGATAGGCGATCAAGGTGTAAGCCCGAGTCGGGGCACCATCTGGATGATGCCATCCCAAATCCCTCTACCGACGCTAGATCATCGAGGCCTTGGCTACCGGCGAGTTTGCCAAAATTCCGCAACGCCCACCCGCGAACCCGTTGGCTCGGAATAAGTCGCACCAGTCGATTAAAGACAATTTCCGGCTTGCAGGTCACGCCGTGGCCGTGTAGCCGTTGGCGAGGTTAGTGAAAATATTTGCCCAAATCGCTTTGCGTTGTACCGGCGAGTCGTGGTAGCATGAGAGGGGATTTGGGGGGCCGTTGGCCCGCGTGGTTCGACAATTCGCAGGGGAGTTGGTCGCATGTCGCGATTTTTCGGCAGTTTTTGTCTCTTCGCCGTGGCGTTAGCTTGTGCCAGTGACGCCTTTTCGCGCACCTGGACCAACGACAAAGGCGAACAGATCGAGGCCGACCTGGTGCGTGTCTCGGGGGGCGTGGCGATTCTGAACAAGGGGAGCGAAGCCATTCGGGCGCCGATCGACCAACTCAGTCAGGCCGACCAGGACTACCTCGAAGCATACAAAGAGATTCGCAAGTTTCGCGACTGGCAGATTGGTGGCGAGACGAAACGGGGTCGATACGTCGAATTCCGCGATGGCCGTGTTGTCGTCAAGATTGGCAGCGAGAATGTAACGCTTGGGCTCGATGAACTGTCGGACCCCGACCGTAAAATGGTCGAGCAACTCGAATCACTTGCGACGACCGAAGCCCCTTCAAGGTCGAACCGCGCAGCATCGAATGGCCCCAGACCGGGCGTCGTCCGCTCGTGGACCAATTCACAAGGCAAAGAAATCGAAGCCGAGTTTCGCCGCGTGGAAGGCGACAAGGTTGTGCTTTATTTCCGCGACAAAGAGTGGAAGTTTCCGCTGACCGATCTTTCGCCCGCCGATCAGGCCTACATCGCCTCAGCGAACCAGCCGGCCCAGCCTGACTTCGGCGCGATGGCGGGCGGACCGAGTAGCGCGGGCTTTAACAACACGATGGGCGACATTCGCGGGCGGATGAATCCGGGCTTCGGGGCCGGGGGCCGTGACTTTGCGGCCGAGGCTCAAGCGCGGCACGAGCAGATGATGGCCGCGCACGAACAACGCATCGCCGAAATGCGCACGTCGGCACCTTCGGTACCCAGCCAGCCCGAATTTGCGCGGCCGAACATCGACCACTCCGCGTCGATTCCACCGCCGAGCCGCAGGGAGTCGCGGGTTATCGATCCCCGAAATCGCGACTTCACCAACACGGCTCCGCCGACCCCGTCGATTCCTGAGCCATCTCGATTTGCCCCCCCTCCCATGCCACAGATGGTCGAAGTTTGGGAGTGCGGCACTTGTGGCAAAGAAATTACGGGCGGCTCCTATAAAGCGGGCGACAAGTGCCCCCATTGTGGGGTACGCTTCGACTACGTCGAAGACGAGAACGGCCGCGTGACCAGTGGATCGAAGAGCGGATCGGGGCGAATCTCGGGACGCGGTATCGCGGCGGTCATTTCATTGGTGGTGGGTTTCTTCGCCTGGGTCGGCCGGAAGATGTTCGGCGGCGGCGAGTAGCCGGCCTTTTTATCGCCGGTGTGTGTCTCGCGTAACCGCGTGGCAGAGTCTGCGGTTTGATGCAGTTTCTCCGGGCGGGCAAGTGACAATTGCCCCAATGGCACCGGTTGCTCGTAGGGGTCGGCTGTAACAGGCGAGGTCGTGGCTCGTATGTCGATAGTTGCTAGCATTGTGGGAGTCCTTTGCCCTTTTGCCGAGGATTCGTCGCGAGTTTCATTGTTGATCACGCAAGAACCGCTCGCATAAACTACCCAAACCTCTCTGTTTTTCTATGCCCCCGGATCGACTTGACCCATTTTACTGAGTACCCTACATACTTAGCGGAGATTCCCTCCGTCCTGCCAATACACGAATCGATTTGCTTCGCCCCCCGCCCGTACCCACCAGAAGAAGTCACCTCGCAAGTGTTTCGCTACATCGAACGATCTCTGGTCTACCCCGCGCCGTCCGTGAAACGGGGCGATTGGGAACCGCGTTGGATCGACAAACAAGACGTATGGTTTAATTCGGCCGATGGCACCCAGTTGCATGGTTGGTTTGTGCCTCATCCCAATCCGAAGCACGTTGTGCTCTACGCCCACGGCAACAACGAGCACGTGGGCCTCGCCCAGAACGCGGTGCTGCGGTTGCAGTCGACACTCTCGGCCACCGTGCTCGTGTTCGACTATCGCGGCTATGGGCTGAGTGCCGGAAAACCGACCGAACGGGGCTTGATCGAAGACGCGCTCAGTGCACAGCAATGGCTGGCCGAGCGAACGGGGCTGCTGGCCAATGACATTGTGCTGGTTGGTCGCTCACTCGGCGGCGGCGTGCTGACGGCTGTTGCCGCCGAACGCGGGGCGAGGGCGCTGGTTGTCGACGCGACTTTCTCGCGGATGGTCGACGCGGCGCGCTACAACTATCCCTGGCTTCCAGTACGGCTTTTCATGCGTGATCGCTACGATTCGGTGGCACGCATTGAGCAATATCACGGTCCATTCTTCCAAAGTCACCGCACGATCGACGAAGTGGTGCCGATTGAATTGGCGAAGCAACTGTTTGATCGCTGTCCCAGCCAGCAAAAGCAGTTTTACGAAATCGCCGAGCGACGTCATAACGAACCGCCGACCCCCGAATATTATTCGCAGCTCGCCGCGTTCCTCAGTCGCGTCGGATCGCGAGTGAGCCCTGTCGTCCGCGACCCGATTGTGCTGCCGGTCCCCGCGGCGATGATGCCCCACCAAGCCGCTTCTTGAACAATGAAGGCGGCAATGTAGCCACCGTCGGCTAGACGGTGGACGCCCACTCGCCACAATCCACCGTCTAGGCGACGGCGGCTACATTTTTCGGTGGCTACATTCTTTGGAAGTGTGGTAGACTCTTGTTCACCGCTCGATCTCAAAGCCAACACCACGTACGGTCATGCCTCGCGAAAAGCTCCTCTCGGCCGACGACGCTAAAGCGGCAAGTGCGCCGCTGCCGAGCATTCAGACTCTTAGCTCGATGACTGACACTCCAAAGGGCGAAGGCCACGAAAGTGCCGACGACCAGATGCTGCGTCCGCAGCACATGCGCGAGATGATCGGCCAGAACGACGTTGCCGAGCGATTACGCATCGCTGTCGACGCCGCCAGCAAGCGGCAAGAACCGCTGGGGCATATTTTGCTCGACGGCCCGCCGGGACTCGGCAAGACGACTTTCGCGACGTGCATCCCGCGCGACATGGGGGTCAACTTTCAGATCGCCAGCGGCGCGGCACTCGCGGCGCCGAAAGATCTGTTGCCCTACCTGACCAATGCCGAGGAAGGCTCGGTGTTGTTCATCGACGAGATTCACCGCTTGCCGAAGACGGTCGAAGAGTTCATGTATCCGGCGATGGAAGACTTTCGCATCGACATCACGCTGGGCGAAGGTGTCAACGCGCGGACCGTTAACATGCGGCTCCGTCCTTTCACGCTGATTGGGGCGACCACCCGCAGCGGTTTGCTGTCGGCACCTTTGCGTGATCGCTTTCAGATTCGCGAGCATCTCGATTTTTATTCGCAGGCGGAACTCGAACAGATTGTGCATCGCAACGCGCGGGTGCTGAAGGTCGAAGTCGAAGCCGACGCCGCCCACCAAGTCGCGCGGTGCAGCCGGGGGACGCCACGCATCGCCAACAACCGCCTGCGCTGGGTCCGCGACTACGCGACGAGCCGAGCC
>JBGSWC010000202.1:0-24380 GCA_041752635.1 Pirellulales bacterium | reverse complement strand
GGCGTGATGGGGCAGACGTAATACTTTCCTACTTCGTTTACACCGATAACAGCTCCCCACGCTTGTCAGTGCATACTGAGTCCGAAAGTTTTTTCGACTACAAAGCACCTAACTGGGTCCCTAATGGCAAGGCTGTCAGTTTGCATCTTGAGGCCATTCCACAGGTTGATTTCTCTACAAATGAGACGGTGCCGATTATGTGGTGGCGGGACTCGGGTTCAAATCGCGGACTCCTGTTATGGCTGGAGCCTTACTCCAAATGGAATCAACGAGAACTGTCGAAAGCTGGCCTCCGATGAACAGGCCGATGCTAGTCGCTAATTACATCGGCGTGAAACTCCACCGCCGTCCACAGCCGTAGCACGGCCGACAAGAGACACAACCTATTGAGTCGCTAGAATACTTAGCCGCAAGATGCAGTTTCTTGTCGGAATTGGCCACCCGCGCCGCTAGTCTCGTGGGCATGGAAACCAACGAACTACCCGAAGGCGTGGGCCGCGATCGCTATTGTACAGGCCCGGTCGATCTCGAAACGTGCCATGCTCTGTCGATCGAGTTGACTGACGGCCGGCAGTGGATCGTATGGCGCGACCGCAGCAGCAAGCGATTGCGACCGATTGGCGTGAAGCGGTGGCGGGATGTTCGGCCAGGGTGCAAGGTCATCATCGACGACAAGGTCGAGGCGAAGGTTGTGGCGGTGAACGTGTATCGCTAAGCGTCAACCACGCTATGTCGCATGCCTGGTCATTCCATTCCGCCTCGAACTTCTCATCGTGCCGCGACATCAAGCGACTCGTTCGAAATCGATGCCAGAAAGCCCCTCACGCCCTCAAGGTCGGCGTCTAAAACTCCCTCCTCCTTCAGCTGAGCGAGAAGCAAATCGGCGGTTGGTTCATCGCCTGCATCCCGGTGCTGCTTTCTAATGCTGTAGTATCGCCGAATGGCCTGACGGGTCGGTAGCGACAGAGACTTCTTCTGGTAGCTAATCTCAAATCTTCTGAAGCTTGATTGAACGTAATCGACTGCCGAATACCATTGAGTCGCCCCGTCTCTCTCAAAAAGCTTGTAGGGGTTGAAGTTCGTCCCCACCTGCACAAGCATATCCATCGCGGCTTCTGCTCGGCTCGTGTCTTCGTGTCCCACGTAGTCGGCAACCAGTGGCTTGAGCCACTTAAGCACGAGTTGATGGGCTCTCGCGCGGCAGCTCGCATCAGGGCTCAACAGAATCTGCCCCAGTTCGACGAGCTTCGCATCTTGTTCGGGGGTCGCTCGGGAACGGGGGCCTTCCATGCAGGGAAAGGCAAACGCTTCGAGACTTTGGAGATGCCACTCCCCTCTGCGCGATTCCTTCGCGATTTGCCGGGTCGCTTGCCTTTGCTGATCTCTGTCGAGGAACAGCGAGAGGAACTCAGGTTGTTGTCCCCCACGGACTTTTCTGACGATCTTGAAGGCACGCAGCAGCAGTTTATCTTCTTTTGTTGGGGGGGCCTCGACGTCAGGAAATCGGTAGCCATGCCTTGCGAGCAGCTCAAGCGGCTCCGCCGCCCTCTGCGGATAGCGAACCATCTTCACGATCTCATCCTTGCTGAAAGGCGAACCGTCAAGAGTGATGAGGAAATGGGCTTTCTGAAGAGTGTTAACTCTATCTGCCCCGCAGCTAATCGCCGTTGCGTGCGTAAAATCAAAACCATACTCCACCGCTTGCAGGGCGACCTCTTTAGAGAGTTGGGGGTTATCGGTTGTGCCGATGTGAACCCCGTCGTAGCCCGAAAAGCCCCTGCTTGTGAGCTGCAATGCGATCTCCAAGCTGAGCAGAAAGTTCTTTGAGGTCGCGAGTCTTACGACCTGACTGTCAGAGAACAGGTTGTTGTGGGCGTTCTTGAGAAAGCGTGCCGTTTCAAAACTTGCGGTGGGCGTCGAGGTCGATGCAAGAGACGCAGCATGTGTTGGCTTGAATCCGTCTTCTAGTGCTGCTTCGGCTATCTGTAGAGACCGCGGCGGGTCCGCACACATGGCAAGATGAAATCCGTGCGAAAACTCGATGTCTGGCGATAACGCACAAGCCTGAGCAAGATGCTTCAGCCGTTCTTCTGTCTTGCCTCGCTCCCGCGGCTCCGTGAGCATGCGAACATAGGAAACGGGCTGTATCCCGTATTCGTGGATGAACCGCAAAGCGACATCCCGTGGCAGTGCTCGCAGCAAGTAATAAATTTGCTTGGAAGGAACATCGCACCGAGCAAGGGCGTCGGCGTCCAACAGCAGCTGTTCGCCAACGGCAAGTAATAGGTCCGCGACTTGCCCCTGGTCTTCATTAGACATGAAAACCAGCTTTTCGGAATACTCCTTGATGAGCGACCTAAAGTCTTCACCACTAATGCTGCCAACTTGCTCTGGCTCGTAGGAACGCAGCATCGTGTCTTGGATGTCACGCAGTGCATCGCCAAGGTCAGATTGCTCAATGAGCGCCCGCAATCGTTTCCCATGGACCTTCTCCTGGCTGACGATGCGGTCGATAAAGGAGCCAATATCTTCCATCGGGACAAACTACTGCAGACGAGGTAACGTATTGGAGATTCCACAACGAGCCGCGTGCACCATGGCGGAAGTTCGACCCTCCGTGTTTGGCTTGAGCCGAAATTACCATCGAGCCGGCCGGATTTCCAGTCATCGCCACAAACGTGCTGACGAGGCCCCTGATCTTAACGCGAATTGAGCGGGAATAACTTCGAGCTCTCCGGCCGCCTGCGATCACTCACAGTGACGTAGATCGGCCGATGGTCGCTCGTCGCGTCCGTGTCGGGAAAGTCATTTTCCCGAAGTAAAATCCGACAATCTCCTCGCAAAGCTTCGTTCTTCGCTGCCATGGCTGCGAAATCAAGGCACGTCTTCGGCGAATCGTCCCTTCCGTCACCGTCGCTATCGGCCCAGTTGGTATCGAGCCAGACCAGGGGTTCAAGCAGACGCCACACGTTCCCCTCAATAAAAGCATCATAGGCCTCGTTCCCTCGCTTGGCTTCAAATTCGTATTCGAAGTTGCAGACCCCCACCAGAAATATGGGAAGGCTCTGAGCGGCCGCCCATGCTCTGAGACCTCTTGCTTGGTTGGTCCGCAAATCAGCATTAGCCCCAGCGAGGTGAACGTTGACCAACAGGAACGCAAACCCGTCGCTCTTTCGCTCAAGCTTTACTACCAGAGGAGGCCTGTGTTGCCAGTCGTCCAACGTGAACTCTTCGAAGCTTAAAAGCTCAGTGAACTCGCGAACCCGGTACAACTCCTCGTCAACAATAATCGCCAGCCGGTCTGACCCTCCCAGCGAGCCAAGATAGCACTTGTAGCTCTCGGCATGAGTTTGCCTGATGGCGGCGGCGTAACGGCCGATATCAGAAGGTGCGACCTCCTGGAAAAGAAACACATCGGCACGGGGAAGCCGAGAAAGCTCGGAAGCGATAGTGGCGGGGTCTGCCCCGCCCGACTCGACATTCCACGAGAGCACCGAGAGCGGGTCAGCTTGCGTGGTACCCACAAAAAGCGTGAGAACGAAAATGCTTCGCAGCATCGGTTAGCCTCATTTTTTCTTGGGAGACAAACATCGGGCGACAATCCATCAGGTTAGGCCAATTCGAACCGATTGCACATCCCGATCGCTCTGCTCTCACCTATCGCCCCCTGGAACACGTTCCGCCGATGGTACTCAAGATACTTGTTCGTGCCGTCTGACACACGCCTTTGAAGTCAAAGTCCTTCGAGCCCGAGCCGGCACGCAACGAATCCCGGTGGAGCAGCGGGCTGAGGACGCCGTGATTGACTGGATGCGACATCAAATCACTGCTTACGACTTGATGCCGAGGCTCAGGGGCGTTTTGTGGGAAACCACCCGCCTGTGACTATGGTAGTGGCGTTGGGGCGTCGGTGGTCCCCCGATTGGCCTTTTAAGGTGCGACTGCAGCTTCTCCGCGAAAATAAGTGGACCTTAACCGCCCCGTGCTGCAGTATTCGACCGGTGTTTGCACCTCATACATTTTCTTGACGTTAGAAATATCTTTGGCTGCTAGCATCAGGAGGCTGAACAGTCGAAGCGTTGAATCGTAAGCTTGGCTGGCGAGCGAACCCGCCCGCGTAGAGCCCCCTCGGAGCTCCGTAGCGTGCGTTGTCACTTCCACGTGTTCTTTTCGGCAAGCACGCCCGAAACCTCCGTGGTAGCGACGCAGGGGCTCCGTGAGGCCCCTGGCCTACAAAGAGGGGCGATTTCAATATACATGCGCGAAGTTGCAAGGCGAGTTGCGTCAGGAGGCTTGCCAGTACCTGTCCGGCAAACGAATCGATGCGGTGGTTGTCGCTGAGTTCTTCTCCGCCATCGCTCCCGCCAATATCGATGCCCTGCAAGCGGCCAACCGGTTGGTGGGTTCAACGTTTACTTCGTTCCGAGTAGCGGACCGCAAGCAATCGCGGCTGTCGCCGACGATGGGCAATTCCGATTGGTGACACCCGGTCGTAGCGAGGGTGTTAAACCGGGGACCTATCGCGTTTACTTCGCTCCGACGATCTCCGAAGCCGAAGAGGCGGTCAAGCAAGGACGGACCGAAGCCGACTTCGCAGCGTCGGCGCGGCCACCAATCGACATCGTTCCAACGAGGGACGACAGCCCGATACCAATCAAGTTTCAATCGCTACACACCAGCGACTTGTCGCTGACCATCGACGCGGGGAAGAACGATATTGATCTGAGCCTCACGGGCGAAACATGACGGCGAGCGAACAATGATCGGCTCGCAATCGCTCACCCCTCCGACAGGCGGCTCGATCACATTCTCGGCGAAGTGGCGAAAGTGTCCGCCGATTTGTTTCGACAGCGAGTCGGGCCACAGGTGGAAATCGCCAGCCTTGAGTGCGGCGACGATGCCGTCGCCGACCTGCGACGCCGGTTCGGCCATTTCAGTGCGTCCCGGATTGTCGGCCATGTGGGTGGCGATTGGTCCGGGTTAAATCTGCTTATACGGGATACAGCCCGCGTCCTCTGTTCGCATGCTCACGGAGCCGCGGGAGCGAGGCAAGACAGAAGAACGGCTGAAGCATCTTGCTCAGGCTTGTGCGCTGTCGCCGGACATCGAGTTTTCGCACGCATTTCATCTTGCCATGTGCGCAGACCCACCGCGGTCTCTACAGATAATCGCTCATTGTGGTTGCGGAACGCGTTGCGACAAAAGAAGCGCAATCGACTGGTTTTCAGCGCGACCGGTGCTAGATCGCGTCGACTGAACTGACCATTGTCGTTGTCCGATTGGTCAACTAAACGAAGAATTCGATGTCGCCATTGGCTTCGGTGTCATCGGGTGTCACTGACACCTGCAGGTGGCATTTTGGGGCCTTTTTGGGGGTTTTGGCAAGAGCCCGAAGTTGCGATTGAGGCTATAAAACAAGCGTTTTAAGCGATTTCAAAAATGCGCCTTGCTGAATTAGGAAACCGATGCTCTATCCCCTGAGCTACGAGGGCCAATACCTTCCGGTTATACTCGCCGTCGCGAGCCAAGTCGACTGAGTTGGTCTGCTAGTCGAACCTATCGAGATGCTGAAGTCGCCCCACTGCCGGCAATTCGACGTAGCCGATAATTGTTGCAGAGGCACCGTTCGAGGTAGCGAATAGGACATGCTTAGGATGCACTGCTCAACGTGCCGTGGCGTTTCCTTACTCAGACTATGGAAAGCGATGGTTTGAGTCCGGCTGTTTTGGTGGTGATGGAATGGGTTAATAGCTCGCACCTAAGCGGCGAGGGCGAATGGCCAAGCTCGGTCGTTGCGACCAGCGAATACTGACGATGCCCAGCAACCCAATCGCCAGCAAACCAGCCGTCGCTGGCTCTGTCACCACGGTGAATTGGTAAGCGTCGCTCCAGTAGTTCCCCGTCGCTTCGATTCCGGCATAGGCATTGCCGGCTGAGTCGAGCAAGTCGGAACCGATGATTGCAAAGTTGAGTATGTTGCCAATTTCGGGCTTTAGCAGCATTTTTTGTGCTTCGGTGAGCGTGTAGGTCGTCACGTCGCCGGGAATCAAGAAATTATCGATGAGCCGGGTCGTAAGATCGTCGTTCCAAACCATCAGACGAAAGGTGTCGCTGGCATTATTGTTCTGGCGGTTCCAGTCGAAGGTGATCGGGTCAGCGAGGATGTTGACAGTGCTGCCGATCAACGCGCCGGTTGGATGGGGTGAGACAGTGTAAGTCTCGTAAATGGCCCCAAAATCAACGCGATCTTGGTCGGTGGTCGCAACGTCGGTCATATAGTAATCGTTGACATGATGGAGTGTCGCCAACCTGAGCGAGTTGTCGCCCGCTTCGGTGCGGACGCGATTGCGAGCGGCAACAAGGTCTTTGTAGACTTGGACATGTCCGCGCGCGACCCGGTCGTGGGCTTCGTTTTTGGCGTCGCCCAGATCCCAAAGAATGCGCGCCACGGCGACTTCTTCGCCTTCGCCCGCCATGCCCGATCCCGCAGTCCCCTCGAGGCTGAAATCGACCGTTGCATCGATGGTGTCGGTATAGCTGGTGTCGCCAAATGCTTGCAACATCGTGGGGAATTTATTGGCAACCGGATTGACCAGTTGCATCGCAACTCCCATGTAGTTGCCCACTCCCTCACTCCATCCAAGGCGAGCCCCCATGCTTTTTTCGTTGTTGGCGTTTGTCGCCGTGCCGGGAATGTTTGAAACGCCAAAGGTGTGTGAACCGCCCGGACTGTTAGTTAGCTGATCTTGGTTGTGCAGGTAGTGGGAGTATTCGTGACCGGTAACATCCCAGTCCCAGCGATCGTCTCCCAAAACATAAATGCTCTGTAATGTCGAACTGAAGAACGAGGTGTTCGGTGTGGGTGGTGGCGAGTGGGGGAATCTCGCTGGTAGCGCCGGCAGAGCAGCACCGCGAACATCGGTCGCAAACTGGGCGCCGACGAGCATCATGTCGACAACACCAAAGGCTCGCCCGGCGTCGGTCGCATTCGTAAAGTTAGCACTAATCATATTCGCCCCGGCGCCCACGCCCGTCGTCGGCGTTTGCAGAAAGTAAGTCGCCGCTGGGTCGGGAGCGTTGCTAACTAACACGTCGGGCGAAACAAAGCCGGCCGAATTCTGGGCATAAACGCGTAGGTAAACGTCGAGTAGTCCAGGGGCTAGCGACTCAAACGAGCCTGAATAGTTGCCATCGAGATCTGCATTGGTCGTGAACTCCATGGTCTGGGTGCCCAGGAGGTCGATGCTCCAAACCTCGGTGCGAATGCCGCGGGCGTTGTGCAAATTGCCCTGGCCATCGGCCCATTGAAGATTGCCAGAGACATTCACCGTGAATGCACTCGCGGTCGAGACGACCGCCAATGCGACGGCCCAGTAACTTGCGAATAGCCCGCATCGCCAGCGAGAATAGCGAGCGAAGGTGTGGTGCATCTGTCGGGCTCGACAAAATGCCGATGCGTTGCCAACAGCAACCGAGATGTGCGGGTACATTAGCGCGACTCCGATTCGAGACGAGAAAACGAAGCGAAACGCGGATACGCGCAACCATCAGGTTCGCGTATCGTAAACCACAAATGTTCGGCTTACAATCAGTAAAATCGCGATTTCTTTCGGCTTCCGGCAGGCCCGATCACAAAACTCCGAGCCAACGGGGTTCGCGTTGGCAAAACAAGCCGATTTCCGACGTTCCGGGGGTTGCAATCACCCGGCCGCCAGTTAAGATTCTGGGCTAAGCAGTGCGTAAGTATTAGAAACGTCGTTTATTTTTTGGGTATTTGTAGTTTGCGATGGCCACAAAGGTGGCCCGCGAAAGGAGTTGGTGCTCCCCCTAGCAGGAAACAGGGGCCCAGCAAGAAACAGGGGTCGTAAGGAGGCCGGACGAAAGCCGCAGGTTCAAGGAATATATGTCGCTAACATCGGATCAAAAATCAAAGCTGATCGGCGAGTTCGGAAGCGGGGAGACCGATAGTGGTTCGCCCGCTTCACAAATTGCGCTGCTCACCAGTCGCATCAGCCAGATGACTCGTCACATGCAGTTGCACTCCAAGGACTATTCGAGTCGTCGGGGTTTGCTGCGAATGGTGAGCCGTCGCCGGCGTTTGCTCGACTATGTGAAGAGTAAGAACCCACAGCTTTATCTCGATTTGCTGCGCCGTCTCGAAATTCGCAAGTAGCTGTCACCTAGCTTCGCGATGCGAGCCTTCTCGCCCGCGAATTGACTTGTTCGATTTGGCCAGTGCGGGTGTTCCGTCGCCTTGCTTTTCATCAAAGCTTACCAAAGAAAAATGGTGAGCTTCGCTTGCTTGGATGGTAGCAATGGCTGGCAATGAATGTTGCCAGTCACTCAGCAACTTCTTTCGTGGGTTGATTTGCTCTGTTTTTTTGGAGTGGTCGTCGCCCAATGGGAAAGAACAAAAAAAGTGCTGAATCGTATACGTGTTGAGAAGCAAATTGGCCATGCAACCATCGCTTTCGAGACAGGAGCGCTCGCCAAGCAGGCGGCCGGAGCCTGTACGGTCGAAATGGGAGACACAGTCGTCTTGGTTGCGTCGGCCACGGGACCATCGCGACCAGGTATCGACTTCTTTCCGTTGACCTGTGACTACCGCGAACGTCAAGCGGCTGCGGGCAAGTTCCCAGGCGGATTTCTGAAGCGCGAAGGTCGCCCCACAACCCGCGAAATTCTCACTGCGCGACTGATGGACCGACCCATTCGCCCGCTATTCAGCGAAGGTTTTCAAGACGAGGTACAGATTCAAGCTTCGGTACTGGCGAGTGATCGAACGACCGATCCCGACGTGCTGGCGATGAACGGTGCAGCCGTGGCACTTGGTCTATCGCCGATGCCATTTCTCGGCCCGCTCGGTTCGGTGCGATTGGCCTTAATTGACGATCAATTCGTCCCCTTTCCAACCCAAGAAGAACTCGAAGAGAGCGAACTCGATTTGATCGTCAGTGGCACCCGCGAAGCGATCTTGATGATCGAAGGTTTCGCCCGCGAGTTGCCCGAAGACAAAATGGTTGACGCACTAATGGAAGCTCACCGGGTGATCGGTGAACTTTGCGATTTGCAGCAAGAATTGTTCGACAAGGTCGGCGTCAAGAAAGCGGAGTATACGCCCCCCGTTTCCGACGGGCTGTACGATGTACTCGCTGGTAAGTTTTATGATCAGCTAAAGTCAGCCAAGCTCATATCAGGCAAGCAAGATCGTGCCGACGCAGTGCGGGCCATTAAGGCACAGGCGCTGGCCGAATTGATTCCCGATCCCAACGCTGAGGGAGCCTACACAACTTCGTCGTTTTCCAAGGCGTTTCACGATCTCGAAGAGAAGGTCATCCGCCATTCGATTCTCGAAGGCGTTCGCCCCGACGGACGCGGTCCTAAGGATTTGCGTGAGATTACTTGCGAAGTCGATTTGCTGCCGCGAGTCCACGGGTCTGCTCTATTCCAACGTGGCGAGACGCAGGCGCTCATTACCATCGCGCTCGGCACCGGTCGCGACGAACAACGGGTCGATGGGTTGTTCGAAGAATTTTCGAAGCGGTTTATGCTTGACTACAATTTCCCGTCGTTCTCGGGCGGCGTGTGCCGCCCGATGCGCGGCCCCGGTCGTCGCGAAAGTGGCCACGGGCTGCTCGCCGAGCGGAGCGTCAACCCGATTCTCCCCTCGCACGATGCCTTTCCCTATACAATTCGTGTCATCAGCGACATTCTCGAATCGAACGGTTCGAGTTCGATGGCGAGCGTTTGCGGCGCGACGCTCGGCTTGATGGCTGCTGGTGTCCCCATCACGAATCCGGTTGCCGGTATTTCGGTCGGTCTCGTAAAGGAAGGCGACAAGCATGTGCTGCTGACCGACATTCTCGGCGACGAAGATCACTTCGGCGACATGGACTTCAAAATTGCCGGTACTCAAAACGGCATCACCGGCATTCAGCTCGACCTCAAAATCAACGGCATCAGCGAAGAGATTGTGCGAGGCACGCTCGCCCAGTCGCGCGAAGCTCGCATTGAGATTCTCAAGGCGATGCTATCGGCACTCCCCCGTCCGCGAAGCGAAACCTCGGCGACCGCGCCGCGACTCGTTCGTACGAAGATCGCTCCCGATAAGATCGGTATGCTCATCGGACCGGGTGGCAAGAACATTCGCAGCATACAGGAGGACACCGGCTGCTCGATCGACATCGACGAAGATGGCACGGTGACGATCGCCGCCGACAACGAAGATTCACTCAAGGCGGGTCTTGGCCGCGTCGAAGCAATGACAGCAACCGTGCAGGTGGGCCGCATTTACGAAGGCAAAGTGACGAGCGTAAAGGACTTTGGCGCGTTTGTCGAAATCTTGCCGGGCAAAGATGGACTCTGTCACATCAGCGAGCTGTCGAACGATTACGTCAGCAGCGTTGGCGACATCTGCAAAGTCGGCGATCGGATGAAGGTGAAGGTGATCGCTGTCGACGAACAAGATCGCGTCAAACTGAGCCGTAAAGCCGTGATGCTCGAAGAAGAAGGTACCGCCCCCGAACCTGCCAAGGCGTAGGTTCAGACCGGTTCCAAATGACCATTCACGCCGCTTGCGGATCAGCCGCAAGCGGTTTCTTTCGTTTCCAGCGCGCATTATGTCGACAGGCGACAAAACAACCGCCGCCGTCGAGCGGCTGATGCAACAGTATACCGAGATCGCGCGGCTTGCCGGTGCGCTCGCGCACGAGATCAAGAATCCGTTGTCGACAATTCGGCTCAACTTGCAACTCATGGCCGAAGAACTCGAGTCGGCCCCGACGCCGTCGAACCAACGAGTCGTCCGCCGACTGGCGACGATGCAGCAAGAGACGCAGCGATTGCAGCAACTGCTCGACGATTTTCTTTCGTACGCCAAAGTTCGCGAGCTGCACTTACAACCGACTGACTTGAATGTCGAAATTGAAGAAGCGCTGATATTCTTTGAGCCTCAGGCTGACGCAACCGGGGTGGTACTGAACCGGTTTCTCGATCCTGAGTTGCCTAAAGTGCTGCTCGATCGCGAGGCATTTCGGGGGGCGCTGCTCAATCTGCTGATCAACGCACAGCAGGCCATGCCCGAGGGGGGGCAGTTGACGATTGCCACCGCCAGCGAGGGGACACGCGCGGTGGTCCATCTGATCGACACTGGTTGCGGCATGGATGACCACACGGCCGCCCACATGTTCGATGCATTTTACAGTACCAAGAGTGGCGGATCGGGACTCGGTTTGCCCACCACGCTTAAGATCATCGAAGCCCACGGAGGCACGATTTCTGTCCAAACCGAGATTGGCCACGGAACCCGATTCACTGTGACGCTGCCCGCCCCGCCCCGCCTGCCATCGAACAAAGAAGTGATCATCACGTTGCCGCTGGAGCGACCGATTGAAGTTGTCGAGGATTAGTCGGTCCGTTATCAGTGATCCGTTGTAAGGTCACGAAATCGGTGGCGTCTAGCTAACTTCGCGAAGCAACAACACGGATAACGGAAGACTAAAGACTCTCTGTAGATGAAATCTTCAGGCCCCGGCACCTCCCCAACGGATCGCTTTCTCTTTATCATCGATCGACATGTCACGGACGAAAACGACAGCCCAGGCCGGCCCTCCGATCAGAGTTTTGATCGTCGACGACGATCGTGCGCACGCCGAGACGATCGCCGACAGTTTGACGCCACTGGGATACGATTGCACGACGGTCCTCTCGGGTAAAGATGGAATCGAAGCGGCTCGGCGGGTGCCTTTTGAGATCGTTGTGACCGATCTGAAAATGCCCGGCATGGGGGGGCTCGAACTGCTTGCCGAGGTGAAGGAATTTCTGCCCGATGCTGAAGTGGTGATGGTCACAGGGCATGGAACGGTGCAGTCGGCCGTCGAGGCAATGCAGCAAGGGGCGTTTCACTTTTTGCTCAAGCCGCTCGATCTCAAGCAGCTACGCGCGGTGGTCGACAAAGCGTCTGGCAGCCAGCATCTGCGGCGGGCTAATGCCGAGCTAAATCGCCGTCTCGATGAGAAATTTGGCTTCGAGGGAGTGATCGGCAATAGCCAAGCCATGCGCGATGTGATCGAACGTCTGCGGCGGATAGCGCCGACCGATGCCCGGGTGCTGATCCAGGGAGACACTGGCACCGGCAAAGAGTTGATCGCTCAAGCGATCCACCAAAACAGCCCGCGAAAAGACCGCCCGTTTGTCGGGCTCAATTGTGCCGCGCTGAGCGAAAACATTCTCGAAAGCGAATTATTCGGTCACGTTAAAGGGGCCTTCACCGATGCATCGAGCAACCGAGTCGGTAAGTTCGAATACGCCGACGGCGGAACGCTCTTTCTCGACGAAGTCGGTGACATGCCGGTGGCGACGCAGATCAAACTGCTGCGGGTGCTTGAAAGTAGCGAAATCACGCGCGTCGGCAGCAACGAACCAACCAAGGTCGACGTGCGGATTCTGTCGGCCACCAATCGTAATCTCGACGACGCGATTGCTGCCGGCACGTTTCGCGAAGACCTTTTCCACCGCTTGAATGTCATCACAATCACACTGCCGAGGCTGGCCGATCGACGGGAGGATATTCCGCTCTTGATCGAACACTTCATACAGCAATACGCCTCGCGGCACAACAAAAAAATTCGCAGCATGACGACTGCGGCTCGGCGACGGCTGATGGCTTTTGACTGGCCCGGCAATGTTCGTCAGTTGCGTGGGACCATCGAGAGCATGGTCGTCGTCGATTACGACGAAGTGCTCGACCTCGACGATCTGCCGCCGCAGTTCATGCCCCCCGAAGGCGAAGGGGGCGGAAATGCAAACGACGGGCTGCACGCGCTGGTCGGCAAACCGATGGCCGAGATCGAGAAGATGTTCATTGACGAAACGCTCAAGGTCACCGGCGGAAATCGCGAAGAGGCCGCCCGAATGCTCGGCATAGGCGAGCGGACGCTATATCGAAGGATTAAGGAGGAAGAGAAGTAACAGGGGCTAACGGTGCTGGGGGCTGGAGACTAGGGATTGCCTTGGCCAGCATAGCTCGCCGTCCTACTTCGCCATCCCCCTAAATCACAGCCACTTGTCCATCACAATGCCATGCCCATACTCCCCCTCAACTCGAGCGTTGTGAACAAGATCGCTGCCGGCGAGGTGATCGAGCGGCCGGCGAGTGTCGTGAAAGAGCTGCTCGAGAACGCGGTCGATTCGGGCGCGTCGCGGATCGAGTTGCATCTGGAGCAGGGTGGGAGGCAACTGATTCGCGTCACCGACAATGGCTGTGGCATCGCGGTCGACGAACTGCAACTCGCTGTGACCAATCATGCCACTAGCAAAATCGCTACGGCCGACGATTTGTTCTCGGTTGCAACGATGGGCTTCCGCGGCGAGGCGCTCGCCAGTATTAGCGAAGTCAGCCGCACCATGCTCCGCAGCCGGACGGCAGGCAGTGAGTCGGGTGCCGAGATGCTGGTCACTGGTGGCCAAGTACACGCTCCGCAACCGGCGGGGTGCCCCATCGGAACGACCGTGGAGGTTCGCGACCTGTTCTTCAATACGCCGGTTCGCGAGCGGTTTCTCAAAACGCCGCAGACAGAAGTGGGGCATGCAACGGAGGCCTTCACACGGCTCGCACTCGCCAATCCCCCCATCCACATGCGGATGACACATGGCGGGCGCGAAGTCTTTGACTTGGCCCCGACGACCGATTGGCACGAGCGGATTGCGATGCTGTTTGGCGACGAACTGGCGAGTGGGCTGATTGAAGTCGCCAGCGTGGATGGGCAGGTCAAACTGCGTGGATACGTCGCGAATCCGATGCACAGCCGCGCCAACGGGCGGCTGCAATATCTGCTGCTCAATGGCCGCACGATTCGCGATCGTTCGTTGCAACATGCACTCGGCGAGGCCTATCGCGGCCTGCTACTGACGGGGCGATTTCCGATCTGCTTTTTGCGGATCGATATGCCGCCCAACATGGTCGATGTGAACGTCCACCCCACCAAGCTCGAAGTCCGTTTTCAAGATGGGGGACGACTTTACAGTCAACTGTTGAGTACGCTGCGGAGCAAATTTTTGGCGACCGACTTACGCGCGACCGCTCGTAGCGATTCGCCTGTTGCTGACGAAAACGAAGCCGCGGCGGCCACGCCGACGACGCCGAGCGAGATCGTCCGTTGGGCCCAACGCGAACTGGCCAACCAACGTGTCGATGGACCAAGCGATTCTATCGGCCCACCTCATCGAGCGACTGGCGAGCCGCTTGTGCTGCACGAACTGCCGGCCGATTTTCGCGAACGCCGCATGGCCGAACAGTTGGCCAACGGAGAGGCGAGGCCACCGATGTCCCCGCCAACCAGTCCCGCGGCCTCGACTGCGGCGAGTGCTAAGCCTGACGCGATCACCGACTCGTTTAAAGCGATCCAGCTACACAATCGCTATTTGATCGTCGAAAGCTCGGCCGGCCTCGAAATTATCGACCAGCACGCGCTGCACGAACGAATACTGTATGAGCAGATTCGCCACAAACTCGAGGGTGCCGGACTCGAATCGCAACGTTTGTTGGTGCCTGAGCCAGTTGATCTTTCGACCACCGAATGCCAGGCGCTGCTCGAACAACGCGACGTGCTGGCGAAACTGGGCATCGAGATCGACGCCTTTGGCGGTGATACCGTGCTGGTGCGGAGCTATCCGTCGATGCTGGCAAACCTGCCGCCAGCCGACGTCGTGACGAGCATCGCCAGCCAACTGGCAACGAGCGAACAGTCACCGTCGTCGGTCGAGCTTGTCGACGAATTGCTGCATAGCATCTCTTGCAAAGCGGCCGTGAAGTATGGCGATCGCCTCGCCCCCGGCGAAGTCCAGGCGTTGCTCGCCGAACGGCACCTGACCCAAAACCACCACCACTGCCCCCATGGCCGTCCCACGGCGCTCGTTTTTAGCTGTGATGATTTGGATAAGCAGTTTCAGCGGCAGTAGCCGCCGGAAACAGGAATCGGCGTTCAGGGGCCGAGGAGTGCTCGTTTTTCCCTGATTCCCGTTTCCTGGCCCTCGTCCCCTTTCTCCCAGCTACTCGTTTCGACAGTTATACTAAAATTTGTTTCCAACTTCGCAACAGCTACCCCTCCAAACAACCATGATTTGCGTAAGCATCGGGCGGAGCCGACACAAGCACATGCTGGCTGAGTTCAAGCACCTGCACGAACAGGGGGCCCAGCTTGTCGAATTGCGGCTCGATTACATTGGGAGTCGCGTCAATATCCAGCGGCTGCTCAAAGACCGTCCCTGCCCGGCGATTATTACTTGCCGACGCGAGCAAGATGGCGGCAAGTGGGGAGGAAACGAAGAGTCGCGGCTGATGCTTCTGCGCGAGGCGATTGTCGCAGGCGTCGATTATGTTGATTTAGAAGAAGACATTGCCGATCAGATTCGCCGCTTTGGGCCGACGAAGCGAATTATCAGTTATCACAATTTTCGCAACACGCCCGAAGATCTCCGCGAGATTCACACTCGGCTCGCCGACAAGGGGGCTGACATCGTCAAGATTGCGACAATGGCCCAACATCCGCACGACAATCTGCGGATGCTCGAAATGGTGCAAGAGAGCGAGATTCCCACCGTCGGCATGTGCATGGGCGACATCGGAACTCCCTCGCGGATTTTGGTTGGCAAGTTCGGCGCGCCATTCACCTATGCAACGTTTCACCACGAGCGAGCACTCGCGCCGGGGCAGCTTAGCTTCGACCAGATGACCAATATCTATCATTACAACAACATTAACCGTGACACCAAAGTCTTTGGTGTCATTGCCGACCCGGTCGCTCACAGTCTCAGCCCCCACGTCCATAACGCAGCACTACAGCTCAAGAAGCAAAATGCGGTTTATGTCCCCTTTCGAGTTCCGGCCGATGCACTCGATCAATTTATCGAAGACATGTCGCGGATGGGACTCGATGGTTTGAGTGTGACGATTCCCCACAAAGTTGCCGTCGCCCGCCATCTCACGAAGGTCGATGCAATGGTCAAAGGAATTAAGGCGTGCAATACCATCGTACGACGCGGCGTCGAGCTGCACGGTTACAACACCGACTGCAAGGCGGCAACCGATTGCCTCGAAGTCGCGTTGGGGGGGGCACCCGATGAAAAAAGCCATATCGAAGGCAAACGAGTGCTGGTGCTCGGGGCCGGCGGCGTTTCGCGTGCCCTGCTGTACGGACTCCAAAAACGAGGGGCCATCGTCACGATCGCCAGCCGCACCCGCGCCAGAGCCGACCAACTTGCCGAGGAGTTCGGTGCGAAGGCGGTCGATTGGTCGGCTCGCCACGCCTCGTTGACCGACGTAATCGTCAACGGAACGCCCATTGGCATGCATCCCAACGTCGATGAGTCGCCAATCAACAAGTCGTATCTCAAACCCTCGATGATCGTATTCGACACCGTCTATAATCCCGAGTCGACCTTGCTGCTCAAGCACGCCAAGTCCCACGGCTGTGGCGTCGTGAGCGGTGTCGACATGTTTGTCGAGCAAGCGGCACTGCAGTTCTTTGTCTTTACCGCGACACGTCCTTCGCTCGACGTGAAGGAAGCGATGCGCCGAGCGCTGCGTCGCGAAATCGGACCGACTCGCGATTAGCACCTTACAACCACTCTGAGCAATTTAGCTGATGGCTCCACCAATTTTTCTAATCGGCTATCGCGGCACCGGCAAGACAACCGTCGCGCGGTTGTTGGCCGAAGAACTCGACGCAGTCGCTGTCGACAGCGACCAGATCATCGAGCAAGAATTCGGCTGTACGATTGCCGAGATGTTTGCCAGCGCGGGGGAATCGGCGTTTCGCGAACGCGAAGTTGCGACAATTGCGCAGTTGTGCGGGCGCGATAACATCGTGGCCTCGCTCGGCGGCGGTGCAATACTCAACAAATCAACGCGCGAGCGCATTTCTGAAACAGGACTGGTGATTTGGCTCACCGCGTCGCCGGACGTGCTCGGCTGCCGGCTTTCGGCCGACGACGTCACCCTTGCACAACGTCCCTCCTTGACAGGGCAGGGGGTCGTTGCGGAGATCGCAGGTGTGTTGGCCGAGCGAACTCCGCTGTACGAAGAGGTCGCCGACATCACGATCAGCACCGATCGGCTGTCGCCGAGCGAAGTCGTGGGCGCGATACTCGATGCGCTTGACGACGAGCTAGACGAAGACGACTGAGCCAACTTTGGTTAGCGAGTGCGGCGGAGGTTAACCTGTTGGCTGACGGTTTGGGTGGCGAGCCATTGCCGCCACCTTTCAGCGTTATAGCCATAGGTTTCGCCCCCCGATAGTTTGACAAGCGCGCTGAGCACGTCGGGATTTTGTAGCTTATATTGCTTTACTTGTGGCGCATTGCTACCGTACGAAAAGCCCCCACTAGTGGGCGTGAACGAAGTGGTAGTGCCCCCCCCTCCGCCACCGATCACTTGCTTATGATCGGTAACCAAAGCATCGATGAGCGGCGCGATCGCGCTTTTGTCGCCAATCGATCCGAGAGCGACACCGGCGCGATTTACCAAGTTGTTTTGCGAGCTTTTGAGTAACTTCGCATAGGGGGCGACGAGCCCTGGCCGCCCCGATTTGACGATGTAGTCGAGTGCTTGATAGCGAATTTCTTCGTTGACATCTTCGACGCTCGCCAAGACAAGTACATTGACGGTTGCTTGATGATCGATGCGCGCCGCCGCTTCGAGCAGCAAACTACGAACTTTCGCGTCGGGTTCATTTTTTAGCAACTCAACGAGGGGCTCAGCCGCCATCGGGTCGGCGACCTTTTTGAACTCCGCCACAGCTTCACGGACGCGCTCGGGATCGCGGTCATCGAGCCAACGCCGCCAACGCTTTAGCATGCCCCGCCAGTCGGCGAGTTGGTCGTCGTTGTGAGCCTGGCGCGTCAACAGCGCGACATCCTGCCTCGTGCGATACTTGCCTTCGTAATAAACCATCCCCCGGTCGGCCATCTGTTGCTCGCGGGTGAGCCACTTGCCGGCAACACGCCGGTAGGAGAGCAGACCGCGTGCTTCTTCGTGATTCGGATCGAGTTCGACAACTCGCTCTAGGTGGATACGAAATTCGTCGGCCAGTTGATGCTCGCGGCACCATTTCGCCATCGCCAACTGGGCGTCGACGGTGTCGGGGACCGATTGCGCGCGATTCACATAAAGTTCCACGGCCGGCGAAGCCTTCACGACTCGGGCGACCTGCTGGGCTGTCAACTTTACGGCGAAGCCACTCGCCAATTCAACGCGATAACCATCTTCCGGTTCTGGCACGGCTGTCGCTTCACCCGAAAGCTGCGATCCATTGGTCAGGTAAATCGTGTCGGCAACCGACCACGAAGAGGCTAGCATCGCGAAGGCAATCAATAGCACCATCGGTTTTGACATGATACAGGCGTCCATCCACACACAGAAACAACGCTCTGAATTATAGGGCACCCTTGCCCAGAATCAAAAAACAGCCAAATAGCCGAGAAACCGAGCCTATTAGCGATTATCACCAGACTGATCGTCGGTCGTTGACTCACTTGGCGATTCTTGGCCGCGGAGCGCCCGCAGCTTATTGCGGAGGGCCAAGTGGTGTGGGCGTAGCGATTCGCGCTCCACTCTTACTTCCGTCGCTTCGGATTCCTTTTCGTCGACCGCGAGCTCCGGCAGTTGGTCTTCCACTTCGTCGACAACAGATTGGCTAACTCGCGGCATCACTTGATGCTGCTGCGAGGGCTCGACGTTAGCTTCGGCCGATTTGTTGACTTCGTTAGTGGTCGACATGTCGATAACTTGCGCGTCCGATGACACGGACACCGACGTTGACGCGGGAGTCACAGCGGAACCAAAGAAACGCCCCAAAGGACCGACAAGCATTGCTGGCAACATGACAAGATCGCCCACCAACGCAGCGGCCAGTATCGTGATCATCAATAGGCCGAACTGACGAGTCGGCGTAAAGGTGCTCGCAGCAAACACAGCTAGCCCCAGCCCAGCAATGAGTGTCGTCTGTACCATTGCGCGACCACAACGGTCGTAGGCGTGCAGTGTAGCCGCTTTGCGATCAAGGCCTTCGGCGCGGCCGTCGCGAAACCAAGTGACAAAGTGCAACGTGTCGTCGACGGCAACGCCAAGTGCGACGCTGGCGGTCATCATAATGCCGATGTCGATCTTGACGCCAAGCCAGCCGAGCGCGCCAAACACGAGCACGATCGGAAAGACGTTGGGCAACATCGAAATCACCCCGGCCGTGAAGCTCCGCAGTGGAATCATCATCACGCCGGTGATGAGCACCACCGCCAACACCATGCTTTCGCGCAAGCTAATGAGCAATTGGCGCTGGGTCTTATAGACCAGCGGCACCACCCCCGTGTAGGTGACTTCGATGGGCGCCACATCGGCGGTCGCGTTCGGTTGCGACAAATCGACGATTGGCGGCACAAGTTCGCCCAGCAGGTCAACCGCTTTCGCTGCCTGAGGCGACATTACGAGCACCGCATCGAAAGCCGCCAGCGCGTCGCGAAATGCGTCGGGCTGCTCGGTGACGAGCTGCGAATCGCGCAACAGCACCGCCCCTCGACGACCATCGACCGTGAAACTGGCCCCTGCTTCGTCGAGCAACTCTTTGAGCCGTGCTTCGGGCGCGTCGTCGGCGAGCGGGTCGCCCACTTTATCGACAGGGTAAATAATCGCGATGCGAGCTCCGACAAGTTGTTTGCCCGCTTCGTTGAGTTTGGCGACTACTGCGTCGCGTCCACGCTGTGATTGAAGAACTGGCGATACGGCGGCTTTAAGTTGCTCGACAAAGTTGCCGTAATCGACATCGGCCAATGCCGCGATTCGGGCACTGACACGCCACAACTCACTCGACTCACTGGCCGACTCGCCTGCTGCCGGACGTTCCCAACGCAAATACTCGGTCAACTCACCTCGCGCGTTCGCGAGCTGTTCGCTCACACCATAGCGGTAGCTTCGCTGCGCCTGCAACGACGACCATTCCTTTTCGCGCTCGGCAGGTGCGAAAGTCGCCACCGAAAGTGTGTGGCCTACCGGTGGCAACGCCTCGATGGCGGTCCCCACATCGCGTACCAGTTGCAATCGTTCGTACATCGACAGGCGATAAAAGTTGCCATCGTCGGCCACATCGTCGGGACCACGTTGTCGGTCGTTGGGGACCGAGACGATGACTTCCATCGGCACGAGATTTCCGAGATGCTCTTCGAGCCAGGCGTAATCGGCAATGAGTGGGCAGCTTGAATCGAGCAGCTTTAGCAACTGAACGCGGCTTTCAAGCCGCAGCAGTCCTAGCGCCGCCAAGCTAGCCACGAGCACGCAGGCCGCCGTGGTTAGCCTGGCGTGGCCAACGACGAATTTTGCAAGTCGAGCGATGAGGCGATCGAGCCATCCCGCTTCGCTAGCCACTCGCGATTTGAATCGCGGTGGAAAACGATGGAGCCCCACCGGAACCACTGTGTAGAGCAGCACGAGCGTGCCAACGACGGCGGCGGCGGTGAAAATGCCGAACTTCTTAATCGGCAATATGTCGCTCGTCCCCAGCGAAGCCAATCCCAATGCGGTTGTTAGCGCCGCGAGTCCGCACGGCACCCAGGCCATGCTGACCGCTCGTTCGACCGCTCCCTCGCGTCCTCCCTCGTCAATTGCATCGCGGTAGTAGTTCACCAAGTGAATGGCTCCCGACAACCCCAACACATAGACCACCGCGGGCATCGACATCATGACCGCATCGAGACGACCAAGTCGCGGTGTTGTGTAGCCAAGTAAGAAGACTTCGATGACACCCCAGTAGAACACCAACGCCAAACTGAGCATCGCACTGGCAACCGCCATGGCGAGCACCATGCCGGTGACTCGTTTGCTGCGAAAGCAAAGATAAGCCAGTGTCAGCCCCACCAGCCCTGAAAGCCAAGCGAGTCTCAGCAGAGTCGTCTCTGCCTCGATGTCGATCGTAACGTTGTCAACAGGAGGTCCACCGTAGTGTAACGAGTCCCGCGGTATGTTGCACTCGCCGGTGGCGATTTCGACCATGCGCTCGATCGCCACGCGCATGAGCTTGTTGCTGACAATCGCTTCGGGACCAAGGTAAGCAACGAGGCATGTGATGCGCTGGCCATCGGCTGGTTGTTCGTCGCCCGAAGCTGCCGGCAGCGGCCCAACCACAGCCCCCGAGAGTCGCGCGATGGCTTCTTCCCGCGACAGGCTCGCCGGCGGCTCGGTCAGTTGGTCGATCAATTCGCGGCCGGTGACGACTCGCGAGAACATGCGTGCCGCGGGGTCGTCGCTTCCTATCCGTTTTGCACTTTCGCGGCGGAGTTTGTCGGCCAACAGCGACAACCGGTCGTCGCCCGCGAGTGTGCAGCCTTCCCAGCTCACGACCATAAAGGCTTCGCCGCCAAAGTGCTGGCGATACCAGTCGAGCTCGGCCGATTCGTCGTAACTAGCCGGCAACCAGTCTTCGGCACGATTGCTGTTACTTTGCACCGCCCGCCTCGACGCTGGCGGTATCACCGCCAGCAGCATGACAGCCAATAAAGCAAGCCACAGATAATGGGGCAGGCCGAATGACTGGCGGTCGAGAAAGGATGGTCGCTGCATAAGACTTTGGGACGGTGGCGAAGGTCGACGCATCATCGGCCTGATCGGCGAGGCAGATGGACGATACCCTCAGCTTATTGATTCGCAGCCCTTCGTCTACGCACCACGGGCAAAGTGCATCCAAATGCAAGCATTCGTCCAACCAGGGCAACTGTCACAATCGTTACCAGTAGCCCTCAAATCCAACCAAAGCTCCGTGGTAGAACGGGTCGCCTGTTTCTGTGACCTTTCCCCCCATTGGAGCAAACGAAATTTGATGAGGCGCCAGTGCCGTGCTGGTGACGTACATCATTTGCCACCCAGCTCGCAGCGAGAGGTTGGGACGAAGGTGCCAGCGGGCGATCATCTGGTATTCGCCAAGAAACGAGAGCGTGAATTCGTCGGCGGTGGAGACAAACGCGGTTGTCGGATCGTTTGTCACTCCATAGCGCGATTGTGCGTTGATGCTATTCATATAGACACCCGCCTTGCCGCCAACATCGAGGCTCCAGCGGTCGGTTTCGAAGACAACGCCACCCCCCATTTGCATTCCGAACAGGTCGTTGCTGGTCTCGATGTCGTATTGCCCCTGTTCGTTGCCCATTGCGGTTAAGACGTCGGTAGCCGTCCAATCGATGGTCTCCGTCAAGTCAAACCAGCGGATGCCCGCTAAAAAGTGCCGAGTCCGCTGTGGTCGCGCGACGCGCGTCCAAGTTCCCGAAGGATTCAGTTCGAGCGCATCGCGTTTCATCCGCCCACGAACGCGGTAATTAAGTTCAAAGCTGTTGAACCGACTCGAGTAGTCGATGTCCATTTGAGACGCTCGACTAAAGTCGGGATTACCGCCAGAAAACGGCGCGTTGACAAACAACCCGTTGGGATTCTCGGACGCCACGTTGCACTCGTCGACGTACTCGCCACCGCCGAATGCATTGAATTCGAAACTGTGGTCGCGATTCATGGTGTCGCGGAACAAAAATCGACCAAGGGCCAACCGCACCGAGCCTTCGGCACCAGGTCGCTTGCCGTCGATGGTTAAACCGCGGCCGAATACGTTGTTGGTGCTCAGCGAGTTGGAATCGCCAGCGAGCAGGTAAGAATCTCGGTCCCAGAAGCGATTCATTACCACAGCGTCGATCTCGGTATACCAAAATCCTCGCCGCAGCCACGTACCGGTGCTCTCGAACAGCGGTGTGTCGCAGTCGCACATTTCGAACCCTGGGTCCGAATGGTCAGTGATCGTCGGCGTGTAGATCGGCTCGCCCGTACCGCCCGACCCTGTGGTGGGCGCATACTCCGACATATCGGGCATGGCAACCGGTTCGGCGTCGGCCGTCGGCAGCGGCAGCGTTAAATTACCTTGGGCCAACGCGATGGACGGCACCGCGAGTGCCGCGATTGTGAGCCATGTATGCAGATAAGATCGCACGTGTCGAATCTCCCTCGTCACGCGTTTGCCGCTAGTGGTGTGGCCACCTGCGGCAAAGCTGTCGGTTGTTGTCAACCGGTCACGTGCTGTCCAACGGACAGCCGAACCCCCCGGCGATGAACCTGACGGTCCACCTAGGGAGTAAATCGACTTTACGGAATCGTTAGTTCAGGATTTACCGCTAAAATACAAAAAACCGATACAATCCTCGCAATCTGCCAATTACTGCAAGCACGTTCTGGCTGGTGTCTGGTGGGCAACCCGGTAAAATAACCGCTTAGCATCGCTCATTAAGCCAGCGGCCCTTCGCCTGCTGATCTTTCCTCATATTGACGGTTGGAATCATTACGATATGGCACTCGACCCTTATCAGTTGTGTCCCTGCGGAAGTGGCAAAAAACTCAAGTTCTGTTGTCACGAACTGTCGGCCGACATCGAAAAAATTCATCGCCAATTGGCGGGCGACCAACCTCATGCCGCGTTGCGGCACGTCGATGCAACGCTAGCAAAGCACCCGAAGCGAGTGCCGTTGCTCGATTTAAAGGCGATCATTGAACTGTCGCTTGGCAACGTCGATTTGGCACAGCAAGCGATCGCCACTATTCTCGAACAAGAGCCCTACAGTCCGACGGGGAATGCGCTGCAGGCTCTCGTACATGCTGCGCGTAGTGAGCCCCGAGAGGCTGTCGATCGATTACAGACCGCGCTCGAGGCTTTCGATCACGAAGTGCCTCAGCGAGTCTATGAGGCTGTTGGCGCGGTAGCTCATTCGTTGCTGAGCACAGGAGAAATCTTGGCCGCGCGGGGACATCTATTCATCTACCACCGCATGAGCAATGGACAAGACAGCCGGGGGCTCGACCTGCTCGTTCGTATGAATCGAATGACCGGGCTGCCGCTGCCGCTGCGTGAACGGCGGCCCCTGCGACTTTTGCCGGCCGATCACCCAGCGGCAGACGTCATGGCATCGATCTGTGTGCAAGCGGCAATTGGCAATTGGCGGAAGGCGGCCGCCACCTGCGATGAGGTACTGCCCGACCACCTGGATACGCCACTGTTCTTCTACAACCGCGCATTACTGTCGGGCTACCTGGGCGACACAAAAAATATGGTCGCCGGGTTGCGACTCTATGCCCGGCAGAACGTACCGCACGACGACGCGGTTGAAGCGGAGGCAGTGGCGCGGCTGTTGGATGAAAGCATTCGCGAAACCCCGATAATGGCAAATAAAGTAACGTTTACCGTCACCGACGAAGACGCCTGTTACGAAGCGTTGTGTGACAACAGGTTGACTGTCTTCTACCAGATGGATCACGAAGAATTTGGCGATGGTCCTCGCCCACGAGGAATGTTCTTGTTGCTCGATCG